>JALOTH010000179.1 GCA_025458035.1 Rhodospirillales bacterium
GCACCGTCGATGACGTGGGCGTTCTCTTCCCGGCGCTCGATCACGCAAGTTTCGTCCGGCGCAAGGCCCGCGAGGGTGTAGATGGTGGGCAGGGCGATGGGCGTCGTCGTCAACATCGCCTTCGCCTCGGCGAAATTCCGTGCCCGCTCGAAAACCTGGCGCAACAGATGCGCCGGCGTCAGGTGCGGCTGCCGCCAGACTTTGGCGCGGTTGAGCAGCCAGTCGATGGCCAGCGTGCCCACCGGCTGTTCCATCGGCGCCTGATTGAGAGACGCCGCGAACCGCCCCGGCGCCATCGCCTGCAGCACCCCCGTATAGCCGGGCCAGGTCAGCGTCAGCCAGCGGCCGGCCTCGCCATTGACGCGGGCGGCGATGACATAGCGGCCGAGGCCGCGATCCGGCCAGTCGAGAACCCGCGTCAGGCGGGCGGAGGCGCCGTCCGGTGCCGGCATCGCCGAAGCCGTGCAACCCCACTCATAGCTGACATTCAGAAAGTAGGCGCCGGGCCGGCCCATGCGCGCGGCAATGCGGTCGATTTCCGCCAGGTAAGGCTCGTGCCAGCGTTTCAGCCAGCGGCGGGAGACTGCGTCGGCCATGCTGATCGCCAGTGCCGGGATGCGGCCGCCGCTGGCGTCCAGCAGCGCGTTCAGGCGGTCGAACGCGCATTCCAGTGTCTCGAACGGAAAATCCACGCCAACATCGAAGACAGGAATCTCCGGCAGCACCTCAGGCACGGTGCCGCTTCCGGCGGCCGGTTCAGCCATCGCCGTCCGCACTGACGAAGGCGTCGCCGAGCGGGGCCGTTTCACCCTTGGGCGCGCCGGGCACGGCGTTGTAGGCCTTCAGTTTTTGCAGCAGGCCCTCAACCTCCGCCCGCTGCGCTCCGATATACTGAAGATGAACGCGGCCGACGCGGCGATAGGGGGTGCCACGCACGCTCGCCAGCGGGTCGACCCGATAATCGTGGGTCGCCAGGATCCGATCATATTCGTCGCGGAAGTGCAGCAGGTTGGGCTCAAGTTCGACATAGCGGGGATCGGACAGCAGGCGTACGGCGCCCGCCGTCTTGCCCATGCGCAGCGGCGATTGCACGGCGAACAGCCGGAAGTCGGTGCGGTAGACGTCGTTCGGCTGATGCACCGGCAGCGTCTTGACCAAGGCCCCGTGGCGGGTGGGCAGCCAGCGGAAGTCGTGCAAGGCATCTCGCGACGGTCCGTTGCCTTGGATTTCCCGGTAATCGGCGAGCGGGCCCTTGGCGCCGAGCGCGCCGAGATTGACGAACTCGTTGGCCGGCACCGCGAGTTCGAACAGCGCGCGCAGCGTGACCTGCCACGCGGGGATCGGCGCCCAGATGTTCGCTGCCGCCAGCGCGTTGCGAACGGTGTGTACGCAGTTGTCGGCCAACAGGTTCCAGTTGTAGTCCGCCTTGCCCGTTGCATACTCGGTGTTCTTGTCATTCAGGAAGGCGATGATCTCGTCGAGCACCGGTTCCGGTACCGGAATGCGCGAGCAGAAGACGTTGCGGGAGAATTGCAGGGCGAAGTCGACGCCCACGGAATGGCGGGTCACGAAGTTGGTCAGACTGCGGTCGGCCTCGCGCGTCCAGCCGTCATGGAATTCGACTCCCTGGTAAACGCCCTTGGCGATCGCTTCCTGGACCGTGGCATCCCGATGCTCCCGCGTCAGCCGCTCGCCCGTTTCGAGGTTGCCGCTGAAGACGAGATCATGCCCCGGCACGACGATGAAATTGACGTTGCGCAGCCACTGTCCAACGCTGACGGCGGCGCCATGCTCGGGGTCGTCGGTGCTGGTGGCGAGGCCGCGGCAGCGCCGGAGCAATGGAAACGGCGCGGCCTCATCCTTGCATGCGCCTTTGATGTAGATCAGCGCATGGCCAAAAGGGTTGCCGCGCCGCCCCAGCTTGTCGTGCCACTGGCTGATCGAGCACAGTTCGACGTAATAAGGAAACAAGATATCATAGCGGGGATCCGGCCGGCGCTCGACGATGATCTCCCCCGGCTTCAGCTGGAGCCGGCTGAAAAGACCGCCACCATCGCCGCAGCCACTCAAGCCGGCTGCCAGCAGCAAGACGGTACAGCAGCGGACGAGATGCCACAGGCGCCGCGGCACTTGCCGAAAAGTCCGCATCGTGGCCACCATCCTGTCGCTTGCCGGCGAGGCTAAATCCGCGCCACATTGCCGACGCGGGCTGCGGCGGGCGCCGGAACGTTACCAATGTGAAGGGAGATGTCCATGGCAAACTCGCGGGCGGCCATTGCCGGCGACGCCGATCCGCTGCTCGGCGATGTCGGGTTGAATTGGCGATGGATGCTGGCGCTCGGGCTTCTCTACCTGATCCTCGGCCTCGCCGGCCTCGCCATGCTGTTCGGCCTGACCATCGTCAGCATCGCCTTCATCGGGGTGCTGCTCGTCGTCGGCGGCACCGCGCAGCTGTTCGAATGCCTGAAGTGCAAGGGTTTCAAGGCCATCCTCTGGCAGATGGCGATCGGCGCCCTCTACATCGCCGCCGGCATCGTCGTCATCTACAACACGGAACTGGCGACACAACTCCTCGCCTGGGTCGTCGGCGGCGTGTTGGCCGCGGTCGGCGTCACCCGCATCCTGATGGCAAGGCAGCTTCGGCAACGGGGTGCAGGTTGGGTGTGGACGCTGCTGTCGGGCATCCTCAGCATTGCCCTCGCGGCGATGATGGTGGGCCAATGGCCCGTTCCCGGCCTTTTCTTCATCGCCCTGTTCATCGCCATCGAACTGCTGTTGCAGGGAACGAATGCGATCACGCTGGCGCTGACCGCCCGCGGCGCGACCTCCGTGTAGCCGGTCCGGCACCGCCGCAGCATCGCCAACAAGCCGGCCCGCTGGCGGTCACTCGACGCGAAAAGCGTCATGGCAGGCGCGGCAGTGGCCGGAAATCTCTTTCAGCGCCGCCATCACCCGCCGCCAGTCGGCATCCGCCGGCGGGGCGCCCGCGGCTTCCGCCACCTCCGCGAACTCGGCGGCGGCGCGGTGCATGCCAAGGCCGATCTCCCGGAACTCGATGGGCAGATGGCGGCCGAAGCCCTTGCCCGAGCCGGGCACCAGGTGCTCGCGGGCAACTTTGGCAGCGTCCTTGAAATTAGCCGCGGCGACGGCGGCGATCACGTCGTCGAGGGAGTCCATGTGCTGGCGCATCTCGGCGAGGAAGTCGGCGCGCATCTCCGCTGGCAGGCGGACGGGGGTGCGGGCATCCCCCTCGGCGGCAGCGGCCGGCACCGCGCCGGCAACAACCGCGAGAGTGATCGCCGCGAACACTGGCGCTATCATCGGTCTGTCCCCGGTGCTGTGAGATCGGCGACAGCTTATCCGCCGGGGCGAACCGCAGCAACGTTATCCCGCCATGACCATCGTCACCCGATTTGCGCCGAGCCCGACCGGCGATCTGCATCTGGGCCATGCCTACGCGGCGCTCTTTGCGTACGACGCCGCCCGGCGCGGCGGCGGCCGCTATCTGGTGCGCATCGAGGACATCGACGCGGCGCGCTGCCGGCCGGCGTTCGAGACGCGCAATCTTGATGACCTTGCGTGGCTTGGCCTTGCCCCTGACGCGCCGCCGGTTCGCCAGTCGCAACGGCTGCACCATTACCGGGCCGCCATCGAGCAGCTCGTCGGGCTCGGCGTGACCTATCCCTGCCTGTGCACGCGCACCACTATCCGCGCCGAAATCGCCGCCGCCGCCGGAGCGCCGCAAACGCCGATGGTGCGGGAGCCTGCCCCTCAGAACGTCTACCCCGGCACTTGCCGGCGCCTCGATGCGGGGCTGGTCCGCGAACGTCTGGCGCGCGGCGAGCCGTATGCGCTGCGCCTCGATGCCGAACGCGCCACCCGCGTGGCCGGCACCCTCACCTGGACCGATCGCGTCCACGGCGAGGCGCCGGTCCGCCTCGATCACTTGGGCGATGTCGTCATCGCTCGCAAGGCTCTCGCCACCAGCTATCACCTCGCCGTCGTCGTCGACGATGCGGCGCAGGGGGTGACGCTGGTCACCCGCGGCGAAGATCTGCTGTCCGTCACGCCGTTACACCGGCTGCTGTATGCGCTGCTGCGCCTGGAGCCGCCGCTCTGGCACCACCACCCGCTATGTCGCGACGGGGCGGGGCGCCGCCTCGCCAAGCGCAGCGGCGCGCTGTCCATTCGCGCGCTGCGGGAGCGGGGCCTCGGTCCCGCTGCGGTGCTGGCAATGGCCGAACGCGCAACTGGC
>JALOTH010000180.1 GCA_025458035.1 Rhodospirillales bacterium
CGCGTTCACCGTCGAGCCGGAGTATCGGTACACCATCACCGTCGATGGCCAACTGGAAATCCTCGACGAGGGCGGCCAGCGTGTCAGCTTCGCCTCGGCGCGGATCACGCAAAGCGGCACGTTGAAAGAGGGGGTCACCGCCGATGAGCGCCAGGCGTTCTGGGCCCGGCTGACTCAATCCGCCATGGAGGCCTTCAATGCGCAGATGGAACGCGCCATCTTCCAGTTCATGAAGGAATGGACGGGTTGATGACGGGCGCGCGGACCACCGCACCAACGCGGTGGCCGATCGGCGTTCGCCGGCATTGAGCGCCGGAGCCCATCGCCGCTGGCTCGCGGCAACCGGCGTCATCTGCGTTATCCTCGTCGTTTTCAACGCCTGTTCACCGTCGCGGGTGTTCGAGGCGGCAAGCGTCGTTGATGACATCCGCGCCGGCGGCGGCACCAGCCTGCTGAAAGACCGCCGCCCGCCGCCCTCGCGCACGGCGATCGTCTACGAAATCGATGGCATCGCCGCCGAAGGTGACCTCTACCGGCCGGCCGATGAGATCAGGGCGCGCATGGTCCTGGTGCCGGGGGTGACGCCGGCGGGCCGCAACGACCGGCGGCTGGTGGAATTCGCGTCGACGCTGGCGCGCGCGCGCTTCGAGGTGCTGGTTCCCGATCTGGTGGAGATGCGCAGCCTGCGCGTGACCGCCGACGACGCGGTCCCCATCGCCGACGCGGTCCGCTTTCTCGACCGTGACGACGACGGCAAACCAATCGGCATCGCGGCGGTGTCGTTTGCGGTCGGCCCGGCGCTCATTTCCCTTTTCGATCCGGACGCCGGGCCGCGCGTCGATTTCGTGCTGAGTATCGGCGGCTATTACGACCTCGAAGCGCTGGTGACCTTCATCACCACCGGCTATCACCGCCCCGATGATGGCGGGCCGTGGCAGTTTCTGTCGGAAAGCCGGCTCGCCAAGTGGGTCTTTTTGTTCTCCAATGCCTCGCGCCTGGATGACGATGCCGACCGCGCGCTGCTCGAAACCATGGCCGAACGCAAGCTGAACAACCACCGCGCCGACGTTTCCGACTTGGTTCTCGCGTTGGGGCCGGCGGGGCGCAGTGTCTATGCCGTATTCAGCAACACGGACCCGCAGCAGGCGGCCGCTCTCTGGTCGGCGATGCCGCCGGAGATTCTTGCGCAGGCCGTGCGCCTCGATCTGAGGAACTGGAAACTCGAAACCCTGAGGCCGCAGTTCGTGCTTATCCACGATCGCAATGACCGGGTTGTCCCGGCAGAACACAGCCGCCACCTGGCGGCGGCGCTGCCGGCGGCACAGACCAGCGTCTACTTCATCGGCAGCCTGCGTCACGCCGATCCGCAGCCCCCGGGGCTGCGAGATGCGATCCAGATGGGCCGCGCCGTCTACGAGGTGCTCAGCCTCAGGGACGGCCTGCGGCGTGCCGAGTGATGACGGGCGGCACCGGCGTCGCGGCGCCCACCGCGTCAGCCGACCCTTACTGCGCCGAGACGACCGTGCTGCCCAGCGAGGACGCGTCCGCGCTGAACACCGGGTCTGCGACCGCTAGCGTCAAGCAGACGAGAGCGGTCAGCAGGATGGCGCCGATCACCCCGCACTCGACAGCGGTTGCCGCGGGCTCGAGCGCAAAAATTTTGGCGATGCATTTGGAAAACATCGAAGAGCCTATCGTGCTGGGCAACGGGGAGATGGGAAGCGGATAACGACCCGAATACGCTGCGAAGCGCTCTCAGTCAAAGACATTTTTCTGCGACAACGCTAAGGGATTGACACACTTGTTGTATTCCGACAACGCTGCGCCGCAAACGCAACGATCAGAACACAGGGTTGGTTAATGCGAGAAGAATCGGTCAAAAAAATGGCGTATACGGGCAATCAACGCCGCTTTTCCGGGCGGCAACCGCCGCCGCAGTGTTGCCCGCAGACAACACTCAGGAGGACGGGAACGCCTCCAGCGTGCGCTTGAACATGTCCAGGGTAACGGAGCCGAGGGCGTCGTAGGTCAGGAAGCCGGCAATGGCGACGGATGCCAAAATGATCGCGTACTCAATCGCTGTCGCACCATCCTGCGCCTTGAGGAGTCGCGAGACAACGTTCATGGGCGCCCCGTTCGTCATCAAATCCAGCTAGCCTTTCTGCCAATACGGAACTCTACAGACGGCGGCGGCTATTGTCAAAAAACCAATATTTACAAGTCTTGCTCTCGCAATTAAAGAAAAATGCGTGAAGTTATCGGCATTTTCTCGATCATGCCAGCCGCCCGCTCACACTGACGGCGGGGCGGCGCCAAGCCACGCGATCTACGCCGGGCCGCCTTCGCCGCCGCCGGGACGTCCCAGCATGGCGAGAAACTCCCGACGTGTCGCCGCATCCTCGCGGAAGGCGCCGAGCATTCGCGACGTCGACATCACCACGCCGGGTTTGTGTACGCCACGTGTCGTCATGCAATGGTGGACGGCCTCGATGACCACGGCAACACCCTTGGGTTCGAGGATGCTGGCAATGGTATTGGCGATCTGCGCCGTCATCTTCTCCTGGATTTGCAAACGCCGGGCGTAGATATCGACGATCCGCGCCAGCTTGGAGATACCGACGACGCGGCGATGGGGCAGATAGGCGACGTGAACGCGGCCGATGATCGGCGCGAGATGATGCTCGCAATGGGACTCGAAGCGGATATCACGAAGCAAGATCATCTCGTCATAGCCGTCGGTCTCCTCGAACGTGCGCTTGAGAATGTCGACGGGATCGGCGTCGTAGCCGGAAAAGAAGTCTCCGAATGCATCGACGACGCGGCGCGGTGTGCCGGCGAGCCCTTCGCGATCCGGATCATCGCCCGCCCACAGCAGCAGCGTTCGCACCGCCGCTTCGGCTTCGGCGCGGCTCGGCCGCCCGGAGCGCGTGGCGTTCAGCGGGCCGATGGCGGCGGAACGCGCCCCCGGGCGAGGATCGGTCATCGCCACCTCCGTCAGTGCAGCACGCCGCGGACGTGCGGGCTGTCGAGAGAGAATGCGGGAATTTCAACGTCGAAGCGTTCGCCGCTCTCGCTGACCATCTGATAGGCGCCAGCCATGATGCCCGAGGGCGTCGTCAGCGGCGCGCCGCTGGCATATTCGAACGCTTCCCCGGGACGGAGTACCGGTTGCTTGCCGACAACCCCGTCGCCGCGAACCTCCTGCACCTGGCCGCGGGAATCGGTGATTTTCCAGTAGCGCGTGACCAGTTGCACCGTCTCTCTGCCGCCGTTCTGGATCCGGACGTGATAGGCCCAGACAAAATGACGCGCGTCGGGCACGGACTGATCTTCGAGAAAATGCGGCTCGACGGTCACCGTGATGTCCCGCGTCGTCAGGGCGTAGCGGCGATCTTCATCGTCGGATGCGGCCATTGTCCCTCCTCACCGGCCGATACCGCTGTCTGCGGCTCATCTGTTCGGCCGCCCGGAAGATGCGGTGGCCGTTGCCCTTTGTCCAGGGGCTCAGCCACCGGCCGAACAGGATGCGCCGCCAAGCACGCAAAACTGGGCGCAGAACGGATGGTTGAGCTTGACCGGCCCCCTCGCATCGGCCAGCGTCGAGGCGAGGATGAACCGCGCCTCGTACGGCAACAAGGTGCACGGCACAACGACCGGCTGCGCCGCCCCCTTGTGCTTGACGATCATTCGCGAGGATGCGCACATCATCTGGTCCGGCGTCTTGCCCAGCAGCTCCCAGCAGCGCACGGTGATTTCCGGAACATCAACGGCCAGGTCCATCTCCGGAAACAGGGTCAGCATCACCGGATCGGCTGCATCGATCGGAATGCCCTCGGCGGCGAACAGCGAAGCGAAGCCGGCGCGCGTGCCGGCTTCCGGCTCGTGCCACAGGGTGCGCGCCGCGACATGGACGGTGAAGCCGCGTTCGGCCAGCCAGCGCAACCCGCGCACCATCGGCGCCCAGGTGCCGGCGCCACGCACCTGTTCGTGCCGCGCCGGCTCGTAGTGGTCGATGGACACCCGCACCGTCAGCGCCGCGCCATGGCGATCACGCAGCGGCTCCAACCGCTGCCGATGCCGCCACATCGGCTGCATGGCGTTCGTCAACACGAGCACGCGAAAGCCACGGGCCAGCGCTTCCGCCAGCATCGCCGGACAGTCGGGGTTGAGGAACGGTTCGCCGCCCGTAAAGCCGATCTCGCCGACCGGCAGTTGTTCGGTGGCGATCTCGTCGAGGTAGCGGCGGACCTCGGC
>JALOTH010000181.1 GCA_025458035.1 Rhodospirillales bacterium
GAACAGGGCCGCCGTCTCGCGGAACGCCGAGTGGGTACCGACCAGCGCCTGCATCCGCGTCATCACCAGGAACTCGCAGACCGCCCGCTCAAGCACGGACAGGCGGGACAGCCCGCCGCCGATGAGCGTCACCGGCAGTCCGGGGAGGCGGCGAACGAGGTCTTCGCCGGCCTTGCGGTCGTCGGAAAAAATCAGGAACGCCGCGGGCCGATCCCGGGGTTGGCTGCGGACGTAGGCATCGAAGAACGCCAATGGGGCATACCGTCCTTCGTAATCGGCGCGCGCCCGCAGCACATCGCCGCGGCGGATGTGCAAGCCGACCGCCTGGCCGGCGGCGGCAAGGGTAGCCAGCTGGGCGTCGGCGTGACGGCGAATGGTGTCGGTGAAGGCGAGGCGGTCGCGAAACACCGTCGGCAGATCCGCCGCCGCGCCGGCGATCGGCAGCCGGTGCAGCGGGTACTCGCCAAAGGGCGTTTGCACCACGTAAAGCTCATCGCCGCCGGCCTGACAGCGGTAGACCTCTCCGGGTGGCGGCGGCCTGCCGTCGAGAAGCCCGCGGATTTCCGCGAGGTGCTGATCGGGGAGCCGATGCATGGCGATGAACGCGGGCGCGAACACCTGATCGACGTCGTTGATTTCCTCGCCCCACTCGTCGTCCGGCGGCCACAGGAAATGAAACGGCGCCCGCAGCGCCTCGGCGATGCGCAAGCCGTTGACGATGGCGCACAAGCGGGCGCCGAGGCGGTCTTCCCGTACGGCAACGACCCGGGTGGCCATGGTCAGGACTGAGAGGTCAAGGCGGCTGTCGCGGCGAAGTTCAGGCGTACATTTTGAACTGCATGCCCACCAGGCCGTAGGCGCGGCCGCTGGCGTTGGCCAGGTCAAACAGCGGTTGCAGCCGCTTGTACGGGTCCTTCGACAGCAGCCGAATGAGCAGGACAAACGGCAGCGTCAGCACGGTCCAGAGCAGTCCCCAGACGACGGAGGCGGCATAGCGCACCCGCTCCCGAATGTCGGACCGGTCGACGCGGAACAGCGCCGATCGCGTGCAGCCGACGCCGAATTCGCGTCGCAGCACGAAGCGGAGGCAAATGCGTTCTTTGGGTACGTGATGGTCGACGAGGGCGCTGTCGGTCCAGGTGAAGCGGCCGCCATGAGCGATCATGTCCAGCATGAACTTGCGGTCTTCGCCGCCGGTAAGGCCGAAGTAGGAATCGAAGCGGATGTGGTTTCGCCGGATGAAATCGGCTTTCACCAGCAGGTTGCCCATAACGAGGAAGTTGACGTCCGCATATTTCGAGGAGTTCTTGCGCCGTGGCGAGGCGAAGAATTTGCCGATGCGGAACCACTCCGGCGGCGGCACCTCGTAGACCGGCATCGCCGGACCGGTGATGGCATCGGACCCGGTTTCGGCAATGCCGATGAGCAGTTCTTCGAGCCAGTCGGCATGGGGCCGCTCGTCGTCATCCAGAAAGGCGATGAAATCGGCGGTGGCGGGCACCGCGTCCAGGCAGGCATTGCGGGCTTCGGAAATGCCCCGCCGCCGCTCGGACACGTAGAGCGTTGCGACGCCGGTGCGCGCCGAGAACGTCTCGACGGTTTGCCGGGCGGCGTCGCTGGCTTCGTTGTCGGAGATGATGACCAGCAGCTCGGGCGCGCCGATGCGCTGAAAGCGCAGCGCGCCGATGCCGTCGAGGACACGGGCCAGTCCCTGCGGCCGGCGGTAGGTGGCGATGCAGATGGCGATGCGCGAGCGTTGCATGCTGACCAGGGTGTCCAAACAGGTTCCTTTCGCCTCGACTGGCCGGATGTTTGCGAGCGCTGGCCGACATATCAGCACGCGCCCGGTGATGACGCAAGACGACGGATGCGCGAGGCGACGTGACGAACAGACGGCCGATCGTGGCTTTTTTCCGAACGCTGTGATCACGGGCTGGCGTCACCGCCGCGCTGACACACGCCCCTTGTTCCCCGGGGGAGGCTAAGCTATCGTCACCGATCTGGCGTTGTCCGTGACGCGGCGGCGAAGTCCTATCCGCTAGCCGGCGTTGGGGGATAGTTTAGCGGTAGAACTTCCGGCTCTGGACCGGACAGCCCTGGTTCGAATCCAGGTCCCCCAGCCACGACAAGCAGCGTTCTGTTGTTGCCCGGTTCCCTTCGCGCACGCGATAGCCATGGAGCATGGTTGCGGCGGCGTTCGGCATTGGCTATGCTGTTCGTACAAACGTTGTAACGCGGGGAGGGCGCCTTGAGCTCGGTGGTGACACTCAGGCTCACGTCGATCGGCAATTCGGTCGGCGTCGTCTTGCCCAAGGAGGCGCTGGCGCGGCTGAAGCTGGCGAAGGGCGACACCCTTTACTTGACGGAAGCGCCCGACGGATACCGGCTGACTCCGTACAACCCGGAGTTCGACGAGCAGATGTCGGAGGCGCGTCGCATCATGAGGGAGCGGCGAGCGGCGTTGCGCGAATTGGCAAAATAGGTGCCGATCGTCTGGGTTGGCGAGGCCGTCGTGTTGGCCATCCACGACGAGCAACTGGCCGAACATGGGGGCGCTCCCGGTCTCCGCGATGCCGGTCTTCTTGGGTCGACGCTGGTCCGCGCGCAAAACCTGCAGGCATACGAAGGCCTCCCGGATCTGCCTGCCCTCGCCGCTTCATACGGCTACGGCCTCGCCCGCAACCACCCCTTCATCGATGGCAACAAGCGGACCGCGCTGGTGGTTGTCGAGCTTTTCCTCGCGCTGAATGGCCTCCGCCTCGCCGCCGCCGACGAGGCCTGCGTGCTGGTTATGCTCGAAGTCGCGGAGGGTTCTCGATCGGAATCGGCGTTCGCCGAATGGATCCGCGACCATGTTACGGGCGTGGGCCAATGATGACCACCCGTGCCACCTGATGGCAGCCACGCTCCTACCCGCTGCGTGCAAGCGCCTCGCCGTCGAGGAAAGTTCGAAACGTATCCAAGACGGCCAGCCACGACAAGCAGCGTTCTGTTGTTGCCCGGGGCTATCGCATTTGGCCGATGATAGTTTTGGCGAAGTCGTCGGACCATCCGGAGCGCTTTCGTTTGCGGCTGATAGGGGTTTTTGGGCGGGCGGTCCGCAGCAGGTTGAGGGTCAGCCTGCGGAAGGATGGCGAGGTTTTCCGGGCTGTTGTCGGCGCGCTTGCGGGCGGCGTCCTCGTCGAAGGTGACGTCGAGGATCCAGTGGAGGCTGTTTTCGATGGCCCAATGGGCGCGGACGGCGCGGGCGAAGCGCTCGGCGGTGAGACGGGCGGAGGACAGATAGAAGCGGGTGGCGTGGGTGGTCTTGCCGCCTTCGATGCGTTCGGCCTCGACGCAGGCGAGTGTGGCAAGGCCGGGCAGGGGCGGCGCGGCGGGTTCGGAGCGGTCACCGAACAGCCAGTCCACGCAATGGGTTACGCGGTGGCGGCGGATTTCGACGCGGCCGTGGTCGGCGTCGGTGGTGACGAGCGTCTGCAACCTCTCGGGCGGGTCGGCGAAGAAGGCGGCGACCTCGCGCCGCATCGCCGGCCGGTTGGCCTTGAGCGCGAACAGGGAGTCGCCGCCGCGCTCCAGCACGAGTTGCGCCGTCTCCGCCTGGGCGTGGATCGCGTCGCCGGTCACCAGCGCGCCATCGAGCGTCAGCGTGGCCAGCAGCGGCCGGGCGGCGGTGATCTCGTTCTCGCCCGGCGCCACCGCCCGCTGGCCGACGCTGAGCCGCGCATCCGCGCCGAAGGCGGTCACCACATGCAACGGCGAGCGGGCAGCGGCGCGGTCAAAGGAGCGGCGCAGCGTCTTGCCGTCGATCGCCAGTACCCCCGTCCCATCCGCGCCGAGATCGTCGAGAAACGCCTCGAACGCCCGCCCAAAGGCCGCAGGGTCGAGCCGCCGGAAGATCCGCGAGAACGTGTCATGGCTCGGCAAGCCGTTCTCCAGCCTCAGAAATTCACGCAACAGCGGCTCCCGGTGCTCGGCAAATTCGGCAAAGTCAACGCAACTCTCCGCCCCGCAAACCGACGCCACCAGCGCGATCGTCCGGATGTCCAGCAGATTGTGGCGCTGCGCGTTGCCGCTGCGCGGGTCCGGCATCTCCCGGAAGATCGTGATCAATGACGCCATCGGCTCCCTCCCCAAAAACCCATGACAGAATCCAAATCACCGCCGCGCGCCAGACCTATCTCTCAAATGCGATTCCCCTGGCGATTCGGTTCTGCTGTTTGGGACGGCGAGAGGGGGTTGTGTGGTGGGTCGG
>JALOTH010000005.1 GCA_025458035.1 Rhodospirillales bacterium
ACGCCAGCCATTTCGCATACTTGACGATGCCATCGAATTGATCGCCATGAAGAACGAGAAAGCGGCGGCCATCGGCGGTGATATGCATGGCTTCCGGCAATACGGCGACGCGGCCGAAACGGTGATTCGTAAAATCGCGAAACGCTTCATCGTGGTTGCCGGGGATATAGATGACCCGCGTTCCCTTGCGAGCCTTCCGCAGCAGCTTCTGAATGACGTCGTTATGCTCCTGTCGCCAGTACCAGGTCTTACGCATGCGCCAGATGTCGACGATATCCCCGACCAGATATAAATAATCCGATTCCGTCGACCGTAAAAAATCCATCAGCAGGTCGGCGTTACAGCCACGCGTGCCCAGATGAATATCGGAAATCCAAATCGAGCGAAAACGCAGGTTGGGTGACGTTATCGCATTCATTATCCGATCGGCTCCGCAGCTGACAAAAACGCGCCGGCTCCCTCAGCAGGCCGCGATCCTATCGGAGGTTGTGCGGGCGATGCATCGACTGATCCGCTGATTCACAAAAATTTGCGAGTCGCGTCTTGCCGTCGTCATATTTCGGCCGCGCGCCGCCGTTCGAGCGTGCCTCCGTCCGCCGCCGGCGCTCCTCGCCCGTTAACGTCCGGCCACCGTCAGGCCGTCGACGCGCAGTGTCGGCGAATCGATGCCATAGCGGAACTCGAGGTCGCTGGCCGCCGTGAGCGAACGGAACATCTCGATCAGGTTGCCGGACACGGTAAGCTCGCTCACCGGAAACGCGATCTGCCCGCCGCTGATCCAAAAGCCGCTGGCGCCGCGGCTGTAATCGCCGGTCACGCCGTTGACGCCGAATCCCATGAGATCGGTGACGTAGAGCCCATCCTGGACATCGGCCCACATCTCGGCGGGAGAGACGGTCCCGGCGGCGATGTAGAGGTTGCTGGGCGCGGCCGCGGGGGGTGATGAAGGGCTGCGCACGCTGTGCCCGGTGGGCGGCAGGCCGAGCTGTCGCGCCGAGCGCAGGTCGAGCAGCCATTGACGCAGCACCCCCTTGTCGACCAGCGCCCGCCGTTCGCTGGCAATCCCCTCGGCGTCCACCGGCCGCGAGCGCAAGCCGCGGCGACGCCACGGGTCATCGATGATGTCGATGGCGTCAGCGAACACGAGTTGGCCCATTTTGTCCTTCAGGAATGTCGTGCCGCGCGCCACCGCCGCCCCGGTGATCGCGGCGACAAAATGCGACAGCAGGCTGCGCGCCGCGCGCGGATGATAGATCACCGGCACCCGGGCGCTGGCCACCTTGCGCGGACCGAGCCGGCGCACCGCCCGCTCGCCGGCGGCACGGCCGATGGCAGCGGGATCGGGAAGGTCCCGCGCATGCACCGCCGATGCATAATCGTAATCACGCTCCATGGCGGTGCCTTCCCCGGCAACCACCGAGACGCTGATCGCCGAGCCGGTGCGCACGAACGCCCGCGAAAAGCCGTTGCTGGCGGCGAGCGCCGTCGACGTCCAGGACCAGCTCGCCTCCGCCCCTTCGGAATTGGTGATACCGGCCACCGCCAGCGCCGCGTCTTCGGCGGCGGCGGCGCGCGCCAGCAGAGCGTCGGCATCGGGCACCACGGCATCGGTCATGTCGAGGTCCACCGGATTGGCGGCGACGAGCTCCGGTTCGGCGAGACCGCAGTGGGGGTCTTCGGGGAGCAGCCGCGCCATCGTGCACGCCCGCTCGACGAGGTGGGCGAGGGAGGCGTCGGAAAGGTCGGATGTGGCGCAGATCGCCTGACGCCGGCCGACAAAGACCCGCAGGCCAAGGTCGATGCTCTCCGCCCGTTCGAGGTTCTCGACGCGGCCGAGGCGGCGCGCCACCGACAATCCGTGGCGGCGCTGCATCATCACGTCGGCAGCGTCGGCACCGCCGGCGCGGGCGGCGGCGATCAACCGATGCATCCGCCCGAGATCGGCATCGGCGAGGTCTCCGGCGGAAGCGAGGGTTGCGGCGGCGGTGGGAATCGTGGTCATGTCTCGGCCTCGGTACGGTGTGTCAGACAATGACAAGGCGGTCCGTGCGGTCATTGGCGTCGCGCCCGCGAATGTCAGCGGCGCTGCCATAGGATGTCCGCGCTCATCGTCTTTCCGCCTCCTATATAGGAAGGGGGCGGGTGCCGTCCTCTCCGTTTCGTCGCAAGAAGCTCGTAGCCCCGATGACCTCCTCCGCCGCCGCCCTGCCACCATCCGCTGCCGCATCCCCTCGCCAGGCCCTCGAATCCGCCGTTGTCCGCTTTGCCGGCGATTCCGGCGATGGCATTCAGCTCACCGGATTGCGGTTCGCCGCCGCCACCGCGCTGGCCGGTAACGATCTTGCCACCTTCCCCGATTTTCCGGCGGAAATCCGGGCGCCGGCGGGGACGACCTATGGCGTGTCGGCGTTTCAGATCAATTTCGGCGCCCGCGCCATCAAGACCTCCGGCGATCGGCCCGACGTGCTGGTGGCGCTGAATCCGGCGGCGCTGAAGGTTGAGCTGCCAACGCTGAAACGCGGCGGCATCGTCATCGTCGACGCGGGCGCCTTCGCCGAGCGCGACCTCAAGCGGGCGGGATACGCGGCATCGCCGCTCGCCGACGGTTCGCTCGATGGCTACCGCCTGCTGGCCATCGACATCTCGCGGCTGACCCTGGAAGCGGTCCGGCCGTGCGGCGTGTCTCAGCACGAAGCCTTGCGCTGCCGCAACTTCTGGGCGCTGGGGCTTGTCTATTGGATGTTCGGGCGCGATCGGGCGCCGACGCAGGCCTGGATCGGCCGGCGGTTCGCCGACGAGCCGCGCCTCGCGCAGGCAAACGCCACCGCTCTCGACGCCGGCCACGTTTACGGCGAGACCGGCGAGGTCGCGCCCGCCTTCTCCGTCGATGCGGCGCCACTGGCGCCTGGCCAGTACCGGGTGATCACCGGCGGCGAGGCGCTGGCGCTCGGACTGCTCACCGGTGCCCACCTCGCCGGCCGCCCCTTGGTCTTCGCCTCCTACCCGATCACCCCCGCCTCGCCGGTGCTGCACGCCATGAGCGGGTGGCGCGCCCATGGCGTGACGACGCTGCAGGCGGAGGACGAAATCGCCGCCGCCTGCGCCGCCATCGGCGCATCCTACGCCGGGGCGATCGGTGTCACCTCCTCCTCCGGTCCGGGCATTGCGTTGAAGTCCGAGGCCATCGGCCTTGCGGTCACCGCCGAACTGCCGCTGATCGTCCTTGACACGCAGCGCGCCGGTCCGTCCACCGGCATGCCGACGAAGACCGAGCAGTCCGATCTCAACCTCGCCCTGTTCGGCCGCCATGGCGAGGCGCCGGCGGTCGTCCTCGCGGCGCGCTCGCCGGCCGACGCGTTCGACGTCGCGATCGAGGCGGTGCGTCTGGCGACCCGCTACATGACGCCGGTGTACGTACTGTCCGACGGCTACATCGCCAACGCGGCGCAGCCGTGGGCGATCCCGGACGTCGCCGCCCTGCCGCCGTTTCCCGCCCACATCCGCACCGATCCGCAAGGCTACCAGCCGTTCGCCCGCGACGCCGAGACCCTCGCCCGCGACTGGGCAGTGCCCGGAACGCCTGGCCTCGAGCACCGCCTCGGCGGCCTGGAGAAGGACGCCACCGCCGGCACCATCTCCTACGATCCCGCCAATCACCAGCGCATGACCGAACTGCGCGCCGCCAAGATCGCCCGCATCGCCGACGAGATCCCGGCGCAGGTGCCCGATGCCGGGCCGGAACGGGGCCGGCTCGCCGTCGTCGGCTGGGGATCGACATGGGGGCCGATCAGCCGGGCCGTTGCCCTGCTCCACCAGCGCGGCCATGGCGATGTGGCACACATCCACCTGCGGCACCTCTCGCCGCTGCCGCGCAACCTCGGCCGGCTGCTGGAGGGCTTCGCGCGAACGCTGGTGATCGAGATGAATTCAGGACAATTGTTGCAGCTGATCCGCGGCACCTACCTCAGTCCCGCCGTTGGCTACCAGAAGGTCGCCGGTCAGCCGCTGACCATCGAGGAGGTCGAGGCGGTCCTCCTCCAGCATTGGGGAGCCGACAGATGAACGCCATCGCGCCAGCGGTCGCCCGCTCACCGAAGGATTACGCATCCGATCAGGAGGTGCGCTGGTGCCCCGGCTGCGGCGATTACGCGATATTGAAAGCGGTGCAAAAGACGCTCGCGGACCTTAACGCGGCGACGGCAAACACCGTCTTCGTGTCCGGCATCGGCTGCTCGTCGCGCTTCCCCTATTATCTGTCCACGTATGGCTTTCACACCATCCATGGCCGGGCGCCGGCGGTGGCGACGGGCGTGAAACTGGCCAATCCGGCGCTGGACGTGTGGATCGTCACCGGCGACGGCGACGGCCTGTCCATCGGCGGCAACCACATGCTGCATCTGTTGCGGCGTGACCTCGACGTGCAGGTCCTTCTCTTCAATAACGAGATTTATGGCCTGACCAAGGGCCAGTACTCGCCGACGTCCCGCGTCGGTACGCGCAGTCCATCCTCGCCCGGGGGATCGACGGAACGTCCGGTATCGCCAGCGCTGTTCGCGCTCGGTGCCGGCGCGCGATTTGTCGCCCGCGCCGTCGATGTCCAGCAAAAGCCGCTGGTCGACGTGCTGAAGCGGGCGCACGCCCACCCGGGCACCGCGTTCGTCGAGATCTATCAGAACTGCATCGTCTACAACGACGACGTGTTCGCCGGTTTCACCGACAAGGCGGTGGCAGCGGATAACCAGATCCACGTTGCCCACGGCCAACCGCTGCGCTTCGGCCGCGACGGCGGGCGCGGCCTCGTCCTCGACACGCGATCGCTGCGGCTGACCGCGGTGACGCTGGGGGATGGCGGAGCGGCCGTCGCCGACCTCCTCGTGCACGATGAAACCAACCCTGTTCTGGCCACCATGCTGGCGGCCATGCAGCCGCCGGATCTGCCGGTCGCCCTTGGCGTGCTCTATTGCGATCCGGCGGTGGCGACGGGGATGGCGGCGGGAACGTCGGCAGCCGCGCCGCCGGCCTTCGGCTCGGCTGAACTCGGCGAACGGATCAACGCTCTGCTGCATCGGGGGGAAACCTGGACGGTTGCTCCCGCAAGCGGCGTGAACGGCGGCGAGGCACGGCGATGAGCAGCGGTTACGCTGGCGACATCGACCCGCGGGAAGCGTGGCGAATGCTGTCCGAGCACCCCTCGTCCGCCCTCGTCGATGTGCGCACCCCGGCGGAATGGGCCTACGTCGGCGTGCCGGACCTGCGCGATCTCGGCAAGCAGCCGGTGTATGTGCCTTGGCTGCTGTTCCCGACGATGAGCGTCAATGAGAGCTTCGTCGAACAGGTCCGCGCCGCCGGCGTGGACCGCGACACGCCGCTGATCTTCATCTGCCGGTCGGGAGCGCGATCGCGCGCGGCGGCCATTCGCATGACCGCCGAGGGCTACGCCGCCTGTTACAACATCGGCAGCGGCTTTGAAGGCGATCCCGATGCGCAGCGCCACCGCGGCCGTGTCAACGGCTGGAAGGTCGACGGGCTGCCGTGGATCCAGTCCTGAGCAAACCGCCGCCGCGGCCGGACTAGGCGGCGGCGGCGAGCGCCTGGTCAAGATCGGCGAGCAGGTCTTCCGCATCCTCAAGACCGATGGACAGACGCACCGTGCTGTCGTCAATGCCGAGCTCGGCCCGCTGTTCTGGTGAAAGACGCTGATGGGTGGTCGTCGCCGGATGCGTCGCGAGGCTCTTCGCGTCGCCGAGGTTATTGGAAATGTCAATGAGTTGTAAGGCGTTCAGGAAGCGGAACGCGGCTGCCTTGCCGCCCGGCAGGTCGAAGGTGACGATGGAACCACCGGCCTTCATCTGCGCCATCGCCAGCGCGTGCTGCGGATGGCTGGGGAGCGCGGGATAGAGCACGCGACCGAGGCGGGCGCGCTCCTCAAGATGGCGGGCGACGCGCAGGGCGTTGTCACAGTGGCGGCTCACCCGCAGATCCAGGGTTTCGAGCCCCTTCAACAGCAGCCAGGCATTGAACGGGCTCATCGCCGGGCCGGTGTTGCGATGAAACGGGATCAGCTTCGTTTCAAAGTAGTCGGCGTCGTTGGTCAGGATCGCCCCGCCGAGCGTCCGCCCCTGACCGTCGATGTGCTTGGTTGCGGAATAGACGACGATGTCGGCGCCATAGGCGAACGGCTGCTGCAACAGCGGCGTGGCGAACACGTTGTCGACGACGACCTTGGCGCCGGCACTGCGGGCAAGCGCGCAAACCGCGGCGAGATCAACGATATCGAGCGTCGGGTTCGAAGGCGTCTCCAGGAACACGCAGTTGGCCGGTCGCGACAGCGCCCGGTTCCACGCTTCCGGCGAGGTGCCGTCGATCAGCTCCGTGCCGATACCGAAGGCCGGCAACACGGTGGTGACGATGTAATGGCAGGAGCCAAAGAGCGCCCGCGAGGCCACCACCCGGTCGCCAGCGGTCAGGAAGCAGGCCATCGACGCAAACACCGCCGCCATGCCGCTCGCCGTGCCTCTGGCAAAGTCCGCCCCCTCCAGCAAGGCGAGGCGCTGTTCAAACATCTGCACCGTGGGATTGCCGAATCGGGAGTAGACGAACCGCTGGCGTTCGCCCTTGAACGCCTCCTCCGCCTCCTCCGCCGAGGCATAGACATAACCCGAGGTCATGAACAGCGCCTCGCAGGTCTCGTCGAATTCCGAGCGCCGGGTGCCGCCGCGAACGAGTTGCGTCGCCGGACGCCACTGCCGGTTGTCGCGCGTGGACTTTGTCATGCATCCTCCGGGTTTATCGCTTCAACGGGGCGCGGCCTTGGTGGTCCCAGGCTTCGCTTAGTCGGGGGGCTGGCACGCGTCAAGCGGCGGCACGCAAGCACGACAAGGGCCGTGTTATGGAAATTTCATCACGGCGCCCGGGTTGTCCACGGTGTCGCCGACACTTGTCCCCGGCAGGCGAGCCGACTATGATCCAACCAACAGTTTCACGACTGCTGGGTTGGGTTTGTGCTTCGCTGCCGGCGTTCGCTCTACCGTTCCAGAAGACACGTTGAGACTGCCTCGGGTCGCGGTTGCGGCCGTGGCCCCTCACCTGACTGACGCGAGGTTAGACTCTTGAACACCGGAATTGTGAAGTGGTTCAACCGAACCAAGGGATACGGCTTCATTCAGCCGGAAAGCGGTGGCGCCGATGCATTCGTGCATATCTCTGCCGTTGAGAGGGCGGGGCTCGATAACCTGAACGAAGGCCAGCGTGTCCAGTACGAACTGGTGCGCGGGCGCAACGGCAAGAGCTCCGCCGAAAATCTCAAGATTGTTGGCTGAGGATATTTTTTATCGTCAGGCAATCCCCCGGGGTGCAAACCTCGGGGGATTTTATTTTTGCGCGCTGCCGCTCGGCGATCGCCGCGCCGACGATGCCGCCGCCAGCAGGCCGTCCACGTCGGCGTGGCGTTCAAGGTGATCGGCGAGCCGGTCGAGAACACCATCCACCTCCCGCTGAAATGACGCAATCCCCGCCCCCGCCCGCCCGAGCCGCTGCAGGAAGGCGTGGCGGAACCCGTCCGCCACGAACAGGCCGTGCAGGTAGCAGCCGAGGACCCGTTCGTCCGCCGACACCGCACCGTCCGTGTGCGATGCGTAGCGGATGAACGGCCGCCGCCTGCCCGGTCCGTCGGTCACTCCCACATGCATCTCGTAGCCATGGACCGCTTCGCCGGTGAGAGCGCAGGTGCCGGTTACCTCGGTCAGCGTCTTATCGGCGCCGAGCACGGTTGTCAGGTCGAGCATGCCGAGCCCGTGGCGCTGCCCGGGGGGACCCTCCATGCCGTGCGGGTCGGCGATCGCCTGCCCGAGCATCTGATAGCCGCCACACAGGCCGACAATGGTGCCGCCGCGCCGGTGCAGAGCCTTAAGATCGACATCCCAGCCGGCGGCGACCAGGGCATCGAGATCGGCGATCGTCGCCTTCGAACCGGGCAGGATGACGGCGTCGGCGTCGCCGGGCAACGCCTCGGCGAGGTCGATGAAGGACACGACCACGCCCGCTTCGGCGCGGAGCGGATCGAGATCATCGAAGTTGGCGATGTGCGGCAGGCGCGGCACGTAGATGCGGACACCGCCGGACGCCGGGAAGGCCACCGGCGGCCGCTGTTGCAGCACGACGGCGTCCTCCGCCGGCAACCGGCCGGCTTCGGCGAACCACGGCACGACGCCGAAGCACCTGAGGCCCGTGCGCTCGCCGATGATGCCGATGCCGCCGTCGAACAAGCGGACATCGCCACGGAACTTGTTGATGAGATACCCCGCCAGCCGATGCCGTTCGGCGCTGGCGAGCAGCGCGACCGTGCCGACAAGGCTGGCGATGACACCGCCGCGGTCAATATCGCCGATCAGCACCACCGGCACGTCGGCGGCTTCCGCAAATCCCATGTTGGCGATGTCGCCGGCGCGCAAGTTGACCTCGGCGGGACTGCCGGCGCCTTCGACGAGGATCAGGTCGGCGCCGTCGGCGAGGCGCGCGAAGCTGTCCAGCACCGCCGGCAGCAGCGTCGGCTTCAGCCGCTGGTAGTCATCGGCGCGAGCGTTGCCAATCACCCGGCCACGAACGACGACCTGCGCGCCAACGTCGCTCTGCGGCTTCAGCAGCACCGGATTCATGTGCACCGTCGGCGCAATGCCGGCTGCCCGCGCCTGCAACGCCTGCGCTCGGCCGATTTCCCCGCCGTCCGCCGTGACAGCGGCGTTGTTCGACATGTTCTGCGGCTTGAACGGCCGCACCTTCAGGCCGCGGCGGGCGAACAGCCGGCATAGCCCGGCGACGATCAGGGATTTGCCGACATCGGAGCCCGTCCCCTGCAACATCAGGGCGGGCGGTCGATGACTACTCGCTGACAAGCGCCTGCCGCAGCGCGTCCGCCTGAGGGTTGTGGAACCGTCCGTCGCGCACGATCGCCCGCGGCGTTGCGCCAGAGCCGTAGTAGGCGGCGTTGAGGTCGTTGCGCCGGCCGATGAACGAACCTTCCAGCGCCGCCCCCAACAGCACCCCCTGGCCATGGGAGAAGCCGACGATATCGGCACCGACGTTGGTCGTCGTCGCCGCCTTCATGCCGGCGCCAAACTCGCCGACGATCATTTGAACGCCGGCGCCGACCTTGCCTTGGTTGTTGATGACGGCATCGACGGCACCGCGGCTGCGCAGCACCAGCACGACACCGGAGGAGGCGCCACCCGCCTGCAGGCCGAAACTGGGGCCGCCGAGCGTGTAAAAGGCGGGATAGCTCCAGGTGCCATCGGCGGCGCGGGCCAGCAACACGCCCGAACCCCCTTCAACGCCGACGAGGAACGCGGCCTTGGTGACATTGGGGAAGATGACAACACCTTCCGCCGTCTTCAGGTTGGCGCGAAACACTTGGTCGGGGTCCTGATGTCCGGTCTTGAAGGATTCCACCGTCCACCGGGCCGCGTCCACCAGGCCCGACGCCTCGGTATTGCGATCGACCCCCTGCGCGCAGCCGGTGATGCCGGCAATGACGAGCACAACAAGCGCCAGTCGAAGGAAGGATGCCATCGCCCAGACTCCCACGTTTGGGAGAAGGATCGGCGATGGCGGCGGTGCCGTGCAAGTCCCTAGAATTCGATGCCCGGTTGCGCTTTCACACCGGCACGGAACGGATGCTTGATGAGCGTCATCTCGGTCACGAGATCTGCCGCTTCTATTAATTCCTCCCGCGCATTACGGCCGGTGACGACGATATGCAGCGCCGGCGGCTTGGCGCGCAGCGTCGCCAGAATCTCGTCGAACGGAAGGTAGTCATAACGCAGCACGATGTTGAGTTCGTCGAGGAGGACCATCGAAAGCGACGAATCGGCGATCATCTCCTTGGCCGCCGCCCACGCGGCGGTTGCGGCGGCGATGTCGCGGGAGCGGTCCTGCGTTTCCCAGGTGAAGCCCTCGCCGAGGGCACGAAACGTGCACAGATCGCCAAAGCGTTCAAGAACCACGCGTTCACCGGTGCTCCAGGCGCCCTTCACAAACTGGACGATGCCAACCTTCTTGCCGTGACCGAGAGTGCGCAGCACCATGCCCATGGCCGCCGTCGTCTTGCCCTTTCCCTTTCCCGTGTGAACGATGAGCAGGCCCCGTTCCTCGGTTTTCGTTTCCAGCATGCGGTCGCGCACGGCTTTCTTTTTCGCCATTTTCTCGGCGTGGCGGCGCTCGGCGTCCGCCGCATCGGCGGCGTTTCCGGCCGCTTCGGAGGGATCATCATCGGTCATCGGCGGCTCCGATCGGTCATCGTTCGGGCAAGGTCGTCCAGCCGCGGGCGAGCACTGTTGACGGCGGGCCGCCACAGGCTGCGATCCTGCGCTTCGATCAGCCGTCCGCTCAGTTCCGCCAACGCCGCCGGGTTGTTCTCGGCAATGAAATTGCACACCCGTTCGTCTTCGATGTAGGCCCGATAGACCGCATCGAAGTGATGGTCGGCGACGCAGCGGGCGGTCGCCGCGAAGGCGAACAGGTAATCGACGGTCGCCGCCATCTCGAAGGCACCCTTGTAGCCGTGGCGCATGACGCCCTCGATCCACTTTGGATTGACGACGCGGGCGCGGACGACCCGGCCGATCTCCTCCTCGAGGGTGCGGATGCGGGGCGTTTCCGGCCGCGAGTGGTCGGCATGATAGACGGCGGGCTGCTGGCCGGACAGTGTCCGCACCGCCGCGGTGATCCCGCCTTCGAACTGATAATAGTCGTCCGAATCGAGGATGTCGTGCTCACGGTTGTCCTGGTTCTGAATGACCAGTTCCACCGCTTTCAGGCGCCTCTCGAAGGTGCCGTGCGCCGCCTGCCCGCCAAGCCCCGGTCCGTAGGCATAGCCGCCCCAGGCGACATAGGCGCGGGCGAGGTCGCGGTCGGACTGCCATCCCTTCTCGTCGATGAGCGCCTGCAGGCCGGCGCCGTAGGCACCGGGCTTGGAGCCGAAGACGCGGGCACCGGCGAGAGCGGCGGCATCGGCCTCGGGCAGACCGTCGGCGATCAGCCGCTGCCGGTCGGTCCGCGCGGCCGCGGCCAGCGGATTGTCATCGTCGCCTTCATCACGGGCGGCGACGGCGCGGGCGGCCGCGTCGAACAGATCGACGAGAGCGGGGAACGCGTCGCGGAAAAACCCGGAGATGCGCAACGTGACATCGACGCGCGGCCGGTCGAGAAGGTCGAGCGGCAGAATCTCGAAGCCGACGACCCGGTGCGATGCGGCGTCCCAGCGGGGACGGACGCCGAGCAAGGCCAGCGCCTGCGCGATGTCGTCGCCGCCGGTGCGCATGTTGCTGGTACCCCAGGCGGTAACGGCAAGTCGGCGCGGCCAGTTCCCATGCTCCTGCACGTAGCGCTCGATCAGCAGCCCGGCGGATTTCCAGCCGAGGGTCCAGGCGGCCGGTGTCGGCACGGCGCGCGTATCCACCGAGTAGAAGTTGCGCCCGGTGGGCAGCACGTCGGGGCGGCCGCGCGTCGGCGCGCCCGAAGGCCCGGCGGCAACGAAACGCCCGTCCAGCCCCGTCAGCAATCCCTTGAGTTCCCGCTCGCCGCAAGCGGCGACGGCGGGAGCCAGACACTGTTCGATGGTCGTCAGCACGTGCCGGGTGCGCGTCCACGCGGGATCGGCCGGCGCTTCACGGTCGACCAGCGCCGCCGCCAGCGCTTCCAGCCGTTCGATGGTATCGCCGATCGTTCGCCACGGATCACTGCCGACTTGGGCGAGGGCGGCGGGACGCGAACCGTCCCACGGCATCGCCGGGTCGGCGCTGAGCGGATCGAACGCGAGGCCGAGATCATCGGCGAGGGCGCGGAGAAGCGAGGCATCGCCACCTTCGCCGCTGCCCCGCGGCACGCGGGCGAGCGCCACCAGCAGATCGCGAGCGAGCCGCCCGGCCGGTGCACGGCCGAAGATGTGCAGCCCGTCGCGGATCTGCATCTCCTTCAACTCGCAGAGATACCGGTCCAGCTTCATCAGCGCGTCTTCGCGCCGATCCTCCGCCGAGATGCCACAGTCGCGGGCGACGCCGGTGGACTGCATGAGATCGATGATGGCGCTGGCCAGGACCTTCAGCCGCCGCGGGTCGATCTGCGCCGCCTCGTAGTACTCATCGACGAGGTGTTCCAGGTCCTTGAGCGCCCCGTAGCTTTCGGCCCGCGTCAGCGGCGGCGTCAGGTGGTCGATGATCACCGCGGCGGCGCGCCGCTTCGCCTGCGTGCCCTCGCCGGGATCGTTGACGATGAACGGGTAAAGGTGCGGCAGTGGCCCCAGCGCCGCCTCGGGGAAGCAGTCCGCTCCGAGCGCGAGGCTGCGTCCCGGCAGCCATTCGAGGTTGCCGTGCTTGCCGACGTGGATGACGGCGTGGGCACCGAAGGTCTCGCGCAGCCAGACATAGAACGCGAGGTAGCCGTGCGGCGGCGGCAGGTCGGGATCGTGATAGCTGGCGGCGGGATCGATGTTGTAGCCGCGCGCCGGCTGCACGGCGACGACGACATTGCCGAAGCGGACGGCGGCGATGGTGAAGCGACCGCAGTCGAGCTCGCCCGGCTGGTGGAACGGATCGCTTTCGGCGGCACCCCAGCGCCCTGCCACCTTCGCCTGCGTCACCGCCGGCAGCCGGGCGAAGGCCGCCGCGTAGTCGGCGAATGCCAGGCTTTCACCGGCGACCCGCTGCGCCCGGCCGCCGCCGGCATTGGTCGGCCCGGCGAGCAGCCGTTCGATGAGCGCCCTGCCGTCGGCCGGCGGATCGGCGACGTAGTAACCGGCGCCGGCCAGGGCGTCGAGAATGGCGATGACGCTCGCCGGGGTATCGAGGCCGACGCCGTTGCCGAGCCGCCCGTCACGATTGGGATAGTTGGCCAGGATGAGGGCGATCCGCCGCTCCGCCGCCGGCGTCCGCCGCAGCCTCGCCCAGGCCGCCGCCAGTTCGGCAACGAAGGCGATGCGGTCCGCCACCGGCTCGGCGCCGACGAGGTCGGCCTCGCACGCTTCGTCGCGGCGGGGGGCGGCCTTGAAGGCAACGGCCCGGGTGATGATGCGGCCATCGACCTCCGGCAGCGCGACGTTCATGGCGATATCCCGCGGCCCGAGGCCGCTGGTGCCGGCCCGCCATGTCTCCACGTCCGATGCAGCGAAGATCGCCTGCAGCACGGGCGCATCGCACGGGGCAAACGCCGAGGCATCGCTGCCGCCGCCGGGGCTGGCGACGGCGAAACCGGTGGTGTTGACGATGACGTCGGGCGGCGCCTCGGCCAGCACCGCCGCCACCGTCGCCGCCGCCAGCGGATCCTTGAGGCTGGTCACATACACCGGCAACGGTGCCATGCCGCTGGCGGCGAGAGCGTCCGTCATCGCCGTAACGGCCGCTGTATGCCCCGCCTGCACGAGGGCACGGTAGAAGATCAGGGCGGCCACCGGCAGGCCCGGCTGCGGCCAGCGGGCGCGCACCTCCGCCAGCGTCGGCTGGTCCGAACCCGGCCACCATAAACCCGCCTTCAGCAGCGGCCGTGGTTCGCAAAAGGACACCTCGCCACCGTCACCCAGCAGCGCCCGCGCGTAACGCAGAAAGTTCGTGCCATTATCGACGCCGCCGTGCACGAGGTACTGCCACAGCCGATGACAGGCGGCGGCGGGCAGCGTCGAAAAATCCTGAAGATCGGGGTCCGGCTGATCGTCACCCGGCAAGAATGCCGCGCCGATGCCGCGCTGGCGGGCGATGCTGGCAATACGCTCGACGCCGAACGGCCAATAGCTGCGGCCGCCGAGCAGCCGCACGATCACGAGGCGCGCCTTGGCGATGGTCTTTTCGACATAAAGATCAACGGAAAAGGGATGGCCGAGGCGCAGCAGGTTGGCCAGCCGCAGCGATGGCGCGTCGCCGGCCAGCCGGGCACGGGCGGCGGCAAGGCAGACCAACTCGCTGTCCGCGGCCGAGAGGACGATGACATCCGCCGGCGTCTGCGCGAGGTCGACGGCAGCGGCTTCATCGCCGATGCGGCCCGGCGTGGCGGCGAGCAGATGCATCCGGCGCGCGCCTAGCCGGTGCCGCCGCGCAGCGCCGCGCACACCGCGGCCGCGTCGACGCCGCGTTCGGCGATGACGACAAGCCGCGAGCGCCGCTCCTCGCCGTCCCGCCACGGCCGGTCGTAGTAGCGCTCGACGCGCGGCCCGACCGCTTGCACCACATGGCGCATCGGCTTGCCGGCGACCTCGATGAAGCCCTTGACGCGCAGCACGTCGTGACGGATGGCAACGTCGCGGATGCTGGCTTCGATCGCCGCGGGATCGGCGGCCGGTGCCAACTCGGCGACGAAGCTGATGAACTCGTCGTGATCGTGATCGTCGCCATCGACGTCGTGGTGGGTGCCGATCCCATCGATGTCGGCCTCCGCGGCAACGCCGAGACCAAGGGCGACGTCGGGATCGAGCGCGCCCTGCACCGTCGCCACCACCTTGGTTCCGGGGCGCAGCTTCGGCTGGAAGTTGCTCCGGACCGCCGCGATACCGTCCTCGTCGAGGCCATCGGTCTTGTTGAGCAGCACGAGATCGGCGCAGGCCAGCTGGTCGTCAAACAGCTCGCAAAGCGGCGCATCGTGCGCCGGCGCGCCGGGCGGCAAAGGCGGCTGATCAAAGCGGCCGGCACTGACGGCGGCGGCATCGATCACCGCGATCACCCCGTCGACGGTGACCCGCGAACGGATGTCCGGCCAGTTGAACGCCTGCACCAGCGGCTTCGGCAGGGCAAGCCCCGAGGTCTCGATGACGATATGGTCGGGCGGCCGCTCGCGGCCCAGCAGCCGTTCCATCGTCGGCAGGAAGGCATCGGCGACGGTGCAACAGATGCAGCCGTTGGCGAGTTCGATGACATCGCCGGCGTCGCATCCGGCGATGCCGCAGCCCAGCATCACCTCCCGGTCGACGCCGAGATCGCCGAATTCGTTGATGATCAGCGCCAGCCGCCGGCCGTTCGCCCGCTGCACGAGGTGGCGGATCAACGTCGTCTTGCCGGCGCCGAGAAACCCGGTGACGACGGTGGCGGGGATCTTCATCGGCTCACTCTCCCTTCAGCAGCAGCGGCAGGCCGGCGGCAACGAAGACGACGCGGTCGGCGACGGCGGCGACCGCCTGGTTGAGGCGGCCGGCCTCGTCACGAAAGGCGCGCCCCAGCGGCGTTTCCGGCACGAGGCCGAGGCCCACTTCGTTGGCCACGAACACCACGGGGCCAGCAAGCCGGCCGAGAAGCCGGGTCAGCGCCGCCGTCTCCTCAGCGATGTCGCGCCCCGCCGCCATCACGTTGGCGAGCCACAGCGTCAGGCAATCGACGAGGATGGGCCGTTCGGCGATGGCCAGGCGCCGCAGGGCATCGGCAAGGTCCAGGGGTTCTTCATGGGTCGTCCAGGCGGTACCGCGGCGTGCCCGGTGCTGGGCGATGCGCGCCGCCATTTCATCGTCGCCGGCTTCCGCCGTCGCCACGTAAAGGCCGCTCCCCGCCGCCTCAACCAAGCCTTCGGCGTACCGGCTCTTGCCCGAGCGGGCGCCGCCCAGCACGAGCGTGACCGCCGGCAAGGCCGGCCTTGTGGGGAGAGGCGCCAGCATCATCCGCCGCCCAGGGACGGGTTCGGCCAAAGGCTCGGCGCGTTGACGCCGCGCACCCGCCAGGCGCCACCGGTGACGGCCGCCGCCGCATCGGCCACGTAATCGAGGCGGGTCAGCGACAGGTTATCGACGACGACCGCCATCGCCGTCGGCGGTGCAAGGCGCAGCGCCAGCGCGACGGCGGCGCGGATGCTGCCGCCATGGCCAATGACGACGATGTCGCGGCCGGCCAGGCGCGCATTCAACGGCGAGATGGCGGCCGCCACCCGCGCCATGACATCGGCGAAGCTCTCGCCATCGGGCGGCGCATTGCGCGTCGGATCCCGCCAGAATGCGCGGTAGCCTTCCGGGTCGTTCGCCTGCATCTCGTCCCAGTTCAGTCCCTGCCAGCGGCCGAAGTTCTGTTCGTTGAAATCGGGCGCGATCAGCGGCTCGGCAATGGCGGGGCGAAAGGCATGAATGGCCTCGAACGTCTGGCGGGTCCGTTTCAGCGCGGAGATCACCCACACCGCGTCGCCGGGCAGGATTTCCGCCAGCGCCTCGAAGGCGGCCAGATCGCCACAATCGCAGTCCACATCCAACTGCCCGTGAATGCGCGCACCGCCGTCCGGGATCGGCGCGTGACGGACCCACCACCAGCGCGTCGCCGCCGTCATTCGGCCGCCGCGATGGTGGCGAGCACCAGCAACTCGGCCTTCTGCTGCACGGCGCCGAGCCCGTCGCCGGTCATGCCACCGAGGGCGCGGACGACAAACACGGTAACGGCGATGGCGCCGCCAGCGGCGATGACGCAGACCGCGATGCCGAGGCCAAGCCCCTGGGCGATGACGGCGATGATCAGCGAGCCGGCGATGGCGACGGAAACCGCCGGCGGATCGGGCCGGCCAACACCGACCAGCAGACCATCGGCGCGTGCCGGCTTCGTCCAGCGCATGACCGCCGGCAGCACGCCGCGGGACACGGCGGCGGCGCTGACGAGAGCGCCGGCGGCGGTCTCGATGGAGGATAGCTGGCTGAGCAAGGTTGCTTTCAGCGCCACCGACACGATCAGCGCCAGCGCGCCGTAGGTGCCGATGCGGCTGTCGCGCATGATCGCAAGCCGGCTGGCGGCGTCCCTGCCGCCGCCCAAACCGTCGGCGAGATCGGCAAGACCGTCCTCGTGTAGCGCGCCGGTGATCGCCATCTGCACGCCGATGGCGATCAGGGCGCAGGCCAGCGGATGCAAGCCAATGCGGTCGGCCAGCAGCATGGCGAGGGCGGCGGCGACGCCAACGCCAGCGCCGATCACCGGAAACATGCCGGCAGCGCGGCCGATCGCTCCCGCTGTCCATGCGCCATCGCCGGCAGTGCCGGCCGCGGCGGTGCCAGAGGCGGTGGGCGGCGACACCGGCAGCCGCGTCAGGAAGCCGGCGGCGATGCCGAGGTCATGCCAGATGCGCTCGACACCTCTGCGGTCGTCCGGTTCGGTTTCGGGGGCGGAGGGATCGGCCATCGGGCTTTCGCGTCACATTCGGCTGCGTTAGAGCTTGTGCCTTACAGGGAAACCGCAAGGGAAAGCAATCATGGCCGAGGATCCGCCAGCGGCGGGGGCGAGGCACGAGGACATCCGCTCGCTGGCCGACATCCGCCGCCTGTTCGCCACCTTCGGCGGACCCGACCTGCACGCGATCGCCGCCTGCCGGGCGCGCGAGGCGGAGTTGACGAAGCCGGCGGGAGCCCTGGGGCGACTGGAAGCCCTCAGCGAGTGGGTTTGCGCGTGGCAGGGCCGGCACCCGCCGCGGCTCGATCGAGTGCGGGCGCTGGTGTTCGCGGGCAATCACGGCATCGCCGCCCAGGGGGTGTCGCCCTTCCCGGCGGCGGTCACCCGGCAGATGGTGGAGACGTTTGCCCGCGGGCAGGCCGCCATCAACCAGCTATGCCGGACGTTTGCCGTCGAACTCGCCGTTCATCCCCTCGACCTCGATCGGCCGACCGCCGATTTCACCGCAGACGCGGCGATGGACGAAGCGCAGTGCGCCGCCGCCTTCGCCGCCGGCTTTGCGGCGGCGCGGGACGGCGCCGATCTGCTCTGCCTTGGCGAAATGGGAATTGGCAATACGACCGCGGCGGCGGCCCTGGCGATGGCGCTTTACGGCGGTGCCGCCGATGACTGGACGGGACCCGGCACCGGCGCCTACGGCGAGGTTCGCCGGCGCAAGGTTGCCGTCGTTGCGGCTGGCGTGGCCCGGCACGCGGCGGCGGCAGTCGATCCGATCGATCTGCTGCGGCGGCTGGGCGGCCGGGAATTGGCGGCCATCGCCGGCGCCATCACCGCTGCCCGGATCACCGGGATTCCGGTACTGCTCGATGGATTCGTCGCCAGCGCCGCCGCCGCCGTGGTGGCCGCCAGCCGTCCCAATGGCATCGATCACTGCCGGATCGGTCACCTGTCCGCCGAACCGGGGCATCGCCGGCTGCTCGACTGGCTGGGGCAGGATGCGCTGCTCGATCTTGGCATGCGTCTTGGCGAAGCCTCGGGCGCGGTGCTGGCCGTCGGCTTGGTCCGCGCCGCCATCGCCTGCCATCGCGGCATGGCGACGTTCGATGAAGCGGGCGTCGCCGGTCGCGCCGCACCTTGACCCGGGCCGCGAGGATCGCGGGCTCGCTGCGGCGGCGGGGCCGTCAACACCACAGCGCCGGACGAACCGCGCCCGGCAAGCACGCCGAGCGGCGCTTGCTTTCCGACAAAAACTGAGGGATGTAGTATGGAAATGGTCTGGCTTTGCTGAAGCTGCGAGAACGGCGGCGTGAAACGATCGCCCAGCGGCTGCGGCGAGGTGTTCAACAGGGGCGTGACCGGTGGTAACCCGGCGCGTGAAGTCGTGGACCTTGAAGCCCTCTACGAGAGTGCCCGGCGCGCCAGCATGCTGCTGAAGGCGATGGGCAACCCCCACCGGCTGATCGTTTTATGTCAGCTGCTCGGCGGCGAAAAGAATGTTGGCGAACTCGAACGGCTCGTCGGGCTGAGCCAGTCGGCGTTGTCCCAACATCTGGCCCGGCTGCGTCGCGATGGTCTGGTGACGACGCGGCGAGCGGCGCAGACGATCTATTACTCCCTGTCGGGCAACGAGGCGGAGGCGGTGATCGCCACCCTGTATCGCCTGTATTGTGCCGAAAAGCCAATCACCGCCGAGGCTTCGGTGGTGGTGGGCGCGGAACTCTCCTCCTCGCCGTCGCCTTAAGCGCCGATGCCGCGGCGGGCCTCGCCGCGGCAAGCTGGCCCCGGCGGTTGCCTCGAAACGCACGGAGCCATCGGCAGCCGCATGCGGATCGGTATCGACCTTGGCGGCAGCAAGATCGAGGGTGTCGCACTCGACGCGGCGGGCCGCGAGCACGCACGCCTGCGCATCGCCACCCCCACGGGCGACTACTCCGCCACCCTCGCCGCCATCGCCGCCGTCGTTGCCGACCTCGAGGCGCGAACGGTCCCGGGGTGTTCGGTCGGCATCGGCATTCCCGGCACGCTTTCGCCGGCGACGGGCCTCGTCAAGAATGCCAACGCCACCTGGCTGATCGGCCGGCCGCTCGATCGCGACCTTGCCGCCATCCTCGGCCGTAGCGTTCGCATCGCCAACGATGCCAACTGCTTCGCCGTGTCGGAGGCGCATGATGGCGCCGCCGCCGGTGCCGCGGTCGTCTTTGGCGTCATTCTCGGCACCGGTGTCGGTGGCGGCATTGTCATCGACGGCCGGCCGCTGACCGGTGGCAACGCGATTGCCGGGGAATGGGGGCACAATCCGCTTCCGTGGTCGAAGGCGGACGAGCGCCCCGGACCCGCCTGCTACTGCGGCCGGCGCGGCTGCATCGAGATGTTCCTCTCGGGCCCCGGCCTGTCACGCACTTACCGGACCATCGCCGGCACGCCGGCATCGGCGGCGGAGGTCGCGCGGCGCGCCGCCGCCGGCGACGGTACCGCGTTACTGACCGTCGAACGCTATGCCGAACGCCTCGCCCGCGCCCTCGCCGGCGTCATCAATGTCCTCGACCCGGATGTCATCGTGCTCGGCGGGGGCGTCTCCAACATCCCGACCCTGTACGATCGCGTGCCGGAGCTGTGGGGCCGGTGGGTGTTCTCCGACCGCGTCGCGACGCGCCTCGCCGGCGCCCGCCATGGCGATGCCAGCGGTGTCCGCGGCGCGGCTTGGCTGTGGCCGGCGGAAGCGGCGGCCGCTCGGTGAGTGCCGGTCGCCATCCGCGCCGTCGGCGCCGGCCTTAGCAATCCGGCGGCGGGATCACCTCCAGTTCGCGCAGCCGCAGACTGAGCGCGAACTCCCGGAAGTGCTGGACGACGTGGTCGGCGATCCCGTCGCTGCGGTAATCGGCGGAAATCTCGAATTCGGGGATCGGATCGGTGCCTGCCGCCGGGAAGAACGCCATTCGCGTCCACCATGACGGCACCGGCGGCAGGCCGGCGGTGCCAGCCAGCGCCTGCGCCGCGGCTGGCGGCAACGGACCGAAGACGCCATGGACGTAGTAGGGGTTATCCGCGCTGGCGCCGTCAAAGACCACCTTCGCCAGCGTCTTCGAGCCGCGCTCGGCGGCGTCGATCATCAGGCGGACGTGCTCGGTGGGAAACACCGCACCAGCGGGCAGATCGATGCTGCGTTCCTCGGGCCGGGTGAAGCGCGCCTTGCCCCGCAGCTCGCGTCCTTCCAGCCGTGCCTCGCCGTCGAGGCGCTCAATGGTCTGGCCGTCCTGTTCGTAGCGGGCGTGGAAGTGGAACTGCAGCCCGTCCAGCGATTCCCAGCTGGTGAACGTCCACAGCGTGTTGACGTCGCGGCCACCTTCGTAACCGAGGCGCAGCTGCGTCCGGTTTTCGACGGTCCAGCCGTCGCAGCTGTGCGCGAACCGGTAGACCATGCGGCCCTCCGCCGCGATGACATCGCTGCGTTTCGCCGTCGACGCCAGCGTCATCGCGTAAACGGCACGGTGCGCCTGCAACGGCGTCGCCGTCGGCTGCAGCGGCAGGCCGGCGGCGACCAGGAATGCCGCCGCCGCCAACCATGCCCGCCCGGCAAGAACGGCGCGGCGGCCGCGGCGAGCCGGGCAATTCCTGCCGGCCGTAGCCGACGATCGCCAAGCCGACGACCGTTGCCCGAGACGGCCCGCGGTCTCGTTCACCGCCTCGCTGCGCCGCCGATCCGGCCCGCCGTTGGCGAAAGCCTGCGAAATCAGGATGGTGGCGGCCTCGCGCCAGCCGGCAACCGTGGCGGACGAACGATCGGCTGGCTTTGGCATAGCGCTTGCTGTCCTTCGAAGTGTCAGGCCCCAGATTACGGGAGTTGGAAATATGGGGGAAGCCGTGTTTTTCTCAGGACCGCCCGCCGGCAGGCGCCGCAATGAACGCAGTCCGGCCGCCGAGTTGGGCGCGCTGCTGGAGACACTGATCGCCCGCGTCCAGTCGGCGGACGCCGATCACGGCCCACCTTCCGCCGCCGACCGGGCGCTGATCGAGCGCGCCCGCTCTTTGGTCAGCGCAACGACGGCAACGCTGCAAGGGTTGCAGTCGCGTGTCCAGTCGCTGCAACACCTCGCCGTCACCGACGAACTGACCGGGCTGCTCAACCGCCGCGGCTTCGCGCGGGAGGTGGAGCAGGCGCTGGCGCGGGCCCACCGCTACGGTGATGAAGGCGCGCTGATCTACATCGACATCGATGCCTTCAAGCAGATCAATGACCGCCATGGTCATGCCGCCGGCGACGCCGTCCTCCGCCATGTGGCGCAGGTGCTCAACGCCAGCGTCCGCTGCACCGACCACGTCGGCCGTCTCGGCGGCGATGAGTTCGCCGTGCTGTTGGCACGGGCCACGATCGCCGGAAGCCGCAAGCGCGCCGCGCAGTTGGCGCAGCGGCTGCAGGGAACGGAAATCCACCACAACGGCCAGGTCATCACGGTTCACGCCAGCGTCGGCATTCAGGTCTATGGGCGCGAGCACTGCCTTGACGCCGAAGCCCTCGTCGCCGGCGCCGACAGCGCCATGTACGCCGAGAAGGATTGGCGGCGGGTGCGGCGCGCTCCCCACAAACTGGCTCTTGCCGGTTAGCCCGTCGGGTGGAGGTGACTGCCATGTCCATGCATTCCGCCATATCCGAGCTGCCGCTGGCGCGCCGTCCGCGGGGCGCACCGCCGGTGCGCACGCCCGGTGTGGCCAAGCCCGGTGTCGCCAAGCCCGGTGTCGCCAAGCCCAGCGGCAATCGCAAGCGCGGTGCGGACGATGACGTCGACCCGCGCCACGCGACGTTCCGCGAGATCAGCGAACTGAGCCTCGAGCTCTACCTTGCGGGAGACCTCGGGTTTCCGGAAAGTGCCTATTTCGGGCGCCAGCCGGAGCTCCACCCCGCCTACGCGCGGACGGTTGGGCGCCTGACGGGCGTCGATGCCGACCGCGCGGGGCCGCGCGATCATCTCCGCCTATGGGAGGACCGGCTCGACTTCGCCGAGCGTTACCTGCTCGACGACCGGCCGTCGTTGAACCGGCTGCGTCGGATCGTCGGCGCCTTGCGCCGGCTCACCGCCCGCATCGACGTGGCTTCGCGGTCGCGCGGCCGCCTGGCCGGGTAGCGTGACGCCGATTGTGCCTTTCCAAGCCCTGCCGATTAGGGTATGCGGTTCGCCTGACAATATAAATCGGATCAATGGGGAGTACGCATGGACGGCGGGATGGACATCGATGCCGCAGCTCTGGATGAGGCGAAGGCGCACGACGCGCCCCTGCCGGAGTATCTCGTCAACACGTACACCTGGGCCTATCTCACCCCCGCCAGCCTGTTTCTCCTGGACAACCCGCTGGTTCTGACGGCGATCCTCTGGGGCAATTTGCCGCGGCTGGTGCGTGTCGCGTGCGCCGAGGTCACGCCGGGGCAGCGGATTTTGCAAGCCGCCAACGTTTACGGCCATCTGTCTGCGGAGCTGGCCGAGGCGGTGGGTGCAGACGGCCGCCTTGAGGTGGTCGATATCGCACCGATCCAGGTGGAACACTGCCGCCGCAAACTGGAAAAGTTTCCGCAGGCACGCGTCCGCCGGGCCGATGCCGCCAACCCGGGCGGTGGCCTCTACGACGTCGTGTTCTGCTTCTTCCTGCTGCACGAAATCCCCGACGACAAGAAGCGCGCCGTCGTTGATGGCCTGCTTGGCGCGGTCCGGCCGGGCGGCAAGATCGTTTTCGTCGATTATCACGCGGCCGCCCCATGGCACCCGCTGCGCGGGCTGATGCGCCTGGTGTTCCGCACCCTGGAGCCCTATGCGTTCGGCTTGATCGAGGGCGAAATCGAGGATTTTGCCACCGCTCCCGGCACCTTCACCTGGCGCAAGGAAACGTTTTTCGGCGGCCTTTATCAGAAGGTTGTGGCGATCCGGCCCGACGATCCCCAGCACCAGGGGATTTAAGGCGACTCCGCTGGCGCCATCGGATCATCCCTGGCGCCGGGTCCGCCTCCGTTAACCGCCGCGAAGAACGTGGCGGCACGCCGGCGGCAGGTCATCCAAGGTGATCGTCCTTGCCGCCGCTTTCGGCTTGCGCAATTCAGCCGCCGCTTCCTCCGAGAACCACCACTCCAGCGACGGATCGCAGCCATCGCCCGCCGGCAGCGGCTCCGGTGATTCACACTCGGCGTCGCCGGGCGGACAGACGAGGCGGACGTGGAAGTGCGCGTCGTGGCCCCACCACGGGCGGACCTTGCGCAGCCATCGGCGGTCACCGACCGCCGTCTCACACAATGCCTTCTTGATCGCGGCATGGACGAAGATGCGATCGACGTCGGGGTGTTCGGCGGCGACGCGCAGGACCTGGGCATGCGCCGGCGTCCACGTCGCCCGATCGACGCTTCGGCCGTCACTGGCGACGACCGAGACGGCGCCGAGCTCTTCCCGCTCCTGCGCCGTCAGCCGGCGCTGCGGCGCCGGAGTGAGCCAGACATCGACGTCAAGGCCGCTCTGATGACTGCGATGGCCCGACCGCATCGGCCCGCCGCGCGGCTGCGCCAGGTCGCCAACGAGGAGGCCCGCCCAGCCCCGCGAAGGGGCTTCCCTGGCCAGCTCCTCGATGAAACGGATGAGCTGCGGGTGGCCATACATGCGGTCACGGGACAGGCGCATCACCTGGAACCCGGGACCGTCCGCAGGTAGGGCGATGGCTCCGTCGAGGCAGCCCCGCCCGGGACTGCCGATGGCCCGCGGCGCGCCGGCCGAAGGCCCCGCCACCTCCCACCACGTCGCCGCATCGGCGGCGGCGGGCGGCGCCGCCATCGCCGTGACGGCGATCAGCACGAGCGGCCAATGGCGCCAGGCGCGGGGCATCGCTAGCCCTCGCTGATAAGGTCGCGAGCGCGCACGAAACGCGCAAGCCGGCAGTGGCCGGGCTGCAGGTCGTGCCATTGCTCGACATCGGCGGTGATCGCCGCGAGCGCCCCGGTCGGGAACTTTTCCGCCATCATCCCGCGCAACGTCCGTTCCTCGTCATCAATGCCCGCATCGCCGGCATCACCGATCAGCAGCGCCGCCAACTGTTCCAGGCCGGGATTGTGGCCGATGATCATCGCTGAAGGCAACGAGTGGCTGAGCCCCTTCAGCCGGCGGAACAGCGGCGCCGCTTCCGCCATGTAAATGGCCCGCTCGAAGCGGGTCGGGATGGTTGCGCCCATTTCCTCCTGTGCGCCGTCGAGAGTTTGCCGGGTGCGCTTCGACGGCGAACACAAGATCAACGCCGGCTCGATGTTCTGATGCCGGATGTAGCGGCCGATGGCGACCGCTGCCCGCCGGCCCCGTTTCGCCAACGGCCGATCGAAGTCATCGAGGCTGAGGTCCTTCCAGCTCGACTTGCCGTGGCGCAGCAAATAGATCGTTCGCATCGAGGGATCCGGGACGAAGCAGGGGGGAAACCGGCGTCAGCTTTCGCGCCGCTGGCCGCGCCGGGCAAAGGCGCGGGGCTGCATCTTTCGCAATCGCTTCGATCGTTCGCCACGCAGCCGCGCCGCCTCGATCATCGCCTCCTGCGAGGCGCGCGCCCGCTGTCCCGGCCTTGGCCGCCGTTGCACGTAGCTGCCGTCCGGCTGCATGTCCCAGGCGGACCGCTGGTCGTTGATCTGCGTTTCGAAGATGCCGTGCAGTTCCTTTTGCAGGGCCGGCAGCTCCACCGGCGCAATCACCTCCACCCGGCTTTCGAGATTGCGCGTCATCAGGTCGGCCGAGCCAATCAGGTATTCTTCCTGGCCACCGTTCCGGAAATAATAGATACGGGCGTGTTCGAGAAAGCGGCTGACGACACTGATCACCTTGATGTTTTCGGAAATGCCCGCGAGCCCCGGCCGCAGTCGGCAGGTATCACGAACGATCAACTCGCAGGTCACACCGGCGATCGACGCCCGATAGAGCGCCTCAACAATCTCGACATCCTCGAGGGCATTGCACTTCAGGCGGATCAGACCCGGCTGTCCGGCCGCGCACAGGGCGATTTCCCGCTCGATTTTCGCAAGCAGGCCCTTTTTCATCGTCGTCGGCGCCGCCAGGATCTTCCGGTAGGAGTGGGCCGGACGGCAGCCGGTGGTGAGGTAGTTGTAGAGTTCGGTGAGGTCGAGACCGAAGTCCTTCTCGCACGTCAGAATGCCGAGATCGCAGTACAGGCGCGCCGTGCCGGCGTGATAGTTGCCGGTTCCGATATGGCAATATCGGCGCAGTCCGTTGTAATCCCGGCGGACGACGAGGATCGTCTTGCAGTGCGTCTTCAAGCCGATGACGCCGTAGGTGACGTGGATCCCCGCCTCCTCCAGCCGGCCCGCCCAGCGCAGGTTCGCCGCTTCATCGAACCTCGCCTTCAGTTCGACGACAACCGCCACCTGCTTGCCGTTGCGCGCCGCCTCGATCAGGTAGTCGACGATCATCGTATCGGCGGAGGTGCGATACAGCGTCATCTTGATCGCCAGCACCTTTGGGTCCTCCGCCGCCTCGCGCACGAAACGGACGACCGAGGTGGCAAACGACTCATAGGGGTGGTGCAGCAGGATCGGGCCGTTCTCCCGGATCAGGTGAAAGATCGAATCCTGTTCCAGCAGTTTGACGTTGTCGATGGGTTGATGCGGCTTGTCATGCAATTCGCCGATGTCGAGCTTCGCCAGATCCCACAAGTCGCGCATACCCAGCATGACGTCAGTCTCGTAGACGTCCTGCACCTCGTCGAGGCCCAGTTCCGCCGCGAGCATGCCACGATGGTGCGGATTGATGCCGGCGCCCACCTCCAGGCGCACGATGGGCGCGAACTTGCGATCCCTGAGTTCGGCCTCGATCATGGCAACGAGATCGTCGGCGCCTTCTTCGTCGCGTTCCGTATTGGAGTTGCGGGTCACGCGGAACAGCTCCACCGACTCGACTTCCATGCCGGGGAACATGTCGGCGAGGAAGTGGGCCATGGCGTCCTCGAGGAGGACGAACTGGTGACCGCCGCCAAAGCGGAGAAAGCGCGGCACGCCGCTGCCGACGGGAACCTTGATGCGCGCCAGGGTCAGCTGGGCATCGTGGGGAAATTTCAGGGTGACCAGAAGATTGAGCGAGAGGTTGGAGATGTAGGGAAAGGGATGCGCCGGATCCATCGCCAATGGCGTGACGAGAGGGTAGATATTTTCCTCGTAATATTCGCGAATTGTGGTTCGCTGTGCTTCGTTCAAGGTGGAAAACTTGACGATCCGGATGTCATGCTGACTTAAATCGTCCACCAGTGCGCGGAACACCTCGCGCTGCTGGCGCCGGAATTCGGCCATGTGCACCCGGCACTCGTCCAGCTGCTGCTGCGGCGTGCGCCCGTCGATGGACCGCTTGATGACGCCGGCGCCGATCTGCTGCTTCAACCCGCCGATCCGCTTCATGAAGAATTCGTCCATGTTGCCGGCGGCGATGGCGAGGAATTTCACCCGTTCGAGCAATGGCGTCCGCTTGTCCCGGGCTTCGTTGAGGACGCGAAAGTTGAATTGCAGCCACGTCAGCTCGCGATTCAGATAAAGCTCCGGCGACCGCAGATTGACGCCGTCCGCGGACAGCGGCGGCGCCCCGGCGCCTGCCACCGTCGGCACCGCCGGCGTCGACACCGGTTTGCCGGCGGCGCCCCGCTCGGGCACAGCCACGGCAATTTCATCGGCCATGCCGGCCGCCGTCACCGCCGGGGCTTCCTCGCCCGCGAGGTCGCTCGCCTGCGCCGTCATGCGGTTCGCTCCTTTCGTGTCTTGACCAACTCGCGCGCCCCCGCCGCTTCGGCGACCTCGATGCCGGCGTTCAACGCATCGCAGATGGTTTTCAGCACCTTGATGCGGGCGTAGGGCTTGTCGTTGCCTTCCACCAGCGTCCACGGCGCTCGCATCGTCGACGTGCGTTCGACCATGTCGTTGACCGCCACCTCGTAGGTGTCCCACTTCTCGCGGTTGCGCCAATCTTCATCGGTGATCTTCCAGCGCTTGAACGAGATCGTCTCGCGCTCCTGAAAGCGGCGCAACTGCTCGTCGCTGGTGATGTGCAGCCAGAATTTGCACAGAACGATGCCGTCGCCAACCAGCTGATCTTCGAAATCGTTGATTTCGGCGTAGGCCCGCTTCCATTCCGCTTCCGCGGCAAAGCCCTCAACCCGCTCGACGAGGACACGGCCATACCAGCTGCGGTCGAAAATGGTGACGCGGCCGGCGCGCGACAGATGGCGCCAGAACCGCCACAGGTAGTGGTACTGCCGCTCCTCATCGGTGGGCGCAGCGAACGGCACGACGCTGTAATCACGGGCATCGAGGGCGGCGGTGACCCGGCGGATGGCGCTGCCCTTGCCCGCGGCGTCCCAGCCTTCGAACACGACGATGGTGGAAACGCCCAGCTCCTTGGCTTTCCGGCAGTGCAGGTTGAGCTGCCCCTGGTACGTCTCCAGGCGCTTCTTATAGGTTTTCCGATCAAGCACCCGCGTCATGTCGAGGCGGCTGAGGATGGTCAGGCGGGGCAGCACCACGACCTCGCCGCGCGGCGATGGCTCGCCAGGCAAGGGCTCGCCATGGGCATCCGTCGCCGGCGCCGGCCGCGGCGGCATGGCCTGCATCTCGGCGAGGACCCGCCGGTGCAGTTCCCGCTGATGCAGGTGGGCGCGCAGTCCGTCCAGGATTCCCTGGCCGATGGCGAGGCTGCGATAGCGCTTATCGAACCCCTCGACGATGCGCCACGGCGCCTGCCCCTTCGAGGTCCGCATGATCACCCGCTCTGCCGCGGCAACGAAGTCGTCGTAGAGATGCCAATGATCCCAGTCCTGCTGACTCACCCGCCAGCGCGTCAGCGGATCGGCCTCCAGCGTTTTCAGGCGGTCTTTTTGGGCATCCTTGCCGAGGTGCATCCAGAATTTGAGAATCAGCGCGCCATCGTCGGCGAGGCATCGCTCGAAGGCGATGATCCGGTCCAGCGCCTCGTCAAAATCGGCGACACTGCTGCGGCCGTTGACGCGATCGAGCACCGGCCGCGAATACCAGCAACTGAGAAACAGGCCGATCCGCCCCCGTGGCGGCAGATCGCGCCAGTAGCGCCAGAATTCGGGCCGCTCCGCCATCTCATCGGACGGCGCGCCGTACGCTCGGGTGAGCAGCCAGCGCGGATCCATCCACTCGTTGAGAAGGTTGACGGTCTCGCTTTTACCGGCCTTGTCGACCCCGGCAAACACGAGGATCACCGGGAAGTCCGCGTTGCGCAGCTCGTACTGCGCTTGCAGCAATCCGCCGCGCACGATCGGCGCGGACTCGTGGAATTCTTCCTTGGAAAGACGGCGTCCGAGTTCGGCGGTGCGAAACATGGGACCAATCCCTGCCTCTGATGAGCTTATGGTACTGCGTTTCATTCCGTTTGTCTCGGCAGCGCAGGAACAGAGCACCTTTGCGCTGCGGCGCGGACGCGCTATCTGTCTGCGTCAACGCACACGCTAGGGATGGGACGTGATGCCAGCAGATCGGAGCCGGCCCCGCGCCAGTCGGCCTGCACCGGGCCGGGTGGTGATCCCCGCCGGCGGCGCCGGCAAGACCAAATCCGCCAAGGCCGCCTCATCGGCGCCGGTCGATGCCGACCCGTTGGCGATGCATGGCCGCGTCGGCGTCGTCGATATCGGCTCCAATACCGTGCGTCTCGTCGTCTACGAGACGCCGACGCGGCTGCCGATCCCGATCTTCAACGAAAAGGCGGACTGCCGCCTTGCCGGCGGATTGAGCGCCAGCGGCCGGCTGAACCCCGAAGGCGTGCATCGCGCCATCGCCACCCTGAAGCGCTTCGTCCGCTTGGCCGATGCGATGGGCGTCGATCACCTGGAACTCGTCGCCACGGCGGCGGTTCGCGACGCCAGCGATGGCCCGGCGTTCGTGGAAACGGCGTCGCGCGCCTGCGGCAAGCCGATCCATGTGCTGAGCGGCGCCGAGGAGGCCCGCCTTGCCGCCGTCGGCGTTCTCAACGGCCTTCCCGGCGCCGACGGCGCGCTCGCCGACCTCGGCGGCGGCAGCCTCGACCTCGTCGCCCTCGACGCTGGCCGCATCAGCGCCTTCGCAACGCTGCCGTGCGGGCACCTCCGCCTCGCCGAGGACGCCGGCTTCAACCGCGGCAGAGCCCGCCTGCTGCTCGATGAGCGGCTGGCAACGGTACCCTGGCTGGACCGTCTTGGCGGACGAACCCTCTACTGCGTTGGCGGCACCTGGCGGGCGCTGGCCAAGATCTTCATCGATCAGACGAACCATCCCCTGCACGTCGTCGATAACTTCACCCTCGATTTCTTCCAGGCGCGGCGATCCGCAGAGGTGATTGCCAGCCTCACCCGGGAAACCCTGGCGCAATGGCCGGGAATCGACGCCACTCGCCTCGACGGCCTGCCCTATGCCGCGACCGCCCTCGCCGCGCTGATCGAAGCCGGCCGGCCGCGCGATGTGGCATTTTCGGCGTATGGCATGCGTGAAGGTCAGATGCTGGAGCTGCTGCCGCCGGCCGTTCGTCACCTCGATCCCCTGATCAGCGCCTGCGAGAGCCGGACCGAGCGCAGTGGACGATTTGCCCTGCACGGGCAGGAGATTCTCGACTGGATGACGCCCCTGTGCCACAGCGAGAGTGCGGGAGAGCGGCGGCTGCGGCTGGCGATCTGCCTGCTGAGCGATATCGGCTGGAACGAACATCCCGACTATCGGGCGCTGCACTCCTTCTTCCGCACGCTGCGCGTCCCCTTCCCCGGCCTCAGCCACGCCGACCGGGCGGAGATGGCGCTCGCCGTCCTCATCCGCTACGGCGGGCAGGAAGACGACCGGATGGTCTCGAAGGTTCAAATCCTCATGGACGACGCGCGCCGTTTGCGGGCGCGCACCATCGGTCTGGCCCTGCGCCTCGCCCATTCCCTGTCCGGCGGCGCGCCGGGGCTGCTGCCGCAGACGCGCCTGCGCACCACCGACCGCGACCTCATCCTCGAACTACCCGACGATCCGGTGGTGTTCCTCAGCGAAGCGGTTGAACGCCGTTTCGGCCGCCTGGCGCGCGCCACCGGCCTGCGACCCCGAATCGCCTCACGCCAGGACGCCAGCCGCGCCCCATGATCTTTGGCACCGCGCTCGATTGATCAAAACACGATCATATCGCAGACAAAAACCGGCGAAAAACTGAACATAAAAAGATCACGAGCGCTGCCGGGCGACAGTCGCGATGACCAATTGCGGACGCGAGCCGCCCGCACGTCGGCGGCGATCGCCTCGGGAAATGCCGAGCGGCGAATCGATACTCTCTTTTCGTGCCCAAATGGGGTAGAGTTGCTCTCATAAGTGTCGCACTTTCGCGCTGGCGACTGAAAGAGAGCACCCTTATGGACATCTTCACCCGAAAGTCGTGGAAAGTCGTCAACCGGATCGCCTTCGCGGTGCTGACCATCATCCTTGCCGCCCCCGGCGGCGCCGTCGCTGAGGATCTGACGGGAACGGTGGTGGCCGTCGATGGCGACACCATCGAACTGAACGGCGATCGCATCCGCCTGCACGGGATCGACGCACCGGAGAAAAGCCAGACCTGCCGTGTCGGCGCGCTGCCATGGGCCTGCGGCCGTGGCGCACAGATGTTCGTCGCCGCCGCCACCGGCGGCCAGACGGTGCATTGCCGTGGCTCCAAGCGCGACCGCTACGGCCGGCTGGTTGCCGTCTGCTACGTGCAGGGCCTTGATATTAACGCCGAAATCGTCCGCCAGGGCTGGGCCGTCGCCTATCGCCGCTATGCGATGGACTACGTCGGCGAGGAACAGGAAGCCCAGGCCGCCCGCCGCGGCTTGTGGCAAGGCGAGTTCGTGCTGCCTTCGGAGTGGCGGCTCGGCCATCGCGAGACCGCTGCCAGGGGTCAATAGCCATGCTCGATGGCAAGGTGCCGCTTGAGCTGTACGGGCTGTCGGTGACAACGCAGTCGCCCGCCGCCGGCGATACCCTCTACTTCGTCAAGGGCGAGACCCACCCCTACCGTCATCTTTTGCGGGAGGCGGGAGGGCGCTGGGATGCCATCCAGCGGCACTGGGTATTCACCGGCATCGATCCGTCGGCCGCCCTGGCGGAACGGCTGGCGGAGGCGCGCGCGGCGGGCGGCATGTCGGACGTGGCGCCGGCCGCCGAGCTCGGCGGCAACCGGCCATCCTACTGGGGACACCGCGAGCGGCTGCGCGAGCGTTTCCTGCGCGGCAGCGACGATGCGCTGCCCGACTACGAGCTGCTGGAACTGCTGCTGTTCTTTTCGATCCCCCGCTGCGACACCAAGCCGATGGCAAAGCAGTTGCTCGAACGATTCGGCAGCCTCGCGGGCACGCTCAACGCCGCGCCGGAACAACTGGCCGACTTCGAGCGCATGAACCAGCAGACGCTCGCCCTGTTCAAAGCGCTGCGCAGCTTGGGTGCCCGCCTTGCCCGCGAAGACCTCAGCGAAAAACCGATTCTCGACAACTGGGACCGGCTCATCGCCTACCTGCGGGCGTGCATGGCGCATCGGCCGATTGAACAGTTCCGCCTGCTGTTTCTCGACCGCCGCAACGTCCTGATCGCCGACGAAGTGCAGAACCAGGGCACCATCGATCACACGCCCGTTTACACGCGGGAAGTCGTCAAGCGGGCGCTAACCCTCGACGCTTCGGCGATCGTCATGGTCCACAATCACCCCAGCAACCACCCGACGCCGTCGAAGCCGGATATCGAGATGACGCGGCAGATCCGCGATGCCCTCGACAAGGTGGGAATCCTGCTGCACGACCACCTGATCATTTCGCGGCGCGGCCACACGTCGTTCCGCCAGATCGGCCTGCTGGAAGCGCGGCGGTGAGGATGAAATGACCGCCCGCGCCGGGGTGATCCGTCGCCGCGACGCCGCCGTGGCAATCTCATCCCGATAAGTGTTGCGCCAATGCACCATATGTGGCCGCGCCGCAAGGGTCAGCCCACGGAAGGCATTTACGGGTCGCAGGCGATCTGGTAGGCGTTGGCTAATCGTCGCGATGGATACTTGGTCAGGGGCGTTCCACTGCTGTCTCTGCGCTTGACGTCAGCGCCGCCTGTCCTTGGTGGGATCGATAGTCGCCTGAGGAGATGAAGGTATGATGGGCAACACGGGCATGCGGACGGTGGTCGTTGCGCTGGCGGCGTTAGGCATTGCCGGCTGCACAACCGCTCCAAAAAAAGACGTTGTCGACACGATTGCCGCGAGCGCCAGCCACAAGACGCTGACCCAGGCAATCAAGGCCTCCGGGCTCGAACCGACCCTGCGTGAAAAGGGTCCCTACACGGTGATGGCGCCGACCGACGACGCGTTTGCGCTGCTGCCGAAGTCGCAGGTCGATGCGCTGATGAAGCCGGAGAACAAGGCGCAGTTGGCGAAGGTTCTCCAGTATCACGTCGTCCCCGGCAACAATCCGTCTTCCAAGCTGGCGCCGACGCCGCCGCCGGGCCATGCGACCAACGTCGCCATGTTCAACAACAACGCGGCGGTGAAGACCGCCGCTGGCTCCGACATCACCGTCGGGCAATGGTGGGGCAGCGTCGACGGCATTTGGGTCAATCACTTCTCCCGCGTGGTGACACCGAACATCGAGGCCAGCAACGGCATCGTGCATTCGATCGACCGGGTGCTGCTGCCCAAGTAACCGTCAGCCGCCACGACCAAGGAACGCGGGGCAGCCGTTCGGCTGCCCCGTTGTCGTTTCGGCGGCTTCGGGATTGCGATCGCCCGCGTCGCTGACGGTGCTGCCGTGCGGACCGGCGCCACGCCGTGCATGGAGCAGAAACTCGATATTGCCGTCGGCGCCGCTGATCGGGCTTTCGATCAGGCCGGCGGCATGCCATCCGGGCTGTTCACCGATCCAACCCGCCAGGCGCTGGCAGACGGCATCCCGCACCGCCGGGTCGCGGACGACGCCGCCCTTGCCGACATCGCCGCGGGCCGCCTCGAACTGCGGCTTGATCAGCACGATCAGCTCGGCCTCTGGCGCCGACACCGCCAACGCCGGCGGCAGCACCAGCGTCGCGCTGATGAAACTGACGTCGCAGACGATCAGCGAGACCGGCTCCGGGATCTCCCGCCGGCTCAAGGTGCGGGCGTTGCAGCGTTCGATGACGACCACGCGCGGGTCCTGGCGCAGCGGCCACGCCAACTGGCCGTGGCCGACATCGACGGCGTAGACGCGCGCGGCACCACCGGTGATCAGGACATGGGTAAAGCCGCCGGTCGACGCCCCGATATCGAGGCAGATCCGTCCCGTGACCGCGACCGCGAACTGCTCGAGGGCATGCGCCAGCTTGACGCCACCGCGGGAAACCCAAGGATGGTCCCGTCCGCGGACGCGGACCACCAGATCGGCAGCCACCGGCAGTCCCGGTTTCTCGAGGCGGCGGTCCCCCGCATAGACGAGTCCGGCCAGGATCAGCGCTTGCGCCCGCGTGCGGTTTTCGGCCAGTCCCTGCTCGACAAGCAACTGGTCGAGACGAAGCCGCCGCGGCGCCGGCATCAGCGGGGATCGGCCGTCACCGCCGGCAGGTGACCCACCTTTACGTAAAGCAGACAGCCGCCGAGGCTGAACGGCTGGTGCTGCGATGCCGGCGGATTGCGCAGCCAGGTGCCCGCGGGATAGGCGTCGTCGCCGTCCTCGAACATCCCATCGAGCACGAGAATCTCCTCGCCCATGGGATGGCTGTGACGGGAAAACACGGTTCCCGGTGCGTAGCGCACCAGGCAGACCAGTTCGGAGCCGAAACGGTGCAGCGGCAGGGTTGCGATGCCCTTGACGATGCCGGGCAGCCACTCGGCGACGCCCGTATCGATGACGACGTGTTCGCCGTCCGCGGGGTGGAACTGCCTCAGCTTGACGAACAGCGCGCAGCCGGTCTCGCTGAACGGCGCATGGCTTGAACCGGGCGGATTGCGGACGTAGGTGCCGAACGGGTAGGCGCCGCGCTCATCGTTGAAGGTCCCGGCGAGGACGAGAAACTCCTCGCCGAGCTCGTGGCGATGGGCGGGAAAGCGGCTGCCCGCGGCATAGCGGACGATCGAGGTGGCGCGCGCCACCTCCTCGCCGTCCCGCTCCAACATCCGCCGCTCGACGCCCGCCATCGGCGACGGCACCCAGACCGCATCCGCGGCAAACGCCACCGCCCGCTGTGTGAAGTCGGCGTTGAGGCGCAACGGCGTTCGGCCATCAGCCGGCGAGCTGCGCCTGCCGCTGCGCCACCACGTCGTCCGCCAGCTTGCCGGTGAGTTCCTGCAAGTGATCGAACGACCAGGCGAAGGTGCCGACCCCCAGCGTCGCCGACCGCAGTTCCACGACGAGGCCATGCATCTCCACCTGCGGCAGCAGCGCCGCCACCTCGTCCCAGCCGGGCCAGTCCGCCTTCGGCTCGTAGCCGAGGATCTGGCCGCGGCGGCCGCTGACCAGCCGTTGTACGCGTGACGTGAACTCGTTGGGCACGGCGATGCGGACGCTGAAGATCGGCTCCAACAGCACCGGGCTGCATTTCGGCATGCCCTCGCGCATCGCCAGTTGCGCGGCCTTGCGGAAGGCCATGTCCGAGGAATCCACGGTATGATATTGGCCGTCGGTGAGCGTGACCTCCAGATCGACGACGGAGAAGCCGAGCGGTCCCCGGCTCAGGTACTCGCGCACCCCCAGCTCCACCGCCGGGATGTACTGTTTGGGCACGACACCGCCGGTGATCTTGTCGCCAAACACGAACCCCTCGCCGCGCCCCCGCGGCTTGATGTCGATGTGCACATCGCCGAATTCACCGTGGCCACCCGACTGCTTCTTGTGCCGGGCGTGCTGGCTGACGGCGCCGCGGATCGTTTCCTTGTACGGCACCTGCGGACGGCGCGACGTCACCTGGATGTTGAAGCGGTTCTTCAGCCGGTCGATGGCGATCTGCAGCTGGATCTCGCCCTGCCCCCACAGCAACAACTCGCCCGTATCGGGATCGTGACCGAACGACAGCGACGGATCCTCGCCCACGACCTTCGCCAGCGCACTCGTCAGCTTCACCTCATCGGCCCGCTGCGCCGGCTGAATGGCCAGCGAAAACAGCGGCGTCAGTGGCGGCGGCCACGGCGTACCCTCGCTATTGCCGGAGGGTGACAGCAGCTGGCTGGTTTCCGCCGCGTCGAGCCGCCCTAAGGCGACGACGTCGCCGGCCGCTGCGGCGGGGATCTTTTCCAGGCGGCTGCCGAGCAGGCGATTGACCCCCGCGATGCGTTCGCCGTTCAGCACCGCACCATCGGCGATCGGCCCGCGCCAGACGCGGACCAGCGACAGCTTGCCGGTGTGGGAGGCATGCTGCGTCTTGAACACCCGGGCACAGGGCTCGCCGGTGGCGGCGATGCCCAGACGCTGTGCGGTGAGGCGCGGTTCGGGTGTCTCGTGGCGCAACGCCTTCAACAGCCGGGTGATCCCGTGCATGCCTTCCGCCGAACCGAAAAAAACGGGCACGATGAGGTCTTGCTGCAGATCGCGGGCAAGGCCGGCATACACCTCGTCGGCGGATGGAACGGCGTCTTCCAGCAGTTTTTCAAGCAGCGCATCGTCGAAGTCGGCGAGCGCCTCGAGCATCCTCGCCCGCTCCTCCTGCGTTCGCTCAGCCACCGCCTCGGGAACGGTGATCAGCTCGGAGGGCTTGCCGCTCTGCCAGCGGAACGCGCGCTCGCTCACCAGATCAACGAAGCCGCTGACCTTGTCGCCATCGCGAATGGGGATCTCCCGCAGGACCAACGGGCGCTGCGACTGTGCCTGCAGCGCTTCGAGGGTGGCGCGCACGCCCGAGGTCGCAATGTCCATCTTGTTGATGAACAGGATATGCGGAATTCGAAACTGGTCGACGAAGCGCAGCAGCGGCGCGACGGTCAGCGCCTTCTGCGGTTCCGGTTCGCAGACGACGACGGCGGCATCGACCACCAACAGCGCGTTATACGCCTCCTGCGCCAGTTCGATCGAGCCCGGGCAGTCGATGAACGTCCAGGTGTCACCGAGATACTCGGTGGTGGCGACGGTGAGTTCGGTCGACATCTGGCGGTCACGCGCTTCCGGCGCGCTATCGGCGACGGTATTACCCTCGCGAATGCTGCCGCGCCGCCCGATGGCCCCGGTATAGCTGAGGATGCTTTCCAGCAGCGAGGATTTGCCGCTCAGATAAGAACCCACAAGGGCGGCGCAACGGGGCGCAGATGAAGGCTTCTCGGTCAAAGGATCCCTCCCGGGAGAGTTTTTCAGGTTGCTTATGGGCGAAGCGGCAAGACCGCTCCCGATGTTACAGAAAGCCTACCGCCTGGCGGCAGCGAATCAAGGGCATCACGACGGAGGACGCGGCGCGGTCCCCCTCAGGTGAGCGCCGCGCAGGCCCGCTGAATGCGGCGGCAGGCCTCCTCCAGCAAGTCCGTCGACGTCGCATAGGAGATGCGGAAGTGCGGCGATAAACCGAACGCCGAGCCCTGCACCGCCGCGATCCCCTCGCTTTCCAGCAGGTAGGTGACGAAATCGTCGTCGCTGGTGATCGTCCGGCCATCGGGCGTGCGGCGGCCGATGCAGCCGGCGCAGGAGGGATACACGTAAAATGCCCCCTCCGGCACGCAGACGCTGATCCCCTCCGCCTGGTTGAGCATGGCCACCACCAGATCGCGCCGCTCCTTGAACGTCGCCACCCAGTCCTTCAGGAACGCATGCGAGCCGTTGAGCGCCTCCGTCGCTGCGGCCTGGCTGATGGACGAGGTGTGCGTCGTCGACTGCGATTGCGCCATGTTCATCGCGTCGATCAGCAGTTTCGGACCCGCGCCGTAACCGACGCGCCAGCCGGTCATGCTGTAGGCCTTGGAACAGCCGTTGACGGTGAGCGTGCGGTCGTACAGCCGTGGCTCGAGCTGCGCCGGCGTCAGAAACTGAAAGCCATCGTAGATGATGTGCTCGTAGATATCGTCGGTCATCACCCAGACATGGGGGTGGCGGATCAGGACATCGGTCAGCCCCCGCAACTCGTGCTCGGCATAGGCGGCGCCGGACGGGTTCGACGGGGAGTTGAGGATCAGCCACTTCGTGCGCCGGTTGATCGCCCGGTCCAGCGCATCGGCGTCGAGCTTGAAGCCGTGCGCCGACCCGCACGGAATGATCACCGGCGTGCCTTCCGCCATCAGCACCATGTCCGGATAGGAAACCCAGTAGGGCGCCGGGATGATCACCTCGTCACCGGGATCCAGCGTCGCCAGCAAGGCATTGAACAAGGTCTGTTTGCCGCCGCAGCCAACGGTGACCTGATCGGGCGTGTAGGAGAGGTCGTTGTCGCGCTTGAACTTGGCGCAGATCGCCTTGCGCAGCGCGAGCGTGCCGCCGACGGCGGTATACTTGGTTTCCCCTCGGTCGATCGCCGCCTTCGCCGCGTCCTTGATGTGTTGAGGCGTGTCGAAATCCGGCTCACCGGCACCGAGGCCGATGACATCGCGGCCGCTCGCCTTCAACTCGGCGGCTTTCTGGGTGACGCCGATGGTGGGTGAAGGCTTGATCCGCGCGAGGCGTTGCGCAACAAACGTCATCTGAGGCAGCCTTTCTCTTCCTGGGACAGGACCCGTTGCCCCGCAAGCTAGACAACGCGGCCACGCGCCGCAACATGCGAGGCGCGATTGCCGTGTCCATCCCGCCGGTTGTCGCGCTGCCAGCTTTGCCGGCCCGCCGATGATCGAAATCGTCGGGGTTCGCCATGCGTTCGGCGACATCGTTGCCCTCGACGGCGTCTCGGTGACCCTCGCCGAACGGCGGATCGCCGTCGTCGGCGCCAACGGCTCCGGCAAAAGCACGTTCGCGCGCCTGCTCAACGGCCTCGTCGTTCCCGATGCCGGGTCGGTGCGCGTCGACGGCCTCGACAGCCGCAGCGACGGCAGAGCCGTCCGCCGGCGGGTCGGCTTCGTCTTTCAGGATCCCGACAACCAGATCGTCATGCCGACGGTGGCGGAGGACATCGCCTTTGGCTTGAAGCCCTTGAAGCTGGGTCGCGAGGCGCTCGCCGCCCGGGTCGATACCATCCTCGTCCGCTTCGGGCTCGAACGCTATCGCGACCACTCCTCGTACCTGTTGAGCGCCGGCGAGAAGCAACTGCTCGCCATCTCGTCCGTTCTCGTCATCGAGCCGGCTCACATCGTGTTCGATGAGCCGACGACGCTGCTGGATCTGCGCAACAAGCGCCGGATCGCCGAGGTCATCCACGGCTTGCCACAGACGGCGATCGTCGTTTCCCATGACCTCGACCTGCTCCGCGACTTCGACCGTGTCCTCGTTTTCGATCACGGCCGGATCGTCGCCGACGACGAGCCGGCATCGGCGCTCGCCTTCTATGTCCGCTTGATGAGTTGACGGCGATGACACTGGGGCTTTACGTCGCCGGAAACTCCGCGCTGCACCGCCTTCCGGCGCCGCACAAGCTCCTCGCGCTCTTCCTCGTCAGTATCGTCGTCCTCGCCATCGACAGCTGGCCGGCGCTCGCCGTTCTGATGCTGGCGACGGCAGGCCTGTTTCCGGCCGCCGGGTTGCCATGGCGCGCCGCCGCCGGACAACTGCGGCTGCCACTGCTGTTCCTGCTCATCATCGGCATCGCCCATGGCCTGCTGACCTCATGGACCCTCGGCGCCGTCATCGCGCTGCGTTTTGGCATCCTCATCGCCCTCGCCACCCTCATCGCCTTGACGACGCGGGTCAGCGACATGCTCGCGGCGTTCGAGCGCGGGCTTCAGCCGCTTCGCCGGCTCGGCCTCGATCCCGAGCGGATCGCCTTCGTGCTGGCATTGACGATCCGGCTGATCCCCATCCTTGCCGCCCACGCCACGGTGATCCGCGAGGCGCAGCGGGCGCGCGGCCTTGACCGCTCGCTCGTCGCCCTCGTGGTGCCGCTGCTGATCCGTGGCCTGCGCTCCGCCGACGCGTTGACCGAGGCGATCGAGGCCCGCGGCGGCATCGGCGCGGCGCGACGGTGAGCGGGCGTCACACAGGGTTCGCATTTACGGACCGCACTAACCCCGATATCGTGCCGCAGCCTTGTCAGAAATGGGATGAAATGGGATGTCGACACGCGATCTGGTGCTGATTGCTATGTTTGCCGCGATCATTGCGGTGCTTGGCCTGATACCGCCGATCCCGCTCGGCTTCATTCCCGTGCCGATCACGGCGCAGACGCTGGGGGTAATGCTCGCCGGGGCGATCCTCGGCGCCCGCCGCGGCGGCCTTGCCGTTGTCGTGTTCCTCGTTCTGGTCGCGCTCGGCATGCCCCTTCTTTCCGGCGGCCGCGGCGGCCTCGGCGTTTTTCTCGGCCCCTCGGGCGGCTTCCTCGTTGCCTTTCCCATCGGCGCGTTCGTCATCGGCTGGATCGTCGAGCGGGTGTGGGAACGCATCAACGTCGTCTGGTTCCTCATCGCCAACCTCGTCGGCGGCATCGGCGTGATCTACCTCATCGGCGTGCCCTGGCTGAGCAAAATGGCCGGGTTGCCGATCACCGAAGCGGCGATCGCATCGGCCGCCTTCCTGCCCGGCGACCTGATCAAGGCCGGGCTGGCGGCGATCGTCGCCACGGCGGTGCGGCGGGCCTACCCCGTCATCAGGGTTGGCCATGCCGGTCCATGAGCGGTTTGCCGCCGAGGCGTGGACCGCTCCCCATCGCCCGGCCCTGGTCGTCGACGGGCGAACCCTGCACTATGGAGCGCTCTACGCCCGGGTTCGCCAGGCGGCAGCAAGACTGCATGCGGACACCGTAACCCCGCGCCGCATCGCCTTGCTGCTGCCGAACGGCAGCCCGTTCGTCGTGCTGCTGCTGGGAACGATGATGGCGGGCTGTGTCCCGGTGGTCCTCGATCCGCAGTGGAGCCCATCCGAACTGCAAGCGGCACTCGACGCCGTCGCCCCCTACCGCGTGTTTGCCGCGCCGGAGCAGGCGGCGCGGTTGCAGGACGCCGCCAACGTCGTCGTTCTCGGCAACGAATCGACGGACAGCTGGCAGTCCTGGATCGCCGGCCCCGCAGCGCGCGCCGACATCCGGATGGCGGATACGGCGCCGCTGTTCATCGGCTTCACGTCGGGAACCGCCGGCCGGCCGAAGCCGTTCCAGCGCAGCCACGCGTCGTGGCTCGCCAGCATCGACGCGGCGCGCCATGAGTTTGGCGCGGCGGCGGAGGGCGTGCTGATCCCGGGTCCCCTCGCCTACTCGCTGTCGCTCTATGCCTTGCTGGAAACCCTGGTCTCCGGCGGCACCGCGACCCTGATGTCCGGCTTCCGGGCCGCCGACGCCGTGGCGCTGCTCGCCGGCGGCGGCATCCGCCGTGTCCATGGCGTGCCGACGATCTTTTCGGCGATCGTCGAGGCGGCCGACAGCGATCGGCTGACGTTTCCGACGGTGTCCACCGTTCTGTGCACCGGCGCGTCGCTGTCGCCGCAACTGCGCGACGATTTGCGCCGGGTGTTCCCGGCGGCGGCGGTCCATGCCTATTACGGCGCCTCTGAACTCAGTTTCGTCGCGGTCACCAAGGACGGCGAGACGTGGCCGGCCACCGCCGCCGGCCGGCCGTTCCGCGGCGTTACGGTATCGATCCGCCGGGCCGACGGCGAGGAAACCGCCCCGGAGGAGGTGGGCTGTCTGTACGTCCGCAGCCCGTTCGTTTGCGATGGCCACCTGCACCCGGATGACGACACCGGCTTTCGGCTCGCGGGCGGATGGGCGACCGTCGGCGATCTCGCCTTTCGCGACGAAGACGGGTTCATTCATCTCACCGGGCGCCATGGACGGATGCTCATTTCCGGCGGCCAGAACCTTTATCCGGCGGAGGTCGAGGCCGTCCTCAAGCGACTGCCGGCGGTCGCCGACGCGGTCGTCCTCGCCGTGCCCGACGCCTACTGGGGTGAGCGCGTCATCGCCGTGATTCGCTGGCGCGGCGATGACCGGCTGAGCCGGGACGGCCTTCGCACCGCCTGCCGCGAGCAGCTGGCGCCATGGAAATGTCCGCAGCGGTTTTTCGTCGCCACCGAATGGCCATGCACCAGCAGCGGCAAGGTCGCCCTGAACCGCCTGCAGCAGCTGCTGCGGTCGATACCGCCGGTGTATACGGAGATCGTGTGAACGCCGGCGACGCGATCGTCATCGCCGCCCGGCGCACGGCGGTTGGCCGCGCCGGCGGCCGCCTCGCTCACCGCGATGTCGCCGCCCTCGCCGCCCCGGTGCTGAACGCCCTGCTCAGCGACGCCGGCGTCGACGCGGCGGCGGTCGACGAGGTGATCCTGGGCAACGCCGCCGGTCCGGGCGGCAATCCCGCCCGCCTGTCCCTGCTGGCCGCCGGACTGCCGGTGACGGTGCCCGGCGTCACCGTCGATCGGCAATGCGGCTCGGGTCTCGAAGCCATCCATCTCGGCGCGCGGCTGATCCAGTCGGGCGCCGCCGAAATCGTCATCGCCGGCGGCACCGAGAGCGTCAGCACCGCCCCGTGGCGGG
>JALOTH010000075.1 GCA_025458035.1 Rhodospirillales bacterium
GCAATCTTGCCACCACGCCGGGCAAGGTCGTTTATCAGAACCCGCTGGCGCAACTCATCCAGTACGCGCCAACGACCGACACCGTATTGCGGCGGCCGCTGCTGATCGTGCCGCCGTGGATCAACAAATTCTACGTGCTCGACCTGCAACCGAAGAACTCCTTCATCCGCTGGGCGGTGGCGCAAGGGCACACGGTGTTCGTGCTCTCCTGGGTCAACCCCGATGCGACCCAGTCCGAGCGGACCTTCGAGGATTACATGGTCGAAGGACCGTTGGCGGCATTGGACGCCATCGCCGACATCACCTCGGAACGGCAGGTCAACGGCGTCGGCTACTGCATCGGCGGCACGCTGCTGGCGACGACGCTCGCCCACCTCGCGGCGAAAGCCGAGGAGCGGTTCGCGTCGGCGACGTTCTTCACGACGATGGTCGATTTCACCGACCCCGGCGAACTCGGTGTCTTTATCGACGACGAGCAGCTTTCCGTCCTCGAACAGCACATCGACAAGAAAGGCTATCTTGACGGCGCGCACATGGCGCAGGTGTTCAACCTGCTGCGGGAAAACGACCTGATCTGGTCGGCCTTCATCAACAACTACCTGCTGGCGAAGGACCCGCCACCCTTTGATCTGCTGTATTGGAACAGCGATTCCACACGCATGCCAGCGATGATGCACAAGTTTTATTTGCGGGAGATGTATCTGCATAACCGCCTGGCGCAACCCGACGCCATCACGCTGGCCGGCACGCCCATCGATCTGCGCCGCATCACCACGCCGGCCTACATCCTGGCGACCCGAGAGGACCACATCGCGCCGTGGCGCTCCACATTCGCGGCGACGCAACTGTACTCGGGGCCGGTCAAATTCGTGCTGGCGGAGTCCGGCCATATCGCCGGTGTCATCAATCCGCCGACGCTGAACAAGTACGGCTACTGGTTGCACCCGCGAAAGACGAAAACGCCGGAGGCATGGCTGGCCGGCGCCACCCGTCAGCAGGGCTCGTGGTGGCCGGACTGGCATGCCTGGGTGGCGACACACGGCGGCGGCCCGGTGCCGGCGCGTGATCCCGCGACCGGACCGTTACCCGTCATCGAGGACGCGCCCGGCGCCTACGTCAAGGTCCGGTTATCCGCGTGACGGTTTGACGCGGCCGAGAACGGCGCCATTTCGTCGGCAGTTCAGTCGGTGGCTGCACCGGCGCGCCGCAGCGAGGCCGCTGTTGCCGCCGCTGTTGCCGCCGGCCGCCGTCGACGCGGCGCCGCTCCGTTGGTGCCGGACGTTGCCGGCGACGGCGTTGGCGCAAGGTCGCGTTCGCCGTCTTGCCCGTTCGCCCGCGTCCGCGCGGTTTCCCAGTAAGGCGGGCGCCGAAGAAAGCGTCGCCACGCCAGCCGCAATCCGGTTTCCCGGTCGCCGGCAACGTGGCTGTGCCAGCCGACGACGAGCCCCGCCGCATAGCTCAGGCGCGCCCGCTCCTTGCCTTTTCGCGGCTGGACGAGGGCTTTGACCAGGCGGCGGGCCACGTCGATATCGTTGGCGACGCCCAAGCGGTCCTGCAAACCCTTGAGATCGGCGTAAAACTCGGCCAGCCGATCGGGTTCATACAAGGACCCGAAAAAGTCCGTCGCGTAGCGCAGCTTCTTGATCTGGATCCGCAGCTTGTGACGACCCGCCGGACCCAGCGCCGAGAACCGCCGGCCGGCGTGGCGGACGGTCTCATAGCGCTGGTCGAGAAGGGCGTGGGCGATCCGCTCCGCCGGTTCGTGCATGGCATCGGGGCGTCCCGGCGGCGTTGTCCCCGGGTCGTGCCAGCGCCGCCCCTCCGCCCAGGCACCGAGCAGCATGACCAGCCCAAGGTAGCGTTGCGAGCGCAGCGCCGCCTCCGCCCGCTGATACGCCTCGTCGCGCTTGTCGGCAGCGGCCCCTTTCAAGTCCTTCAGCGCCGCTTCACCGCTGACTGCCGCAAGCACCTTGGCCAGTGTCTCGCTCAGGAAAACGTCCCAATCACGGGCGGGACCGAGTTCGCCGATCAGCCAGCGCAGTTCCGCCGTCAGATAGGCGGTCTGCTGCGGCGGCAGCAATTCGTCATACAAGGCGAGAGATGAGCGCAGGCGGCGGACGGCAACGCGCATCTGATGAATACCCTCGATATCGGCGCGGGCGAGCACGCACGCCTCATTCGCGCGCAGATGCGCAACGCCGCCGAGGACGATGGCGGTGAGGGCATCCTCGGCCGACGCGTTGGCGGCGATGGCCGGCGGATCCGCCTTCCGATAGGTCGGCACGAGCGTTTCCACGGCAGTCATCGCCGCCGGCAGCTCATCGGATGTCAGCATTGTCGGCTTCTCCTTGTTCCACAACCAGTTGGCGGCTCGACACCGCTCTCATCCGCTCACCGGTCACGACCCCGTGGCCACCGTTAACATTCGGCAACTGGCCGGTTGCTCACGCCGGACTTCGCAACGCTCCCTGATTCGGGCACGGGCCAAAGTGTGTCATATAAATGTCAACCGCTGGCCGCCGTCGCAACCGCGCCGACACCTATTAAGTTCCCCCTACAGGTCCCCCATGGGGGTTATGCCAAAATGCGTCTTGATGCGCGCCGTCAACTGATCGCGGACCTGGCGGTAGGCGTCAAGCCGTGCCTCGCGCGAGCCTTCCAGGATCGATGGATCAAAAGTCGGCCAGTAGGTTGCCTCGCAGGCCATCATCCGGGTCATCTCGACGGCGCGGTGGTGGGCTTCCGGCGACAGCGAGATGACCTCGTCGAACGACTGATCCTCCAGGTCATCGAAGCCCTTGGGCCGGTGGCGGGCGATGTCGATGCCGATTTCATCCATGACGGCGACGGTGAACGGATCGAGCACGCCGGGACGGACGCCAGCGGAGTCGACAAAGACGCGCCGGCCGAGAAGGAACTTGAGCAGCCCTTCGGCCATCGGGGAGCGCACGGCGTTGTGGGTGCAGGCAAACAGAACGGACGATGCGGACGACGACACGTCCAGCTATTTCCGGATCAGGAGCACGCAGATCAGCGTGAACAGCCGGCGCGCCGTATCGTGATCGACGGCGGCAAAGATCGCCAGGCGCTCACGAAGGCTCTCCGCTCCCTCGTTGTGCAGGCTCCGCCGTCCCATGTCGATGGCCTCGATGCGGCTCGGCGTCACCGTCTTGATCGCTTGCAGATAACTATCGCAGACAAGGAAATACTCCTTGATGATGCGTTTCAAGCCCAGCAACGGCAGCGCAAAGCGGCCCAGCGGCTGGTCGTCCTCGCTGCGAACGTCGAAAACCAGCCGCTCGCCCTCGATGGCGAGGTGAACGCAGTACGGCCCGGCGGCGCCGCTGGCGAGAGCGAACTGGTTGTCCTCAATGAGGTCATAAAGGGCGCTGCGGCGCTCCTGTTCCAACTGCGGGCTCAAGCGGATGCCGTGCGCCTGCGCCAGCGTCATGCGGGTAATGCGCTGGGTTGGCGGTGTCTCGCCGCCGGTCTCGGTCTTGCCCTCTGCCTCGATCAGCGGCGCCATGAGGGGGCGCTTCGGCTCAGCGGCGGCGATTGAGGCGCAACGCCACTGAGCGGGCATGCGCCTCCAGCCCTTCCGCTTCCGCCAGCATCACTGCCGCCGGGCCGATGGCGGCGAGGCCCTCGCTGCCACAGCCGATGAACGTGGTCCGTTTCATGAAATCAAGGACGCCGAGGCCGGAGGCGAAGCGGGCGCTGCGCGCCGTGGGCAGCACATGGTTGGGGCCGGCGATATAATCGCCAAGCGCTTCCGGGGCGAGGCGCCCGAGAAAAATGGCGCCGGCGTTGCGCACCTGCGCCACCAGCGTCTCCGCCGTCTGATCATCGAGCGCCAGCTGCAGGTGCTCCGGAGCGACCCGGTCGATGATATCCGCGGCCTCGTCCCAGTTGGCGACGACGATGATGGCGCCGTGGGCGGTCCAACTCGCCGCCGCAATCTCGCTGCGAGAGAGGGTCAGCAACTGCGCGTCGACCGCCGCGGCGACGCGCCCTGCGAACACGGGATCGTCGGTGACCAGGATCGACTGGGCGGCGGCGTCGTGCTCCGCTTGCGCCAGCAGGTCGGCGGCGATCCAGTCCGGGTCCGTATCGCCATCGGCGACGATCAGCACCTCCGAGGGGCCGGCGATGGTATCGATGCCGACGTGGCCGAACACCTGGCGCTTGGCGGCGGCGACGTAGGCGTTGCCGGGGCCGACGATCTTGTCGACGGCCGCGATCGCTGCGGTGCCATAGGCGAGCGCCCCGATCGCCTGGGCGCCGCCGACGCGGTAAACCTCGTCGACGCCGCAGATCTCGGCAGCCGCCAGCACCAGCGGGTTGATGGCGCCCCCCGGCGCCGGCACCGTCATCACCAGGCGCTCGACGCCGGCGGTGCGGGCCGGCAAGGCATTCATCAGCACCGACGACGGGTAGGCGGCGGTCCCGCCGGGCACGTACAGACCCGCCGCGGCAACGGCGGTCCAGCGCCAGCCGACCCGCACACCCTGCGGATCGACGTGATCCACATCGATCGGGCGCTGCAGCGCATGGAACGAGGCGATGCGGTTGGCGGCGAGCTCCAGCGCTTCGATCTGTTCGCGGGAACAGCGCGCCACCGCGGCGGCGATCTCCTGCGCGCTGAGCCGCAGCGTGTCCGGGGTCAGGTGGAGGCGGTCGAAGCGGGCGGTGTGGTCGATCAGCGCCGCATCACCGCGCATCCGCACATCGGCGAGGATGGCCCGCACCGCCTCATCGACATCGGCGGCGGTTTCCCGCTTGGCCGCCAGCAGGGCGGTTAAGGCGTTGTCAAAGCCCGCCTCGCCGGTGTCAAGCCGCACGGGCATCGGTGGCCTCGCGGAAGCGGGCGAGCCAGTGGCCGATCACCGCCGGCCGGGTCTTCCAGGCGCTGCGGTTGACGGCGAGGCGCGACGTGATCTCGGTGATCGTCTCCACCTCGATCAGGCCGTTGGCCTTCAGCGTCGAGCCGGTGGAGACGAGATCGACGATGCAGCGCGCGAGCCCGAGCAGCGGCGCCAGCTCGATGGCGCCGCTCAAGCGCACGCACTCTGCCTGCACACCGCGGCTGGCGAAATGACGGCGCGTCAGGTTGGGATACTTCGAGGCGACGCGTACATGGCTCCAGCTGCGGGGATCGTCGCGGCCGGCAACGGCGGCCGGCTCCGCCACCGACAGGCGGCAGGCGCCGATCTGCAGATCGATGGGCGCATACAGTTCGCTGTAATCGAACTCCATCAGCACATCATTACCGGCAACGCCGAGATGGGCGCCGCCGAAGGCGACGAAAGTTGCCACGTCAAAGCTTCGCACACGGATGATGTCGAGATCGGGCTGGTCGGTGCGAAAGCGCAGCAGCCGGCTGTCCTCGTCGTCGAATGCCGGCTCCGGCCGGATTCCCGCCCGCGCCAGGATCGGCTTGAGTTCCTTCAGGATGCGCCCCTTTGGCAGGGCGAGGATGGTCGTAGCCGAGCGCACGGCTCCACTCCTTGGCGGCGGCGAGACGTTCGCTTACGCCGTCTTGACCGCGCTGTCAAAGCTGGCTTCAGCCGCCGGCGGCCTCAGTCGTCGCGCCGCTCGCGAAACCGCTCGATGTCGGCGCCACAGCCCACCAGCTTGGCCTCGATCCGCTCGTAGCCACGGTCGAGATGGTAGACGCGGTTGACCACAGTCTCGCCGCTGGCAGCGAGGCCTGCCAGCACGAGCGATACCGAGGCGCGCAGGTCCGTCGCCATCACCGGCGCCCCCTTCAAACCCGGTACACCGCGGACGATGGCGGAGGCGCCATGGACATTGATGTTGGCGCCCATCCGGCACAGTTCGGGAACGTGCATGAAACGGTTTTCGAACACCGTTTCGGTAATCATCGCGGCGCCGCCGGCAATGGTCATCAGCGCCATCATCTGCGCCTGCATGTCGGTGGGAAAACCGGGAAACGGCTCGGTCATGACGTCGATGCCCTGCACCGGGCCGTTTTTCAAGGCAACGCGCAGGCCGCGATTGGTCGGCGTCACCGCGACGCCAGCCGCGGCGAGGCTGTCCATCACCGAGGAGATGAGATCGGCGCGAGCCCCGAGCAACTCGACGTCACCACCGGTGATGGCGGCGGCAACGGCATAGGTGCCGGTCTCGATGCGGTCCGGCAGCACCTCGTGCGCCGCGCCGCGCAGCCGGTCGACGCCGATGATGCGCAGGGTGTCGCTGCCGATCCCGTCGATCTGCGCCCCCATGGCGACGAGGCAAGTGGCCAGATCGACCACCTCCGGTTCGCGCGCCGCGTTGTGCAGCACCGTCTCGCCGCGTGCCAGACACGCCGCCATCAGGATGTTTTCGGTGCCGGTGACGGTCACGAAAGGGAAGGTGATGGTGGTCCCCACCAGCCCCGCCGGCGCCGCCGCCTCGATATATCCGCTGTCGAGGCGGATCGTCGCGCCAAGTTCGCTCAGCGCCTTCAAGTGCTGGTCCACCGGCCGTGTGCCGATGGCACACCCCCCCGGCAGCGAAACCCGGGCATGTCCACAGCGGGCCAGCAGCGGACCCAGTACCAGCACCGACGCGCGCATCTTGCGCACCAGATCGTAGGGTGCAGTGATGTCCTTGACCTCGCGCGCCGTCAGCGTCAGCGTCTGTCCGTAGTCGGCGGCGTCCTGGCGCGCGACGTCGACGCCCAGTTCGGCCAGCAGGTTGGCCATGCTGGCGATATCGGCGACGGCCGGCACGTTCGACAGCACGAGCGGCTGGTCGGTGAGCAGGCAGGCGGCCATCAGCGGCAGCGCCGCGTTCTTGGCACCGGAGATGGGAATAGCGCCGGTCAACCGCCGGCCGCCGCGAATGACAATGCGGTCCATCGATGGGCGTGTCCCCGCCGCCGACCGCGGCCGCGAAGCCGGCGATGCCGCGCGCGGCTGCCATCGCCTTCGCGGCGGGGGTCTTGTTGGGTCAAATACCGTCGGCGGCTTTTACGGGATGGCGCGCGGCTCCGCAAGGCCGTTTCGCCGGCCGGCGGCGCCCCTAGTGGCGGCTGCTTGGCTCATCATTATCGCTTGCGGCGCCGTTGCCGTCCCCGCGTTGCGTTGCGTCAGCGGCGGCCGTCGCAGGCGCGGTGCCGCGGCGGGCGCGCGCCTGTGCCTTGCGCCGACGCAAGTTCTCGCGCAACGCCGCCGCAAGCCGAAGCTGCCGGTCGCCCGCGGGATTGCCGTCGTCATCCTCGGATGTCGCCATGCCGATGAAGGAAGCGTGCCGCGCTGTCGCCGTCAAGCGGCGCTTGCCAACCGCGGCGCGTGTATGTCATGGTCCGGCTTCACGTAAGCCGCGGTAGCTCAGGGGCAGAGCACACCCTTGGTAAGGGTGGGGTCGGTGGTTCAATTCCACTCCGCGGCACCATTTCCCCCATAAAATCACTCTATTGGGCCAGCGGCCAGGGCGTCGCCGCGGCGGTGGCTACGCGCCGGCGGATGCAAGGCCGGCCGGCAGCCGCCGATTGCCCCGAAGCGTCCGGGCGTTTCGTCATTCGTTAATCACTGCCCCCTATACTTTGCCATGCGGACCGAACAGGATGCGGTATGCACAAATGATTGGCATGGCAAGTCGAAATAAATTGATTATTGCTGCCGATATTGACCGGCATATTTTTGATGCGAGCCCGCTTAAGGAACTGATATATTTCGTTAATTCGGATATATCCGGCTCCCTTGTTCTCCGCAATACATTTCCTGTTCTCGCGATTGCTGCGTCCATCGCAGGCGAGAAGAAAATCAAGGTGTTTCTGCAAGCGGTACGGAGCAGTCGCACGATACCGGACGTGCCGACGCTGCGCCTCAATCCCGAGACGTTCGACGAAGCCGCCACGCTGATTCGCCAAGTGCTGGAAGGCGGCGTCAGCCGCCTCGCCACCTTCGCCGCCTCGTTCACGGGCGAACTGGCGATGCTGCGCCGGGAACGGGAGGTCCTCCTGGAAAACTACCGCGCGCTGGAGGACGCCTTCCACGCCCGCAACTGGGAGGCCGCCACCGAGGTCTTTGCGCACGACCCCGATAGCGACGCCAAGGATGAGGGCATTGGCCAGGTCCTCCGCGACGACGGTGTCGAGCAGTGGCTGCCGGTATCCAGCCACGGCGTATCCGGGTTCGCCCTGCACTTTCATGAGGCGGGTGGAAGCGGCGGCGAACTGCTGGTCAAGCTGGAGTGCGTCGAAACCGAACAGCGGGTCGCGGAATGGACCGTGCCATTCACCGAGATCAGGCCGGAGTGGAACTTTTTCACTCTGGCCAAAGCCTGTGATGGCGGACGGCGAACACTTCGCTTGCGGATTTCGACATCCGGCGGACACTCCCCCGAACTGTCGCTTGGCCATCCGATCTCCAACCTGCGCTATGCGGCTCGCCCGGAAGGTGCGCGTGGCACCCACTCGCACCGGCCGCTCGCCCTGCGCGTGTTTACCGGGCTGCCGGGCGTGCGGCCAACGGGAATGAGCGCGATGCTGGCGCCCAACCTCCTCGAACACGGCCGCGGCATCGTCGACCACCGCCTGTCGCCGGACACCTTGCGTGCTGTCACCGACGTTTCGGTGACGCCGATCATTCCGGACTTTCAGACCGTCTGTTTCGTCGAGCACGAAGGGGCGATCATCTGTCATCCGGTGATCGAGGGAACGTCCGCCGCCGCGATCCGAACCGCCATCGCGTCGGGAACCATCCGCTTTTCCGCCCGCGCCAAGATCGACCATCCGGAAGGGCAACCGGCGGCGGTCGGACTGGTGATGGCGCCGCCCGCCACCGACCTGCGGGCCGAGGTGGCGAAGCTGGCCGCGACCGGCGCGCTGCCCGATCCCCTGCTGTTCAGCGGCTGGCGGAAGGTCACTCCCGACCAGCCCGTCAACATCAACGTCATGCTCGACGCGCCGGCGCCCACGCCCATGGACCTCATCGTCGTCAGCCGGGCGATCCAGACATCCGTGGACTTCTGCTGGTTGAAGTTCTTCGACCTGCGCCTTGTCCGAGAGGCCGGCGCCGCGGCCTAGCGGCGAACCCCAGCGGAGATATCCCATGCGTCGCGAGCGCGCCGACCTGATTACGGTCGCCATTCCACTTTACGGGCATGCCGCCCTCGTTGTCGAAGCCATCGAGTCGGTCCTCGCCTCGAGGACGGCGCGGCGCCTCGCCATCGTCGTCTCTGTCGATGGCGATCCGTGCCGGGAGGTCTTCGATCAGTTGACCCTGTATGCCGCGGCGCATGGCAATATCCACGTCATCTTCGGCCCAAACAGCGGACCGGGCGGAGCGCGCAATCGCGCCATCGACTACATTCTCGAAACGCTGCCCGATACCAAAGCTATCTACTTCCTCGATGCCGACAACCGGGTGCTGCCGACGACCATCGACACCCTCTATCAACGGCTGATCGGCGGCAAGGCGGGCTGGGTCTACACCAACATCGACACCTTTTCCGTCAACTGGCGCGCCCACTACGGCGATCATTATTCGCGGCTCATCCACTGCATTGCCGATAACACGTGCGATACCGGCTCGATGATCTCGATCGCCGTGTTCAAGAGCGGCATCTCCTTCCGGAGCGGCATACGCTTCGACGAGGACCGGCAGAACGGCTTTGAGGACTGGGAGTTCTGGCTATCGTGCATCGAAGCCGGATTCGTCGGCCAGCCTTGTCATGATACCGCTTTTGAATACCGGCTACGGGCGGAAAGTCGTTTCAAGGAAGCCAACCGCGATCGCGCCAGTTCCATCAGCTTTCTGCGCCGCCGGCACAAGGCGTTGTTCCGCCGGCCGCGGCTGGTGGACTTCGAGCATCAAGAATGTCCCCGCTTCGCCGTCGTCATGACCGGCGATGGCATGGTTCGCGCGTTCACCGACCCGATGCGCGTGCCCAACGAGCTTCGCTTCGACGATGCCGTCAGCAATTTCTGGGGCAGCGTCAGCGAGCCCGACAACATCCATTTCCCGCCGTTCCTGGCCGCCTGCAGCGCCGAAACCTTGCAGCTGCTGCGGCGGGCCCGCCTCCTGCCCAATCTGCTGTTCCATCTCGAACGGCTGAGCGAGAGCGTCAACGTGGTGTTTCTCGAGATCGGCAACGTCGCCCACGAGCGCAGCCTCGAACATGAGGCGCATCCCTCGGGCGCCTGTCGCGCGACCCGCGCCGATCTCGTCTTGACGACCTCATCGCTGGTGCGCGAGGCGATCGCCAACAACGCCCTCGACTGGCTGAGCTCCCTCGCCCAGGAACAGATGTGGCCGACATCGGCAACGTTGCGCGCGCGCTTTCCCCTGCCGCGTGCCTTGCCGCGCCGATCGTGCGTGCGACCGGAGCAGGCGCTGATGAACTTCATCAACGCCACGGCCACCAGCCCGTTGCGGGAGACCGCGGCCAAACGCTGGACCTGGCGGCCGCAGAAACTGCCGGCCCGTTCGGAAGCCTACAAGCTGCTGCGCACGGAGCTGAAGGCCTCGCCGGTGCTGCCGCTGGGGGTTTCCAGCACGAAAAAGCGCACGGTGGCGGTGCTGGTTCCCATCGCTTCATTCGGGGGCGCCGAAAAGGTGGCATTTGCCGCGACCCGCGAACTGAAGCGGATCGGTTTTGAAACCCATCTGTTCGTTCTCGGTTCGGAGCGCATGGATGTCCTCGATGAGTTCGATGGCGATTTCGACTACATCCACTTCTGGAAATCCGGCGTGCCGCAATGGGCGTCCTCCGACCGGTTCCTCGGCCAGGATTTCATCGCCGAAAGCGAGGGCATCGACTGGAACGCGTTGAAAGGCCTGCTCTCCGGCTTTGACCTGGTGATCAACAATCACGTGATGGCGGCCCATCCGCTGATGGCAAGGCTGCGCTCGGAAGGCACCCGGACCGCCTGCTACCTGCACGTCGTCGACGAAACGACCCTCGGCCGGCCAGCGGGACAGCCCTACGCGGCAATCGCCCACGAACATTGCTATGAAGCGTTCCTGACCTGCTCGGAGCAGCTGAAGACCTATCTCCACAGTTTCGGCGTGCCGTCGGAGAAGATCTTCGCGGTTCCCAACGCCCCCGGCTTTTCCATCGATGCGGCGATGGCCGCCGAGGTGGCGGCGCGACGCCGCGGCGAGCGCCAACCGGGGCCGCTGCGCCTTCTTTACATGGGACGCCTCGACCGGCAGAAGGGCATCGACCGGCTCTACGGCTGCATTGCACAGCTTCGCGACCATGACGCCGCCTTCACGGCGGTGATCGTCGGCGGCGAGATCCTGGCCGATGCCCCCAGTTCGTGGAGTGGCCGCCTTCGCGAGCTTGGCTGCGACGTCCGGGCGCCGGTGTTTGGCAGCAAGGGCCTCGCCAACCTCCTCGCCTGGGGTGACGTGCTGGTCATGCCCTCCCGCTGGGAGGGGGCACCGCTGATGATCGCCGAGGCGCAGCAACTGGGTTGCGTGCCGGTCGCCACCGCGGTCGGCGCCGTTGGCGAACTGATCACCGACGGTGAAGACGGCCTGCTGGTGGATCAGCAATCCGATCCGGAAATCATCGAGCATCTGGCGAAAGCCGTCCTTGGCGTTGCCCGCGATCCCGAGTGCCTGCGCCGGTTGGCGGAGGGCTGTCTGCGTACTGCCAGCGGTCGATCGTGGAGCGGTTCGTTTTCCGCGTTCCTCGACTGGTGCCAGGTCACCATACCCGGCGCGAAGCCGCGCGCCGCCGAACCCGCTCGCGGCGGGGGCCATCCGGCGACGGCCCAAACCGGGACGGCCCGAACAGGCACAGGCAGCGTCGCCTGACCCCGTGATCCCCCAGCAGGAATCAGCGTCCATGACCCCACGCGTTCTGTTTACTGGCATCCCCAGTCATTACACCCGGATGATCCAGCGTGCGCACGGCGCAACCGTGGTCTATTCGGAAAAGCCGCCGCGGCCCGAGGCGAAAGACCAATTTATCAAGGAAATTCAGAATATCAGCAACACGGGCAACTATCTGATTGCCGAGGGGGCGCTGGCGGCACTGCCGGACACGACGACCCATATTCCGTTCTGGCACCTGTATAACTGTTACAAGAACGAACAGGGCTTCGCCGAGATCAACCGCCAGTTTGACATCTGCGTCTTTTCCTGCGCCAACCTGCTGCGCAAGGGGCTGTCCGCCGACGCCGAAGCTGAGGTCCTCGCCAACCTCGACATGCCGGTGGTGATGCTCGGCATCGGCATTCAGCGGCGCGACGACCTCGATGCGCCGCTGCCCGCGGGCACCCAGCGACTGCTGGCCGTACTCAAGCAGAAGACGCACTATTTCCTGACCCGCGGTGAGGAAACGGCGGCGTTTCTGCGGCAGCAGGGTTTCGCCAACGTTCGGCCGACCGGCTGCCCGTCGATCTATTTCGCGCCGGAGAACGTTCGCCGCGCCCTCGGCCGGCTGCGCGAGATCAAGATCGGGCAGGCGAAGACCGTATTCACCGGCTACCTTGGCGCCGAATTGGGCTCGATTGCCGACATCAACGCGCTGACCGCACCCGATGCGACGTCGTCCTATGTCATCCAGGATGAACTCATCCGCTTCCAGGTGAGTGTGGAGCCGGACGCCGACGGGCGTGTCTATAACTCGGCCTCGGGTGAACTCATCGGCCAATACAGCTTCAAGGGCGCGCCGCAACTACAGCGGTCCCTCAAGCTGCACGCGTTCTTCGATACCCATCAGTGGCGCGCCTGGTCGTCGACCATGGACTTCGCTTTTGGCCGCCGGTTCCACGGCTCGATGATCGCGCTGCAGGCCGGCGTTCCCAGCCTGATGGTGACCGTCGACGACCGGATGCGGGAGATGCTGAACTTCGTCGGGCTGCCCAGTGTCGAGGCCGACGTCGTCGACCGCGCCACGGATCGCGCCGAGTGTGTTGCGAGCCATCTGGCGGGCATCGACGCCTCGCAGGTGATCGCGAAATACGACGCGCGCGAGAGCAACTTCCGCTCGGCACTGCGCGAGATCGGCCTCAACTAAGCCGGCGAACGCCGACGGCTCCACGCTCCGCCAACCCACGGATTGAACTCAGGGAGGCCCCCTTTGCGAGTCCTGCTTACCGGCATTCCATCCTATCTGGTTCGCACCGTCGCCCGGGCGTCGGGCGCCGCCGTCGTGCACAAGCCGTACTTCGAGGATATCCGGACCAAACAGGACGTCACCGAACAGGTCAAGAAGATCGCCAACACCGGCAACTACCTGATCGGCGAGGGCGCCGCCCACAGCGTGCGCCATCAGCAGACGACGTATATGCCGTTTTGGCACCTCGCCAACAGCATCGAGTCCGATGACGTCTACGAGGACCTCAATCGCAGCTTCGATATCCTGGTGTTCGCGTCCGCCAACCTGCTGCGGCCCGGTTATTCGGCGGACATGGAAGCCCGCGTTTTCCGCAAGCTCAAGATGCCGATCGTGGTCATGGGTATCGGCATCCAGCGCAAGGGCAATCTGCTGGACGAATTGCCGGCCGGCACCCGCCACTTCCTCGATGTGCTGAAATCGAAGGAAAGCTACTTCCTCACCCGCGGCCACTACACCGCTGAGTTCCTGCGCAGCTACGGCATGCGTTTCGTCCGGCCGACCGGATGCCCATCCCTCTATTTCTCGCCGGAAGGCATGAAGCAGTCGCTATCGCGGCTCGCCGACCCGGAGCTCGCGGACAGCCAGCAGATCGCCTTCGGCGGCTACCTCGGGAGCGTCGCCGATACCATCGTCGATGCGCACGCGCTGTTGCGGCCGGAAAGCACGGCGAGCTACGTCGTGCAGGACGAGATCGTCGTCTACAACCTCAACATCGTCAGTGAAAATGGAACGCGTGTTTACGATCCGAACGCCGGCCGGATCGTTGCGCCGACGGAATACAAGCACGCGGAAAAATGGCAGAGATCGTGCGAGCTGATGGTGTTTTTCGATACCAACCGCTGGCGCACCTGGGTCACCAGCCGTCAGTTCTGTTTCGGCCGGCGTTTTCACGGCTGCGTCATCGGCATGCAGGCCGGCGTGCCGTCGCTGATGATCGCCGTTGATGACCGGATGCGGGAAATGCTGGAGTTCGTGGGCTTCCCGTACATCGAGGCCTCGGTCTGGAACCGGGAAAGCGAGAAGAAGGCGTACTTGAAGACCTTCCTTGCCGAAATCGACGCGCCGGCCGCCATCGACCGCTACTCCGAGCGGGAGGCCGCATTCAACACGGCGTTGCGGGACATCGGGCTGCACTGAGCGAAAGCGGTCGCAGCACCCGCGGAGGCGGCCACAACCGATGCGCACCGGCGTGCTG
>JALOTH010000076.1 GCA_025458035.1 Rhodospirillales bacterium
CGCCGCCCTCGCCCTCGCCGCCACCGTCGCCCTCGCCGCCGCCTGCGGTGGCAAGGAGGAGCGGCAGGCGAAGTACATCGAGCGGGGCAAGGCGCTGTTCGCGCAGGGCGATCTGGTCAACGCCCAGCTCGAGTTCCGCAACGCGCTGCAGATCAACCCGAAGAGCGTCGAGGCGCGCTACTATCAGGGGCTGATCGCCGAGCGCGAAGGCAACTGGCAGGCGGCGTTCGGCAACTTCACGGCGGTGGTCGAGCAGGACCCCAACCACGCCGAGGCGCACCGCAAGCTGGCGGAAATCTATCTCCTCGGCGGCGAGGCCGACCGGGCGGAGGCGGAAACGGCGAAGCTGGAGGCGCTGACGGGGACGACGGCGGACGTGCTGGCGATTCGCGCCGGCATCGCGCTGAGAAGGGTGCGCTCGGACGAGGCGCGGCGGCTGGCGGAGGCGGCGCTGGCGAAGGAGCCGGCGCACATCGGCGCGACGATGGCGCTGGCGAGCGCGCTGTCCAACCAGGGCTACGCCGACGAGGCGCTGGCGGTGGCCGATCGGGCGCTGACGGCGAATGCGGACGAGACCGGGCTGCGGCTGCTGAAGATCAAGATCAACCTGGACAACGACCGCTTCGACGGCGCCGTCGCCGCCTATCGGCAGCTGATCGCGGCGGTGCCGGGGGCCATCGAGCATCGCGTCGGCCTCGCCCAGCTGCTGGCCAGCCGCGACCGCCTCGACGAGGCGCAGGCGGTGCTGCGGGAGGCGGCGGCGGCGGGCGTCGGCGGCGCGCAGCCGCGGCTGGCGCTGGTGGACCTGCTGGCGCAGCGCTACAGCGTCACCGCGGCGGAGGCGGAGCTGAAGGCGCTGATCGCCGACGCGCCGGACGAATATAGCTATCAGTTCAAGCGGGTCGACCTGCTGACGAAGCTGGGGCGCACCGACGAGGCGAAGGCGGCGCTGGCCGCCATCATCGAGCGGGACGGCACCGGCGCGAGCGGGCTGGAGGCGCGGGTGCAGATGGCGCGGCTGGCGATGGCGGCGGGCAAGGCCGACGAGGTGAAGACGCTGATCACCGAGGTGCTGGACAAGGACCCGGGGCAGGCGGACGCGCTGCTGCTGCGCGGGGTGCTCGCCCTCGACGCCGGCGAGACCGACGCGGCGCTCGCCGATGCGCGGACGGTGCTGCGCGGGGCGCCGCGGTCGGCGGCGGCGATGCGGCTGCTGGCGCAGACGCAGTTGCGGCGGAACGAGACCGACGCGGCGATGGAAACGATGGTGCAGGCGATCGGCATCGACGCCAACGACGTGGTGACGCGCGAGCAGCTGGCGGGCCTGCACTTGCGCCGCGGCAACCTGGAGCAGGCGCTCGATCTGTACAACGCGGTGCTGGCGATCGATGGGCGGCGGCCGCAATCGCTGATGCCGAAGACGGAGGTGCTGATCGCGCTCAAGCGCTGGGACGACGCGGACGCGGCGATCCGGACGGTCCTCGCCCTGCCCGATCAGCAGCCGGCGGGCTTCCTGCTGTCGGGCCGCCGCCACCAGGCGCGGGGCGAGGTGGAGCCGGCGGTGCGCGCGTTCAAGCAGGCGCTGGCGCTGCGTCCCGGCGCCGTCGAGCCGGCGACCGGCATCGTGCAGACCTATCTGGCGGCGCAGCGGCCGGGGGAGGCGCTGGCGTTCCTCGACGAGGCGATCGCCGCCCGGCCGAAGGACGCCTTCCTGCGCAACCTGCGCGGCGAGGTGAAGGTCCGGCAGCAGCGGGTCGACGACGCCATGGCGGACTACCGCGCCGCCATCGCCGAGCAGCCGGATTGGCTGGTTCCCTATACCAATCTCGGCGGGGTGCTGGTGGCGGCGGGCCGCCCCGCCGAGGCGGTCACCGTGTATCAGGAAGCGCTGGCCAAGCGCCCCGGCAACCCGCAGATGCTGTTCAGCCTCGGCGTCGCGCAGGAGCAGGCGGGCGACTATCGGGGGGCGATCGCCACCTTCGAGCAGCTGCTGGCGGTGGAGCCGGGCTCCGACGTGGCGGCCAACAACTATGCGGCGCTGGTCGCCGACTTCGCCCACGACGACCCGGCGAAACTGGCGCGGGCGCTGGAGATGGCGCGGCGGTTCGAGACGGCGAGCGACGGCGTGCTGCTGGATACGCTCGGCTGGGTGCTGTACCGGACGGGCGATTACGCGCAGGCGCTGATCTATCTCGAACGGGCGGCGCGGGCGCGCGCCGACGCGCCGGTGGTGCAGTACCACCTCGGGATGACGCTATACCGGCTGGGCGATCACGCGGCGGCGCGGCGGGCACTGGAAGCGGCCCTCGCCGGCAGCGACGGCTATCCCGGCAAGGAGGAGGCGAAGGCGACGCTGGCGCGGCTGTCGCAGAGCTGACGGCGGGCTCAGTAATAGCCGGCGAGCGTCTGCGTCCAGCGCGCCTTGTTCATCACCGTGCCGATCGGCTGATGATCCTTGAGCAGTTCGAGGGCGCGCTCGATGTCGCCGCGGCGCGTTTGCCCTTCCGCGAACACCAGCAGCGAGGCATCGACGTGGTTGAGGAAGACGAGGGCGTCGTCGGTGAGCAGCAGCGGCGGCAGATCATACAGAACGAGGCGATTGGGATAGCGGCTTTTCAGTTCGGCGGCGAGGGCGGCCATCTTGTCCGATGACAGGGTCTCCGACGAGGCCAGCAGCGGCGCACCGCTGGGCAGCAGGACGAGACGGTCGAAGCCGGGATTGACGAGGCACTCCGACAGCGGCGCATCCTGCAACAGGTAGTCGGTGAGACCCGGTTCCGGGGCGATGCCGAAGACCTTGTGCAAGCTGGGCCGGCGCAGGTCGAGATCGACGAGGAGGACGGTGTGGCGGGCGATCTGCGACAGGCTGATCGCCAGGTTGGCGGCGATCAGGGTTTTGCCTTCCGACATGCCGGCGCTGGTGATCGCCAGCGTGCTGGCGCCGCAGGCGCGCAGGCGCTTGATGACGTGGGTGCGCAGAATGCGAAAGACATCGGCGAGTTCCGCCGGGTCGTGACCGTTGACCAGGCGGTTTTCCCGCATCGTCCTGCGGTCGATGGCGACGACGCGGGTCGTGCTGTAGGGCGGCGAGCCGTCCGCCGGCCCGGCAGCGGCGGGCTCCTCGAACGGCACGTCCTTGCCGAAATAGGCGTCCATGAACCGCTCATGGGCGCGCCGCGCCGCCGCGTTGGTGTCCGTCGTCGTTGGCAGCATCGCGTCGTCCGCTGAGCGGGGCGTGTCGGCGGGTTCGGTCATGGCGGCGAACGGGTCCTGGTGAGCCGGGGGCGCGGGCTGGCGGCGGCGGCGGCCGTCAGATCCCCAGCCTGAAGCCGGAGGTCTCGATGCGGTTCTCCACCGTCGCCCAGAGGACGTCGAGGGGCCGGACGTAGACGTGCACGGCGGTGGCGGCGCCGACGATCAGCAGCAGGCTGCCGACGCCGATGGCGGTGCGCAGCTGCCACGCCTGCACCACCTCCCGGCGGGTGCGGATATAGGGGATCACCGCGAGCGGCGTGCCGCCGGTCACCGCCACCGCCTGGCGCAGGGAGTAGACCCCGGCGTCGGCCATCTCGCGGAGGAAGGCGAGCCCGACGCCGGCGGCCGCCGACAGCACGAAGCCGATCAGCAGGATGGCCGGACGGTTCGGGCGGGTCGGCTCGTTGGGCAGGATCGGCGGCTCGACGATGGCGAATCGCTCGCCCTTGTGCTCGGTTTCCAGGGACTTGCCGAGGTCGGCGGCGGTCTGCTTGGCGCGGATCTCGCGGTATTCGAAATTGGCAGCGTCGAGGGCGCGCGTCAGTTGCTGGTACTCGCGCTCGACCATCGGCGTCTGTTCGATCAGCTTGGCGAAGGTGACGATGCGCGCGCGCACCGCGTCCGCCTGCGCGGCCACCGCCTGCAACTCGGTCTGCGCCGCCTGCAGCTCCGATTGCAGCTGGATATACGCCGGGTTATCCGGCGGGAAATCGTCGGTGGCGTCCGCCTGCCGCTGCCGGGGGCTGCCGCCGCCGCCCTTCTTCACCTCCTCCTCCAGCGACTCGATTTCCCGGCGCAGCTTGACGATGTCCGGATGGTCGGGCGAATAGCGCTTGGAGACGGTGGCGAGCTGGTTGCGGAACAGCCGCAGTTGATCGGCGGGGCTGAGGATCGGCGGGCCGCCGGCGGCGACGGCGGTGTGGGGGCTGATCTGGATCAGCATCGAACGGATATAGATCATCCGTTCCTGCAACGTCTGCGCCCGGCGCTCGAGGTCGCGCAACTCCTGCTCGCCGCGGTCGATGGACTGTAAGTTGTAGTTCCGCTGCTCCGGCAGGCTGCCGGCGTGGGCGACCTTGAGCTCGGTCAGGCGCTTTTCCAGCTCGGCGATGGTGGCCTCCAAGCGGCGCACCTCGCCACTGAGAAACTGTGACGTCTGGGCGACCTTCGACTGGCGCTCGCGCACATTTTCGCTGATGTACAGGGCGACGATCTCGTTGGCGACCCGCTGCGCCGTCTGCGCATGGCGGTGCTCGAACCACAGTTTGAAGGCGATCGTCGCCTCGCCGGCCTGGCCGCTGCGCGGATCGCGCACCTCGGCGCTGATCAGCTGCATGCCGATGTCTTCCCGCATGTCCTCGACCACCTGGCTGATCGGCTGGCGCTGCCGGTCGTCGGCGTAGAGATCGTACTTGCGGATGATCTCCAAGAGGTTCTGCGTCGCCATCACCCGCTGCTTGATGACCTGGACGCGCTGGTCGGCGAAACCGGTGATCGTCGAGGTGACCAGTTCGCGCGGCACGTCCGGCTCCTCGATGAGGATCGTCGCCGTCGACCGATAGACCGGCGGCAACAGCAGGGCGAGGCCGGCGCTGATCGCGAACAGCACCAGGAACGGCACGATGATCAGCCACTTGCGCCGCCGGATCATGCTCCAATGATCGAGCAGGCTTTTTTCGTCTTCATCCATTTGGGTTGCCGATAGCCTCGTATCGTTCGCGCTAGAGGGGTAATTTAGCGCATCGCGACGCGCCGCGAAAGGGCTGCCTCATCATCCGCCCTCATCCTCGCCATCACCCTCGGCGCGGTCCATGGCGTGGTAGGCGCGGTTGGGCAGCATGTCGAGCCCGTGCGCCACGCGGTTGGTGTAGTTGAAGAAGGCCGCCACGTCACAGACATCGAAGATGTCGCGCTCCGACAGCCCTTCGTCGCGCAGGCGCTGGCGGTCGGCCTCGCCGATGTCGTGCGGATGCAGCGTCAGCTTCCAGGCGAAATCCAGGATCGCGCGCTGCCGCGATGGCAGTTCGGCGACGCGGTAGTTCATCACCATCATCTCGCCGAGCTCGGCATCGCCCGAAAGCTGGCGCACCGCCTGGCCATGGGCGACGAGGCAATAGTAGCAGCGGTTGGCCGAGGAGACGACGACGGCGATCATCTCCCGTTCCAGCTTCGACAGCCCGCAGGTTTCGGTATCCAGCATCAGCTGATTGTAGAAGCGGGCAAAGGCCTCGAACTTCGCCGGATTGACGGTGTAGGCGCGCAGCACGTTCGGCACCAGGCCGAGCTTGTCGCGGCACTTCGCAAAATAGGCGTCGATCTCGGGCGGCAACGCCCGCTGATCCGGCAGGGCGATGCGGACGACGTGTTCGGGCTGCGGCATCGAATCCTCCTCAAAGCCTGTCGCGCGGGGCCGCGGTCGCCGTCGCACATGGGCGGGCGGGAACCGCCAAACGCCGCCCGCGGCGCCACGCCGCCCGTTGTGGTCTTGGCGCGCCCGGCAGGACTCGAACCTGCGACCTACTGCTTAGAAGGCAGTTGCTCTGTCCGGCTGAGCTACGGGCGCCCACGGGGAAGCTCGGAAATCTCTGCGGCGCCACGCGCACGCAACCTGGAATTCTGACCGCAGCGAGCATACCGTCCGTTCCGGGCCGCCTCAAGCCGGTGTGGGCAGCCACGTCCGCGACCAAGCCGTGTTGCCGCGGGGTGACCGCCGCCAATTGACCTATGCCCCCATAAGGCTACGATTTGATGAACAAGAGCGATGGGAAGGGTGACAGCGATGGACCCAATGCCGCTATGGCGTAGCCTGAACCTGCGGGACAACCCCTTTGCCGCCGGATCGGCGAAGGCGCACCCGTTCTTCGGCGACGTCCACGGCCCCACCAGCGCCCTGGTTGGCGAGGCGATCCGCCAGCATCATCCGCTGATCGTGTTCACCGGCGAGACCGGCAGCGGCCGGACGACCGTGGTGCAGGCGCTGCTCGCCGACCCGGAGCTGGCCGCGATCCCGACCCTGCTGTCCGCGGGCGACGTCACCGATTTCATGGGTGTGTTGCGCCGCCTGCTGGCCACCGTCGATGCCGAAGGGGCGGCCGCCGTGCCGTCCTACCATCTCGGCTCGCGGCTGCTGGCGGTTCTCGACCGTGAGCCGGATCTGCATCTCCTGCTGGCGCTCGACGACGCCGACCACATCGACCCGTCGGTGATCGAGGACGCGATCCGCCTTGCCGCCGTCGTCAACGCCCATCAGCCGCAAGTCTCGCTGCTGCTGGTCGGCGAGCCGAAGCTGGTCAAATCGGTCAACAGCGTGCTGCCCAACACGCTGCACGCGCCAACGCCGACGGTCATTCATCTCGCGCCGCTGTCGGCCAACGGCGTTGCCGCCTACATCGCCAACCGGCTCGCCGCCGGCGGCTACGAGGGCGCGCTGCCGTTCACCGTCGCGGCGGTCGCCCGCATCGCCGATGCGGCGCGCGGACGGCCCGCCCATGTCGACCGCGTGTGCGCCGCCTGCTTCGACGCGGCCGCACCGGTGAAGCTGCCGATGCACATCGGCTTTGTGGCGCGGGTGATCTCGGCGCTGTCGGGAACGGCGGCGGCACGAGCGGAAGCGATTCGCCACGCCACGCCGGTTGCCGCCACCGCCGCCGAGGTCGCGGCGTCGGGCGAGCACGCCGGGGCGCCGTTCGCGGCCGGCCCTTCCGACGCGGACCGCGACGATGCCCTGAGCGCGACACCGGGACCGGCGATGGAACGCCGCGATCCGATTCACGGTGACGAGCTGCCGCCGACGCCGTCCGACGGCGCCGCCGCACGGCGGCCGGAGGAGCGGATCAGCTTCGCCGTCGCCGCGCCTTCCTATGGCCACGGCCGGCTGACGACGCAGCTCGTTCCGGCCGTCGGCGGCTTCGCCGACAGCCTGCAACTGAGCCCGATTGCGCCGACGACACCGGCAACGATGCGGCGACCGCTACGGAGCGCGGCGCTGGCGGGGGGATCGCGGCGGCGCTGGCTGCTGATCACGCTGGGGCTGATCGCCGGCGGAACGGGCCTGTGGGCACTGGACGGCGCGTTCGACGGGAGCGATCGGCCGGCGGCGGTGATCGATCGCCCGACCGCATCGGCCACCGCCCCCGTGAACTCCGCCGTCAACGCCCCTATCAACGCCCCTATCAACGCCCCTGGCAACGCCCCTGGCAACAACGCCCCGGCCCCGGCAACGGCGTCCGCCCCCGTTACGACCCCCGTCGCGACCCTCGCGGTGCCGCCGATCGCGCCACCGGTCCCGCCGCCTGCCATCGATCCGCCCGCCGCCCCGAAGCTGACAGCCGCGGGCGACGGAGCGAGCCCGGCGCCACTGCCGCAAGCGGTGCCGCAAGCGACGCTGGCGCAAGCGCAACCGCCGGCCTCCGACCCGCCATCGCCGGCCACCGGCTCGCCGGCGCCGGCCGAGGCGGCGCCGACCTCCGTGGCACCGGCCCCGCCGCCGGCCGCTCCCGCCGTGGCGACGACGACACCGCCGCCGCCGCCCGCCGCCGGCAGTGCCGCCTCACCGGCAAACCCGCTGGAAGCGGCAAAGCTGATCGCCCGCGGCGAGAATTATCTGGCGCAGGCGGACATCGCCTCGGCGCAGCTGTTTTTCCGGCTGGCCGCCGATCGCGGCAGCGGCCCGGCCGCCCGCGCCATGGCGGCGACGGTGGACCCGGTCGCGCTCGCGGCAAGACCGATCCCGGGCGCCCGCGCCAATGCCGCGGAGGCGGTGCAGTGGTATCGACGGGCGGTTGCGCTCGGTGACGGGGAAGCGGGCGCGGCGCTCGCCCGCCTCAGCCAGCTCCTGCGCGAGCAGGCGGCGCGCGGCGATGCCGCCGCCGCGGCGATCCTGAAAACCATCCCGTGACCCGGAGCTCGGCCCCGCCGGCGGATGGCGCGTCCGCCCGCCGGGCCGCTTCGCCGCCGCCGCCGCCGATCAGCGCGGCGCCGCCTGCTGCTGCCACTCGACGAAGCGGCTGAACAGCGCCGCCCGCTCCGCTTCGGAGATCGGCCGGTTGCGCGGCAACTGGCCCGACTGCTGCATGAAGGCGAGGAACTGCTCGAACGACTGCCGCAACGCCGGATCGGCGGCGATCGCCGCCGCCGGCTTGGAGCGCTGCGCGCCCCACGCCTCCGCCGGTGCGAAGCGGGTCCAGCCGGGGACGGTGGCCGCCAGATTGACTTCCTGCCATTTCGGGTGGCGGGGCGCCTTCAGGAACTGCTCGAAGTTATCGAAAAAGGCGCGAACGAACATGTCGAGACGCCGGTACCGCTCGTTGTCCGATCGCCAGTTGTAAGCCGCCATCACCGCGCCGACGGCGATCGTCGGCTGCGCGGCGCCCTGGGCGATCAGTTGCGGGTAGTCGCTGTGGTCGAACTGCGACGGCAGATAGGTGGCCAGCAGCTCCTCCGTCGGCGTGATCGGCACGAAGTGCAGCTTGCTGTTCTCCGGCAGCCGCTTGAACAGTTCGGTGGGCTTGCCGGCGACGTACACCATCGCCGCGATTTCGCCGGCCTTGAGCTTTTCGAGGGCCAGCGCCTGATCGAACGTCGTCGGCTCGACGGCAATGCCGAGCAGCTTGAAAATCGTCGACGCGGTGATGAAGGTGCCGCTGCCGGTGTTATCGAAGTTGACCTTCTTGCCGGCGAGATCGCCCAGGCCGGCGATGTCGAGGCCGGCGAGGACGTGCACCTCTTCGTTGTACAGCTTGGTGATGTAGCGGATCCGCTGTTCGATGTTGGGATGCAGTTTCTGGTCGCGGATGTAGCTGAGGACATCGGACTGGACGATGGCGATATCGACGCCCCGCAGGTAGAGCAGATCGGTGATGTTCTGCACCGATCCCTTGCCGAGGATGGGCAGGATGCGCAGCTCGTCACCCTGATCGAGGACGGCGGCCAGATCGGCGGCGATGCGGATGTAGGTGCCGTTGACCCCGCCGGACACGATGCCGACGGTGCCCTGATTGATGCGGTTGCGCTGTGCGTCGGCGCTCTGGGCGAACGCCGATCCGCGTTCGATGAGCCCGAGCGACAGCAGAGCGGCGACAGCGAGACCGAAAACCCACGCGCGACGAAGCCACGGCATAGCAACCTATCCCTTCTGTTCTTGGCGCATTGGCAACCGCCCGTTGGCTCGGGCCATGGCAGCCCAGCCCGTTCGGGGGTGCGATCCGTTCGTTTCTGATGGCGATACTGGGGATAGCCGGCGAAGGTTGTCAACCGCGGCCCGCCCGCCGCCGCGTCGGCGGTGCCGGCACGCCGGCCGGCATTGGCCGGATCCGTTGGGCGATCAGTTGGGCCGGCGGAAGTTCTCGGCGTAGCTTTTCGGCCGGTGCTGCATCTCGGTCGGCGCGACCACCTGATATTCATAGCCGTTGCGCTCGGCAAAGGCGATCGCATCATCCCGCGTTGCGAAACGCAACCTTACCTGGTGACGGGTGTCGCGCGACCCGACCCAGCCGGTTAGCGGATCGTGGAACCTTGCTCCTGCCGCCTCGAATTCAACGACCCAATCGCGGGTGTTGCGCAGCCCCGATTGCATCGCCGTCTTCGCCGGCCGATAAATTCGCACCCGGCTCACCACTGACCTCACTGATCTTCAACCGCTGTGGACTTCCCCACGGGCGCACCATACGCTGGTTCGGTTACGGAAGAAAGGGAGTGGCCGCGGGCGGGCGGTATGGCCTGGGTTCGTCCGCTCGCGGATGACCGGAGCGGGTTGACCAGCGAAGTCATGGGCGGATTGCTCGCGGATTCGGCGCCGGTGCTGCTCGCCGCCGTGCAGGTGCTGCTGGCGGTCCTGGCTTCCGGTCATGTCATCCTGTTCAAGCGCGGCGTGCACGCGGCCATTGGCTGGGTGGCGCTGATCTGGCTGGTGCCGTTCGGCGGCGCCGTTCTTTACCTGCTGCTCGGCATCAACCGGGTGCGCCGCCGGGCCGCCGGCCTGCGCGCCCGCCCGTCGCCCCGAATCGGTGCGCCGCCACCGGTCGGGCCGCCGCCAGCCGCCGCCGCGGACTGGCTGCCGCCGGGCCTGGCGCATCTCGCGGCGGTGGCCCGCATCCTGGATACGGTCGCCGGCCTGCCGCTCACCGCCGGCAACGCGGTTCAGCCCCTCGCCGGCGGCAGCGCCGCCTACGCCGCGATGCTGGCGGCGATTGGCGCCGCCGAGCGCAGCATCGGGCTGAGCAGCTACATCTTCGATAACGACGCCGTCGGCCACCGCTTCGTCGATGCGCTGGCGGCGGCGCGCGGGCGCGGCGTCGCGGTGCGCGTGCTCGTCGATGGCGTCGGCGCCCGCTACAGCTATCCGCCGATCATCGATCGGCTGAGGCGGGCCGGCGTTCGCGCCGAAGACTACTTCCCGCCGCTGGTTCCCCTCCGCTTGCAGTACGCCAACCTGCGCAACCACCGCAAGATCCTGATCATCGATGGCCGGGTCGGCTTCACCGGCGGCATGAACCTGCGCGCCAGTCATCTCGACGACGCGCCGGCGGCGTCGGCGGTGCGCGACCTGCATTTCCGCATCGAGGGGCCGGTCGTCGGCCACCTCGCCGCCACCTTCATCGACGACTGGCGCTATGCCGCCGGCGAGGTACTGGCCGGGGATGCCTGGTCGACACGGACGCAGGTGGCGGGAGCAGTGTTCGCCCGTGGCATCGCCTCCGGCCCCGATGAAGACTTCGAGCGGGTGCGCTGGGCGATGGTGAGTGCGGTGATCCACGCGCGCCGCCGCATCCGCGTCGTCACCCCTTATTTCCTGCCCGACGCGACGCTGGCGATGCTGCTGCAGCACGCGGCGATGCGCGGCGTGGCGGTGGAAATCCTCATTCCCGAACGCAGCAATCTCAAGCTCGTCGAGTGGGCGAGCCTGGCGCGCATCGGCGCCCTGGTGGTCCGCGGCTGCCGCGTCTGGCGCTCGCCGCCGCCGTTCGACCACGCCAAGATGATGACGGTGGATGGCGGCTTCGCGCTGCTCGGCTCCGCCAACTGGGACCCGCGCAGCATGCGCCTGAACTTCGAGTTCAACGTCGAATGCTATGACGAGACGCTGGTCGCCGGCCTCGACGCCCTGTTCGACGAGCGCCTCGCCGCCGCCCGGCCGCTGGATCTCGCCACCCTGGCGTCGCGGCCGCTGCTGGCGCGCCTGCGCGACGGCGCCGCCTGGCTCGCTTCGCCCTACCTGTGAACGGCCGCCGCCGGCTGCGGCAGAAAGCGGTTCTCGACGAACGCGCGCACCACCTCGGCAAAGACGTTGGGGGCGGCGAAGGACGCGAAATGGGCCAGCGGGTGCGGGAACGACAGCAGCATCGCGCCGGGAATGCGCTCGGCCGTCGCCCGCGCCGCGGCCAGGGAAACCCAGCGGTCGTTCTCCACCTGCAAGATCAGCGTGCGCGCGCGGATGCGGCCGAGGTCCTTGGTCAGCGAAAAGCCGAGGCCGGCGCGCAGGCGGTGGTGCAGGTCGACGGCATCGAAGTCCTGCGCCCGCGCCGCGAGGTTGGCGCCCATCTCGCCCTCCGGCGCCCAGGCGAAAACCTCCTGCTGCACCGTCGCCCATGGCTGCTGCGCGCGCTGCCGGGGGTCGGCGGCGCTGAGGCCGAGCAGCGACCAGCTGAACATCACCCCTTGCCGGGGGTGCTCCGCCTTCGGCCGGTCGTAGTAGGCGCCCGCCGTCGCCATCCACACCGGATCGGCCTCGATCGCCGCCTTGGCCAGCGCCAGCGTCGCATGGGCGGCCGGGTCCGCCGCGTCGGAGACGGTCGGCCCGCCGATCGGCAGGATCGCCTCGACGAAGTCGGGGTGCATCGCCGCCAGCAGGTAGGCCTGCGTCGCGCCCAGGGAGACGCCGGCGGCCAGCTTGACCTGGGCGACGCGCAGATGGTCGCGCAGCAGCCGCCGGATCGCCTGCGCCATGTCGAAATAGCTGTAGGCGGGAAAGCGCGGCCCGAGGCCGGCGGACGGCTTGCTGGCGCCCCACAGGCCGAGGCCGTCGACGAACACGACGTAGCAGGCCTGGGTGTCGATCAGCCGCCCGGGGCCGACGACGGCGCCCTCGGCGAGGCTGCTGCTGGGCTGGCCGTCGTGCCAGAAGGCGTACATCGTCGTCGCGTCGCCGGCGCCGTAGCTGGGGATGACGACGGCGTTGATGATCTCGCCCTTGGCGTTGCGCTGCGGCGTGCCGACGGCGATGTAGCCGAGCCGCAGCGGCGGCGCCCCGAGGTATTCGAGGCTGACGCCGTCGCGGGCGCCGTGCTCGAAGGCGCTCGCCGGTTGCGCCAGATCGTAGCGGCCGCCGAGGCGAAAGCCGCGGATCTCCGCCGACTGCTTGAGGCCGGCGAGTTGCGGGATCGCCGCTGCCGCCGTCACCGGCGCTTCCGCCAACGCCGCCGCCGGCAGGCCGCCCGCCAGTGTCGCCAGCACCGCCAGCAGGCGGAGGGGGGTAAGGGCGCCGCCGCGCGGTCGCGTCCGGCGCCTCACCGCCGTGCCTCCCGCCGGGGGGGCGAAGCGGCCGGCGGCAGCGCCGTCGCCGGTTTGCCGGCGTTCGCCAGCAGGCTGTCGATGATCTCGGGGGTGACTTCCCGGACCGGCCGGCCGGCGACGAACTCGACGACGTCGCTGGCAAACGCCACCGGCACGTCCATCGGCACGGCGGTGCCGGCCGCCCCATAGATGCGCAGCACCGGCGGATTGCCGGCAGCGGCCAGCGTCTTGACGAACGCGCCGATGATGGCGGCGGCGGGCGCCTCCGGCAGGCCCGGGACCAGCGGCGGCGGCAGCGGGCCGTGGGCGCCGACGGCGATCATCACCGGCTGGGCGAGACGCGCCGCCCGCACCGGCAGACTGAGCGGATCGTCGTCGAGGCGCTCGATCCCGGCGGCGTAGGCATCGAAGGCGAAGGCGCTGGCGAAGCGGTCCCGCTGCCGGCCTTCGGCGGCGGCGAGGCTTTGATACAGATCGGCAACGGCGCGGGCGGCGGCGCCGTCGCGGACGAACGGCGGCGGCGTTGGCGCGGCGGCGGCCGACCAAGCCTCCCGCCAGCGGACCGCATCGCCGGCGAGCGCGGGATCGAACAGCGGCTCGCCGCCCGCTGCCATCGCCGCTCGGCGCGGCACCGGCGTCAGCCCCTCGGGCGCGACGAGGATCAGGCGGGCGACCAGATCGGCATGATCGAGGCCGAGGCCGAGGCAGAGTTGGGCGCCGCGACCGTGGCCGAGGCAGGTGACGCGGGTGATCCCCAGCGGGCCGCGCACGAGATCCGCCAGCATCGCCCGCAGATCGGCGAACGTACGGGCCGGCGGCCCGTCGGCGGCGTCCACGGCTCCCGGCTGGCCATCGGGCGCCAGCCCATGGGGCGGCAACTCGGGAGTGATGACGCGGATGCCGCGGCGGGCGGCAAAGGCGATCGTCTCGCCGTAGGCGGCGGCGGGCAGGCCGCGGTCCGGCAGGATCAGCAGCGCTTCCGCCGGGGTGGCCTCGGCCGGCGGCTTTTCCACCCCTCCGGCACCGACATCGATGATGCGGATCGGCCAGCGGCGGCCGGCGGCGTCGGCCACCTCGTGCAGCCGCGTCGGGAACGGCTCGGTCAGGCGCGGCAGCGACGATCGCGACGGCTCCGTCGCCGCGGCGTCGGCAAGCCGCGGCGGCTCGGGCTGGAGGCCGAGGGCGCGGATCCTGGGGTCGCCCGACAAGCCGGCGCGTTCGCGGAACGCCTGCATCGTCGCATCGGCGGTCAGCGCCGCCAGCGCGGGCAGCGGATCGCGGCCGCTCGCGTCATCCGGCGGCAGGGTGATCATCTCCGCGCCGGCGACTCGGCGCACGGCGGCGGCGGTCTTGTCGGCGCTCAGCCAGGGATCGTCGGCGCGGTGAATGGCCAGCAGCGGCGCCCGGATGCGGGCGAGGTGCGGGGTGACGGTGAAGGCGATGGCGGCGCGGATCCGCCAGAGCAGATCGGC
>JALOTH010000182.1 GCA_025458035.1 Rhodospirillales bacterium
ATGGTCCTCGGTGTCGGCCTATTGCCGACGGCCATGATCCTTGCGGCGGCGATTCCGCCCGAGGTGAAAAGCGCGGTCGACGGCAGTACCGGCTACGCGCCCGCTCTCGGGTTTCTTGCAGTGTGCGGCGGTCTGCTCGCCGCGCGCGGCCATGCGGCGGGCCGGGCGCTGTTGCTCGCCACCGGCCTGTTCGTCCTTTCTTTGACCTTTCGATCGTTGGACGCCCGCCTGTGCGACAGCCTGCCGCTCGGCACCCATTTTCTGTGGCACCTGGTGAATGGCGCGGTTCTTGCCATCCTGCTGGTCGCGATGGCGCGAGAAGGGGCTGGGCCCGAAACCCAGCTTGGGCGTTAACGGCCGGCGGCTGTCGATTACAGCCGACACCAGCGGCAGATCAGCGCCTCGTAGATGGCGACGGCCTCATCGAGCCGGTCGATGCGGCAGTATTCGTCGGTCTGGTGTGCCATCGCCGTCTCGCCGGGGCCGAGGATGACCGTTGGCACGCCACCGAGGGCCGGCGTCAGCAGCGAAGCATCGGTCACAAAAGGGGCGCCGCCGACTCTGGCGCCCTCGCCGGTCACCGCCGTTGCGACCTCGAACACCTCGCGCACCCAGGCATCGGACGGTTCGGTCCAGACGCCCTGCGTATCCTCGATGGTCTCGATGGTGATGTCCTCGCCCAGAAAGTGGTGGAGGCGTCCGGCAAGGGCGACGTGGTCCTGTCCCGGTATCGTGCGGATATCGAGGCCAATTTCGGCACGATCCGGCACGGAGTTGATATTGAGTCCGCCATGCAGGAAGCCGACGTTGAGGCTCGGCCCGCCGAGGGTCGGATGCGGCGCCTGCCCGAAATCGAAGTGCTCAAGGGCCGTCACCGCCCGTGCCGCTCGGCAGACGGCATTGACGCCAAGATGCGGCAGAGAGCCGTGCGCGGTCACCCCGTGGGCGACGGCGCGCAGCCATAGACAGCCCTTGTGGCCGACGAGGGGGGCATTCCCCGTCGGTTCCCCGACGATGAGCGCCCCGGCCCGTCCCACCGGCGCGCCGGTTCGCACCATGTGCCGGGCGCCCTCGCAACCTGTTTCCTCGGCGGCGGTGAGGATCAGCCGCACACCGGCGGTCCCCGTCAGCCGCGGTGCGAGCCGCAACACGGCGATGATGAAGGCGGCGATGCCGGATTTCATGTCGGTGGTGCCGCGGCCGTAGACGCGGCCATCGCCGATCTCGCCGGCAAACGGATCATTACGCCACGGCTTGGCGCCCAGTGGCACTGTATCGAGATGGCCGGTGAACGCCAGCGGCAGTGCTTCGTCGGAGCCCCCGATGGTGGCGATCAAACTCTGCCGGCCAGTGGCGAACGGATATAGGCCCACCCGCGCGCCCGCCGCCTCCAGAGTACGGGCCAGCGCTTGCGCAGCCAATTCCTCCTCACCCGGCGGATTGATGGTGTTCAAGGCGACCAACTGGCGCGTCAGCGCAAGGGCCGTCAGTGCCGCCGGCATTGTCATGGTCCCGCGACCTCGGCGTTGATCAGCCGCAGCTGACGCATCTCGCTGCGCGACAGCCAGCGGACTTTCTCGTGCGGTACCGCCATCATCATGTCGACGATGTCGGCGGAAACACCGAGTTCCACGAAGGCCATCTGCAGGGCGATCTTATCTCGCTGCCAATCGAAATCGGTCGCCGGGCGGGTATACTTCCAGCGGTGAACACCGACGCGTGTGCCCGGGGCAACGCGGCGTTCGACACCGGCAGCAAGCAGGATGACGCAGGCGGACGCACAATTGCTGTTGGCCGGCACCATCGTGTTCAGCCGACGTTCGCGGATGACAACCGCAGTCGACAACCCGCCAAGGACCTCTCCGCCCGGGCTGTCCAGCAGGACGGTGCGGACCCGTGGGTACTTGTCGAGGATTTGCGCGAGGATTTCCGGCAATTGGCGGCCGACGGTGCCGCTGATGCGCAGAACGTCGCCGGTTATGGTCACCCGCAGTCCCTGCTGCCGGCCCTGCGCCGACGCCAGCCCCGGCGCGCAAACAATCGCAACCGTGATTACGGCGGCGGCCACTAGCGCTTGGCGGACACCCGCCCATTGGCGGTTCCGCCCGCCGGCATTTAGAATTGGCATTGCCGATGCACACACCGGTCAACGCGGTCAACGTCTCGCATGACCCATCCCTGCGGCCATCGTCCCTGTTATTAGCATATCATTTCATGAGAGGGATTTGTGAAGACTTCGCCCGCGCGGCGTTATCCGGTGCTCGGACACCCGGCAAGCCGGCGGTTCCGGCACCGCCTTTAACCAAATCTTCACTTCCGCCGCCCTGACGAGCCTCTATGAACTGCGGAGTGTTGTGCCGGCAAGCGCTGCCGAGGAATTACGCGCATCACGAGTAGAGCCGCAGCGTCGGCTGATCAGAGTAACAGCGATTAAGGAGAGGAAGGCGATGCTGAAACAGCTGACGCTCGGCATGATCCTGGCCATGGCCGCAGGCGGCATTTCAGGTGGTAGCGGCGATGCAAGTGCCGCGCAAAAGCTCACCGTGTATACCTCCTATGAGAACGAACAGCTGGTACCGTACAAAAAGGCGTTCGAAGCCGCCAATCCCGGCATCGAGATTCAGTGGGTGCGGGACTCCACCGGCATCATTACCGCCCGCCTGCTTGCCGAAAAGGCCAACCCGCAGGCCGATGTGATCTGGGGCCTTGCCGCAACCAGCCTGCTGCAGCTCGATGCGCAGGACATGCTGCTGCCATACGCGCCGAAGGGCCTTGAGGACATCAAGCCGGTCTTCCGCTCGCCGAAAACCCCGCCGACCTGGGTGGGTGGCGACGCCTGGATGGCGGCGGTGTGTTTCAACACCATCGAAGCGGGAAAGAAGAGCTTGGCGCAACCGGCGTCATGGCAGGATCTGCTGAACCCCGCCTACAAGGGCCTGATCACCATGCCGAACCCGGCTTCGTCGGGCACCGGCTTCCTGACCGTCGTTGGTTGGTTGAAGATAATGGGTGAGGAGGGCGGCTGGAAATACATGGACGGGCTCAACGAAAACATCGCGGCCTATACCCACTCGGGCTCGAAGCCGTGCAAGCAGGCGGCTGCCGGCGAATATCCCCTCGGCATTTCGATCGAGTATACCGGCGCCTCGCTGAAGACGAAGGGTGCGCCGATCGAAACCATTCTGCCGAAGCCGGGTTCGGGGTGGGACATGGAGGCGACGGCGATCCTCAAGGGCGCAAAGAACCTGGACGGCGCAAAGGCCCTGGCCGACTTCGCGGCCTCGCGTGCCGCCAACGAGCTGTACAATAACTATTATGCGGTCGTCGCGATCAAGGGCATCAGCAAGGACATCCCCAACTACCCCACCAATGCCGAGTCCATGATGATCCCGAACATGGACTTCGAATGGGCGGCCGCGAATCGCGACCGGATCCTCGCCGAATGGTCGAAGCGTTACGATTCGAAGTCCGAACCCAAAGCGAAGTAACGAAACCAACGGCCGATGCTTAACGCCGCGGACGCATCCGTCCGCGGCGGCAACGGGGAGTGGGACACCATGGACGGGCCAATTTCTGAACGAACAAAGCCCTACCTCAAGATCACAAATGTCAATAAGCGCTTCGGAAGTTTTCAGGCGCTCTCGGAAATTTCGCTGACGATCAACGAGGGCGAGTTTGTCTGTTTTCTCGGACCCTCGGGTTGCGGGAAGACGACGCTCCTGCGGGCGATCGCCGGCCTCGATCCGCAAAGCTCCGGGTCCATTCATCAAGCGGGCCGCGACATTTCGGCGCTGCCGCCGTCGCAGCGCGACTTCGGCATCGTTTTTCAGTCGTACGCGCTCTTTCCCAACCTGACTGTGGCAAAAAACGTCGGCTACGGCCTCGAAAACCGCAAGATGAAGCGCGCCGATATCGACAAGCGCGTCACGGAACTGTTGGCAACAGTCGGCCTAGCCGATCAGGCGGCCAAGTATCCTTCGCAACTGTCGGGCGGCCAGCAGCAGCGCGTCGCACTCGCCCGCGCGCTTGCCACCTCGCCCGGGCTGCTGCTGCTCGATGAGCCGCTGAGCGCCCTCGATGCCAAGGTTCGGGTCCATCTGCGCAAGGAAATCAAGGACCTGCAGAACCGCCTCAACGTTACCACGATCATGGTGACGCACGATCAGGAGGAGGCGCTGACGATGGCCGACCGCATCGTCGTGATGAAGG
>JALOTH010000077.1 GCA_025458035.1 Rhodospirillales bacterium
GGCAAGGCGCGGCGTGGCCTTTCGCTACGGGACGGAGGCGGCGCAGATCCGCGTCGGCGACGGCCGCTGCCGGGGCGTCCGCCTGGCGACGGGAGAGGACCTTGGCGCCGATGCGGTCATCGTCAACGCCGATGTCGCCGCCGTTGCCGGCGGGCAGTTCGGTTCCGCCGCCACGCGCGCGGTGCCACCGGTGCCGCGCCAGCGGCGCTCGCTGTCCGCACTGACCTGGGCGCTGCTCGCCACCACCGACGGCTTTCCGCTGGTCCGCCATTCGGTGTTCTTCAGCGACGATTATCGAGCCGAGTTCGAAGACATTTTCGCCCACCGCCGGCTGCCCCGGCGGCCAACCGTGTACGTCTGCGCACAGGACCGCACGGATGACCCGTCCGCGTGGGCGGGCGGGCCGGAACGCCTGTTCTGTCTGGTCAACGCGCCACCGACCGGGGACAGCGAAGCCACCGATCGCCGGGAGATCGAACGATGCGAAAGGCAGGTGTTTCACTGGCTCGCGAACTGCGGCCTGCACGTTCAGCGGCAGCGCGAGGCGACAGAGGTGACGACGCCGCGCGACTTCGAACGACTGTTCCCGGCAACCGGCGGCGCGCTCTATGGCGAGGCGACCCATGGCTGGCGGGCCTCGTTTCGGCGGCCGGGACCACGCAGCCGCATTCCGGGACTGTACATGGCGGGCGGCAGCACCCACCCCGGGGCGGGGGTGCCGATGGCGGCGCTTTCCGGCCGGCAGGCGGCGGCGAGCCTCCTTGCGGACTTCGCTTCGACCAGGCGGTCCCGCCGGGTGGCTACGCCTGGTGGTATCTCGACGGGCTGAGCGACGATGGAGAGTGCGGCATCACCATCATCGCGTTCATCGGCAGCGTCTTCTCTCCCTACTACGCGTGGTCTCGCCGTCGCGGCGAAGCCGATCCCTATGACCACTGCGCGCTGAACGTCGCGCTCTACCGGCGGGGCGGCGATCGCTGGGCGATGACCGAGCGGCGCCGCCAGGCGCTGGCGCAGACGCCACAAACCCTGGTCATCGGGCCCAGCGCCGTGAACTGGGATGGCACCAGCCTCCGCATCCTCATTGACGAGCGCACGGCCCCGCTGCCCAGACGGCTGAAAGGCGAGGTTCGATTCTATCCCTCGGCGATCACGGCGTTGGGCATCGCCCTCGACGCCGACGGCCGCCACCTGTGGCAGCCGCTTGCTCCGTGCGGGCGGGTGGAGGTCAGCTTCGAGAAACCGGCGTGGCGGTGGACGGGCGGCGGCTATCTTGACAGCAACAGCGGCAGCACGCCGCTGGAAGACGCCTTCATCCGCTGGGACTGGTCGCGCAGCCACCTCGCCGACGGCGCGGCGATCGCCTACGATGTCACGCGGCGCGACGGTTCCGCCCGCTCCCTCGCCTTGCGCATCACCCACGAGGGACAGATCGACGAGGTATCGCCGCCGCCGGCGGTCAGCCTGCCGCCGAGCCGCTGGCGAATTGCGCGCAGTGCCAGGGCGTTCAACCACGGCGGCGGCGGCACGCCACGGCTGGTGCGCACCCTCGAGGACGCCCCTTTCTACGCGCGATCGCTGCTGACGGGCTCAGCGCCCAGCGGGGCCTCGCTGATCATGCATGAGAGCCTGTCGCTCGACCGGTTTCGCCGTTTGTGGGTGCAGGCGCTGCTGCCGTTCCGCATGCCGCGTTCGGCATCGCCGGCGCGCGCCGGCTCCGCCCTCCCCTCAGTCCGCTGACGCGTCGTCCCCGTCCCGCCGCCGGGCCTGCCGGTCGCGCTGGCGCTCGCGCCGCAGCGACCACAGTTCCCAGCCGCAGAAGCCAAGAACGAGGCCGAACACCAGCACCAGTTCGAAGACGATCAGATATTGCGAGTCCATGGCGGGTGGGCCGGCTACCTCGGGGCGATGGAACGATTGTCTGCGGGCGACGCCGATTATTCGCGCGCGGTCAGCTTCGGGATCATCCGCATCGCCCAGGTCAGCGCGGCAAGGGCGCTGCGACCGCCTGCTAACGGCAGCCTTCGGTCTCCGAAAGGGCGGCATCGCCGGGAAACACGATGTATCCGGAGCGCTCGCGCCGCTCGAGGTTCTCGAACAGCTCGATCACCCGGATCAGCCGTTCCGCAAAGTTCCAGCCGGGCCATGCCGATGACGGCGGTGCGGAGCGCCGCATCGCGAATGCCGCCGTGCCGATGGCATCGACGAGGAAGCCCGCCTCCGCCAGCGCCGGCCCGGGCAGCGTCGCCGGCGGCACCAGGGTCAGTCCCAGCGCCCGCAGCAGCAGGGCCGCCTTCCGCCAGTGGGCGACGACGGCGCGCTGCGTCAGGGCATCGCCGCCGAGGCGCGTCACCTCCGCCCCGATCTCCGCATACATCAGCCGCGCCGCGTAGATCCCCGGCCGGCACGTCGGCGGCAGGTGGGCGATACCCGCGTCGGCGCGGCGGTAGAGATGGTCGGCCACCCGCAGCAGCCGCTGGGTGACCCAGCCGAGGGCTTCGCTGGGCGCCGGCGCAGCCAGCCACGCCTCGCCATCGATGCCCGCCTCACGCAGCCAGCGCTGCGGCAGATAAAGCCGCCCGGCCCGCGCGTCCTCCCCCACATCGCGGGCGATATTGGAGAACTGCATGGCGGCGCCAAGATCGCAAGCGCAGGCGACGACGGCAGGATCGCGCACCCCCATCAGCCACGCCATCATCGCGCCGACGGACCCCGCCACCCGTGCGGCGTAGCCATGGAGGTCCGACAGGTCCTCGTAGCGGCGCCGCTGGGCGTCCCACTCAAGCCCCTCGATCAGGGCGTCCGGCAGGGCGCGTGGCAGCACGAACTCGCTGACGACGGCGGCGAGTGCGCGATCGAGCGGTGTATCGAGCGGCCGCCCGGCGTAGGCACGATCGAGGCGTTCGCGCAGGCGCGCCAGTGCCGAAAGCCGGCCGCCGTGGATGTCCACTTCGTCGTCGGCAATCCGGCAGAAGGCGTACAGGGCGGCAGCCGGCGCGCGTACGCGCTGCGGCAGCATCCGCGATGCCAGGAAAAACGTGCGGGAGCCGTCGGCGAGAAGCGCCTCGCAGGCCGCGAGGTCCGCTGCCGCCGCCGCGGTTCGATCAAGCGAGCGCGGCAGCATCGGGAACGAGGGAATCGAGAATCCGGGCGGAGGACAGGACGCCGGGCAGCCCCGCTCCCGGATGCGTTCCATGGCCAACGAGGTAAAGCCCTGCCACCTCCTCGCTGCGATTGTGCGGGCGGAACCACGCGCTCTGCGACAGCACCGGTTCAAGGCCGAAGCCGGCGCCGCGGAACGACAACAGATGGTCTTGGAAGTCCTGGGGCGTCAGCATGCGCGACGTCACCACCTCCGCCTCCAGGCCGGGCAGCAGCGTTGCCGCGAGCCGGCGGGCGATCGCCTGCCGGTAGGGTTCCGCCTGCGCCGCCCAGTCGACGTCGCCGCCGAGGTGCGGCACCGGCGAGAGCGCGTAGAACGCGTCGCACCCAGGTGGCGCCAGCGTCGGATCGGTGGCGGTGGGCCGATGCAGGTACAGGCTGAAATCGGTCGCCAGCCGATGCCTGTCGAAAATGTCGGTCAGCAGCTCGCGATAGCGGGGCCCGAGCACGATGGTATGGTGGGGCACGTCCCGGTACTGCCGCCGGGTACCGAAATACCAGACGAACAGCCCGTTGGAGTAGCGCGCCCGGTCGATCCGCCGATCGGTCCAGCGGCGGCGCTCGGCTGCCGGCAGCAGATACCGGTAGGTCCAGGCGGAATCGGCGTCGGAGACGACGATGTCGGCAGCGATACGCTCGCCGTCGGCCAGTTGCACCCCGCTCGCAGCGCCATCGGTGACGGTGATCGCGGTGACCTCGGCGCCGCATCGGACGACCCCGCCGAGTCCGTCGATGAGGCCGACCAGGCCGCGCACCAGTTGTCCCGTCCCCCCCATCGCGAAAAACACGCCCCAGCGGTGCTTGAGGTAGCTGATGAGGGCATAGATCGAGGTGACGGAGAAGGGATTGCCGCCGATCAGCAGCGGGTGGAAGCTGAAGGCGATGCGCAGCCGGGGGTCTTGGAAGTACGTGCTGACGAGGCCGTAAACGCTCCGATAGCTGGCGAGGCGGACCATGTCCGGAAGGATGCGCACCATGTCGGTCAGCGAACTGAACGGGACGTGTCCCAGTTCTTCGAAGCCGATCTTGAAGATTTTCTCGCTCATCGTCATGAAGCGGTCGTAGCCAGCGACATCACGCGGCGAAAGGCGGCCGATCTCGGCGCGCATGGCTTCGCTGTCGCCGGAGTAATCGAAGATTTCCCCGTCGTCGAAGCGCATGCGGAAAAACGGCGACAGCGCTCGCAATTCCACGTCGTCGGCCAGCCGGCGGCCGCACCGCTGCCACAGCTCTTCAAACAGGAACGGCGCGGTCACGATGGTCGGACCCGCGTCGAAGGTAAAGCCGTCCTGCCGGTAGACGCCGGCGCGCCCACCCGGCGTAGCCAGCCTTTCCAGCACGGTGACGCGATAGCCGCGGCTGCCGAGCCGCACCGCAGCCGCCAGACCGCCGAAGCCGCTGCCGATGATCACCGCGTGCGGCTGTCGCGTCTGCCGCGATGTGTCAACCTTGCTTGTCGCCCTTGATGTCAACATGGCGAGACACCCTAGCACGGCAACCCCGTGGCGCGCCAGCGGCGAACGCGCGTCGACCGTTGCCGGTCCGGGAATGCCGGCATTGCGCCGAGGTTCCGTCAGATCGGCGGCAACACACCGAAACGCCGCGCCGCGGTCATCACGATGTCAACGACCGCCTGCGGCTGCTCCTCGTGCGCGAGATGTCCGAGATCGGGCAGCGTGATGATCTCCGCGCTTGGCAACCGCCCTCGCACCTGCTCGGCGGTGGCCGGCGGTACCGCGCGATCGTTGCTGCCGACGACGAGGATCAGCGGCGTCCGCAGACGCGGCAGATCGCGCAGCAGGGGTTTTAGGTCCCAACTGGCCATCATGCCGAGCGCGCTCCCCACATGCCGGACACTCCGGAACAGGCGCTGATAGAGCGTGACGCCCTCGCTCTCCAGTGTCGATCCGGTATCGCGGATCAGGCGCTCGACCCGCGACCGGTCAGCGGCGCTCCAGGCGAACAGCCGCGGTGCCAACGGGTTCAAAAACAACACGTTCGCCATCATCGGAAACAGCTGCCCGGCCAATCCGGCAAAGGGCATCAACGCGCCGTTCAAACTCACCAGCGCCTGCGGCGCGATCTGGCCATCGAGGGCCATGCGGATCAGCACCGCAGCGCCGGCGGAGTGACCGATGGCGAGCGCGGGGCGCACGTCGATCGCCCGCAGCAGCTGGTCTAGGGAGCGCGCCATCCCCGGCAGCGACAGCCGGTCATTGGCGACGATGGTGGTGAAGCCGTGGCCCGGCAGGTCCGGCACGATGACGCGGAAGTGCGTGGCCAGCAGCGGCGCCAGCGCTCGCCAGGAATGCGTCGAGGCCCCGGTGCCGTGCACCAGCAGCAGGACCGGCCCCTGTCCGAATTCCTGGACGTGCCAGTGCACGTTGCCGACGCGCAGGAAGCGGCTGGCCGCACGATTCGGCCAGTCCCGCCCGTCCCGTTCCCAGTGCAGGCGTTCCACCATCATCGTCGCGACGCAGCGCGCTCCGCCGCCGCCGCCTCGGCGCGCACCGCCGCCGACAGCCGCGAGGCATCGGCGTAAGGCAGCGGCAGATAGGTCGCGCCCATCGCCTCGGCGATCCGCTGCGCCGCCGGCCGCGGCCGCGGTGAGGTGTCGACGAGCAGCGCGGCGATCTGTGACGCCCGCAGACGACGTGCCGCCGCCAGCGCCTGCTCCTCGGCGGACTGCCGTTCGGCAGCGCCGTCGAGCGTGATGTTGGCGCTGCCATCGGTCAGCAGCACGGTGATCGGCGTCTCGCCACGGCGACGCAGCGCGTCGGCGAGACTGGCCGCCGCGTGAATGCCGGTGGCCAGCGGGGTGCCGCCGCCGCCCGGCAATCCGGCGAGGCATCGCCGCGCGCGGACCAGGGAGCGGGTTGGCGGCAGCACCAACTCGGCAGTGCGCCCCCGCATCGAAAACAGCGCAACCCGGTCACGCCGCACGTAGCAGTCGGCCAGCAGCAGCTCGACCGCGCCCTTCGCCTCCGCCAGCCGATGCAGCGCCGTCGATCCCGAGGCGTCGACGACGAAGATGCTGGTGGTCTGCGATCGCTGCTGGAAGCGGTTGATGCGAAAATCGTCGCGGCGGACATGGACGCGCACCGAAGGCCGCGGCCCCCTCGCCCCATCACCATCGCCATCGCCATCCTGGCGCCGCAGCGGTTGCCACGGGGCTGCCGCGCGCAGGGTTTCCACCACGTTGAGCCGAACGCCGGCGCGGGGATCTCCCCGCCGCACGCCCGCCGGGCGACCACGGCCCGCCGCCGGCTTCAGGGCACCCACCCGGCCGGCGGCGGCGCACGGCGCCCGATCACCGGCGGTCAGACGCAGCCGTGCCAGCAGGCCCTCCGGCAACGCCGCTTGCACCGCCTGCAGGACGACCTCCGCGTCGGCGGGATCGAGGCCGGCGCTTTCGTTTTCCCCGCGATCACCGTCGGCGGGAGGCGTATTGGTCTCTGCCGGCGGGCTTTGCGCCGGTTCGTCGTGCGCCGGCTCCAGCGGCTCGGTTCGTTCCATCGGCAGCTCCGTCGCCCGCGGCGCCAGCACCAGCCGTCCGGCGATCACCAAATCCTCCTGCGCAATCCGCTCCCGCGCGGCGAGAGCGGCCGCCGTCCGGGCGACACGCAGGGCCAGCAGCGGCGCGCGGATCGAGGCGATGCCAAGGGCGAGCGCGGCCGTACACAGAGCCTCGATCGCCTCCTCGCCGCCGGTCACCGCGGCGACACGCTGACGCGCGGCGGCAACCTCATCCGCCGCAGGCAACTCTTCGTCCAGGTCGGCGCGGGTGACGCCCGACAGATCGGCATGGAAGGCGAGACGATCGCGCAGCGGCAGCGGCGTGCCCTCATCCTCGGCGAGGCCTTCGTCGAGGGCGACGACGCCGAAGCGGGCGGGCAGGCACAGGGCAAGGCCATCCCGCTGCACATCTACGGCGCCGCGATCGAGAACGCCGGTCAGCCGTGCCGCCGTCGCTGCCGTCAGCCGTTCCGCCATCGCCAGCAGGACGACCCCGCCGTCCGCGGCGGCGAGAATGCCACGCTCGGCAACCGGCCGGCCGCTGCGCAACGTGGCGGCGAGGTCCAGTCCGCCGAGCAGCCGGTTGTCGGGCACGTGCAGCGGAATGCGATGCACGGGACAGCCGGCCGGCAACAGGTCATGCAGCAGCCTCAGCCAGTGCTGGCGCGCCGGGCCCGCCGACGCCCGCAGCGACACGCCGACGGTGCCCAGCGGATCGACGGCGAACAACATCGCGGCGAGGATGGCATCCTGCCACGGCGAGGCCGCGGCCGGTGAGTCGAGGCTCATGCCCCGAGGACCTCGGCGATGCCCCGTTCCACCCGGACCGTCGAGCCGGAGTCGTCGAGGGGATTTCGCCGCAGGCGATGGCGCAGCGCCGACGGCGCCACCCGCCGCAAATGGCCGTCGGTGACGACGGGATCCTTATCGAGTGCAGCAAGGGCGCGGGCCGCCCGCATCAGGGTCAATTCACCCCTCAGGCCATCGGTGCCAAGACCGATGCACAACCGCGCCGCATGCTCGATGGCCTGGTCCGGAACGGTGACCGCGCCCAGCCGCTTGCGCGCCGCCGTCAGCCGCCGGCGCAGCTTTTCCTCCTCCGCCTGCCACGCCGCGGCAAAGGCCGGCGGATCGCGCTCAAAGGCGTCGCGCCGTCGGACGACCTCGATGCGGGTGGCGATATCGACCGGTGTCTTGACCTCCACCGAAAGGCCGAACCGATCCAGCAGTTGCGGCCGCAGTTCACCCTCCTCCGGGTTGCCGCTGCCGACGAGCACGAAGCGGGCCGGATGGCGAATGCTGATTCCTTCCCGCTCGACGACGTTTTCGCCGGACGCGGCCACGTCGAGCAGCAGATCAACGAGATGATCCTCCAGCAGGTTGACCTCGTCGATATACAGGAACCCGCGATGCGCACGGGCGAGAAGCCCCGGTTCGAACGCCTTTTCGCCGCGAGTCAGGGCTCGCTCCAGATCCAGCGCGCCGACGACCCGGTCCTCCGTCGCGCCGAGCGGCAGGTCGACCACCGGCACCGGGGCAAGCCGGCTCTTGATCGGGCCCGCCTTCGCCCCCCCGTGGCAGGCCTCGCACAGGCCGGCGACCGCATCGGGATCGCAGCCGTAAGGGCAGTGGACGACGATCCGCATCCGTGGCAGCAGCGAAGCGAGCGCGCGCACCGCCGTCGACTTGCCGGTGCCGCGATCGCCGAAGACCAGCACGCCGCCGATCGATGGGTCGACGACGGCGATGAGCAGGGCGAGCTTCATCTCCTCCTGGCCGACGATCGCCGAGAAGGGAAAGGCCACTGTCATATCCGGCTGCTCACCGCCACGAGCTCATCCGCAACCGACAGGGTGCCGCCGGGCCGTCGCCGGCCGCACGGGGCGCATCGTTCGCCGCGATAGTCGGCACCGTGATCTGAAGTCATCCCGCCAACCGCCCTGCCCCCCGGTTGCGTCTTAGTGTTCCGCCACCCGCCCTGCCGTCAATCGGTTATTTTGTCAGCTGCGAACACCGCATGCAGCGGTGGCCGTGCCCCGCCGTTGCCGACGGCGGCGGCGCCCGCCCCGCCAGCACGCGAAACTTGCGTTCCCGCCGCGCTGTCTCCACTTCTGGATGAAGAACGCTGTGACCGCCGCCCGCACAGGGCCTGGATAGGGCGGTTGCCTCAAGGACCCTTTGGCTGCCATGATGCCGATGTTCAAAAAACCGTCACATCCGTTGTGAGGGGGTGAGCGATGGAGAGGTTCGGTGACGTTCGGCGCCGCAGTTTGCCGCCCGATGGCGGGACCAGAGTCCTCGGCTGCCTGCTCATCACCGCCCTGCTCACCGGCATCGCGCAACCGTCACCCGCCGAAGACCGGGCGATCCACTGGCTGATGCGGGAACCCGTGACCCTGTTCGATCTGGGAATCCTTCGCCTGCGCCAGGACCTTCAGCGCGTCGCCGATCGCATGGCCGACACCGGCGAGCTGCCGTCGACGCCGCTGCACGGCGTCTACTACGACTGGAACCGCCAGCGCATCGTCATGTACGTGACGCTGGCGGCGGCGGGCCTGCCGCCGAGCGAAGCGGCGTGCCGCGATGCCTACTCCTCGACGGTGCGCAACCTGCTGCATGGCAATCCGAGCGGGCCGCGCCGCGCCGAGAGCTATCTCGAGAACACGTTCCTCCATGAGGGCCCCGGCAATCTCGACCGTCCCGGCGATCTCGCCGCCGACCTTGCCGCCACCGTTCACCTCGAGGTCACGCTGTTGCCGCGCGATCCGCTGCATGCCAACCCGCAGACGGTCAAGTGCGTCGGCCGCCTCGACAGCGAACCCGCCGACGTCAAGACCACCGTCCGCGGTTGACGGCGCCGCGCCGGCACGTCAGGACCGGCCGCTGCCGCCCCGATCGAGGCGCCGGGACAGTTTGCGCCGGGCCAAGGCACGCAGGGGCGCGAGCCCGCCTTGCGCCGGCCCGAACACGACCACCTCGATGCCCGATGCCGGATCGATGGCGGCGACGCGTGCCTGATCGCCGATGACGCACCACTCGAAGAGAATCTCCCCGGCGGCCCCCGTCTCGCCGTCGTCGCCTCGCGTGGTCGGCATGCGTGTGCCCGGGCCGGCCGCTGCGCCTCACATGCCGCGCCGGTAGCGGCCGCCGACCTCGAACAAGGCCTGCGAGATCTGGCCGAGAGACAGCACCCGCACGGCATCCATCAGCACCGCGAACAGGTTCTCGCCGCGCGTCGCCGCGGTTTGCAGGCGTTGCACCATCGCCGGCGCCGCGACACCGTGGCGATCCTTGAAATCCGCCAGCCGCGTCAACTGCCGCTGCTTTTCCTCGTCGGTGGAGCGGACAAGCTCCGGCGTCGGCGGCATCGCGCCCTCCGGATTGACGAACGTGTTGACGCCAACGATCGGATAGCTGCCGTCGTGCTTCTTGACCTCGTAATGCAGCGATTCCTCCTGGATCTTGCCCCGTTGATAGCCCCTCTCCATGGCGCCGAGGACGCCGCCCCGTTCGCTCAGCCGCTCAAACTCCGCAAGCACCGCCTCCTCGACGAGATCGGTCAGCTGTTCGATGATGAAGGCGCCCTGGTTCGGGTTCTCGTTCTTGGCAAGGCCCCACTCCCGATTGATGATCAGCTGGATGGCCAGCGCGCGGCGCACGCTTTCCGCCGTCGGCGTGGTGATCGCTTCATCAAACGCGTTGGTATGCAGGCTGTTGGTATTGTCGTAGGTGGCGATCAGCGCCTGCAGCGTCGTGCGGATGTCGTTGAACGCATATTCCTGGGCATGCAGTGACCGCCCCGACGTCTGCGTGTGATACTTGAGCTTCTGCGAGCGTTCGCCGGCCCCGTACTTGAAGCGCATGGCGATGGACCAGATGCGGCGGGCGACGCGGCCGAGGACACTGTATTCCGGATCCATGCCGGCGGAAAAGAAGAAGGAAAGGTTCGGCCCGAAGTCATCGACATGCATTCCGCGCGCGAGATAGGCCTCGACGTAGGTAAAGCCATTGGCGAGGGTAAAGGCGAGCTGGGTAATCGGGTTGGCGCCGGCCTCGGCGATATGATAGCCGGAGATGGATACGGAGTAGAAATTGCGAACGCCATGGTGGACGAAATACTCCTGGATGTCCGCCATCATCCGCAGCGCGAACTCGGTTGAGAATATACAGGTATTCTGTCCCTGATCTTCTTTCAGGATATCCGCCTGCACCGTACCACGGACCGTCTCCAGCACCCACTCGCGGGTCTTTTCAGCCTCCTCCTCGGTTGGCTGGCGGTTGTTTTCCGTGGCGAACCGTTCCAGCTGCTGGTCGATCGCCGCATTCAGGTACATCGCCAGGATCGCCGGCGCCGGACCGTTGATCGTCATCGACACCGACGTGGTCGGACAGCAGAGGTCGAACCCGTCATACAGCGCCTTGATGTCGTCGAGGGTGGCGATGGAGACGCCGGAATTGCCGATCTTGCCGTAGATGTCCGGGCGTTCATCGGGATCGAAGCCGTAGAGGGTGACCGAGTCGAACGCCGTCGACAGTCGCGCGGCATCGGCGTGGCGGGACAGCATCTTGAAGCGGGCATTGGTGCGGAAGGGATCGCCCTCGCCGGCGAACATCCGCGTCGGATCCTCGCCCTCCCGCTTGAAGGCGAAGACGCCGGCGGTATAGGGGAACACGCCGGGGATGTTTTCCTTCAGCAGCCAGCGCAGCAGCTCCCCGTCATCCTCGTAGGGCGGCAGCGCCACCTTCGGCACCGGCGAGCCGGACAGGGAGGTGTGGGTCAGGCGGGTGCGGATCTCCTTGTCGCGCATCCTGACCACGTATTCATCGCCCGCGTAGGCGGTGCGCACCGCCGGCCAGCCGGCCAGCATCTTGGCGCAGCGCGGATCCAGCCGCTGCTCGACCGCCGCAAGGCGGGCGTTGATCGCGTCGGTGACCGCCGCCTCCGCGTCAGCCAGCAACGCAGCGGAGCGCCGCAGCGCGGCGCGGTCGCGGGCGATCGCCACCTGCTGGCGCGCCGTGTCGTGATAGCCGCGCACCGTCTCGGCGATCTCGGCAAGGTAGCGGCGGCGGGCCGCCGGGATGATGCCGGCCCCGGGCTCGGAGCTCTTGACGGCGACGTCCGGCGCCGTCGACGGCCAGGCGCCGAAGCCGCGCGCCCGCATCAGCTCGATCAGCTTGCGGTAGACGGCGGTGACGCCGGCATCGTTGAAGCGCGAGGCGATGGTGCCGAACACCGGCATGTCATCGGCGCGCAGCGAGAACGCCTGGCGGTTGCGCTGCACCTGCTTGGCCACATCGCGCCGGGCGTCCGCCGCGCCGGGGCGGTCGAACTTGTTGATGACGACGATGTCGGCGTAATCGAGCATGTCGATCTTTTCCAACTGGCTCGCCGCGCCGAACTCCGGCGTCATCACGTAAAGCGATAAATCGCAGAACGGCACGATGCCGGCATCGCCCTGGCCGATCCCCGGCGTCTCGACGATGATCAGATCGAAGCGGCAGGCTTTCATCGCCGTCAGCATCTCGGGCAGCGCCGCCGGCACCTCCGCCCCCGCTTGGCGCGTGGCCAGCGAGCGCATGAAGATGCGCGTGCCGTCGATGGCGTTCATGCGGATGCGATCGCCAAGCAGGGCGCCGCCGGTGCGCCGCCGTGTCGGGTCGATGGCGAGGATGCCGATGCGCGGCTCGCCGCTGTAATAGCGCAGGCGACGAACCAGTTCGTCGGTGAGCGAGGACTTGCCGGCGCCGCCGGTGCCGGTGATGCCGACGACCGGCACCGTGCCGGCGGCACGCGCCAGATCGCCCAGCTGCCGATGCTGCGCCGCCGTCAGCGCGCCCTCCTGCGCGGCGGTGATGAGGCGCGCCAGCAGGCGAAGATCGCCGGCGGCCAGCGGCGACAGATCGGCGGGCACGTCTGCGGCGAGGCTGAAATCGCTGCGGCGGATCATGTCCTCGATCATCCCCTCGAGGCCGAGCTGGCGGCCATCCTCGGGGCTGTAGACGCGGGTGACGCCACGGTCGTGGAGCTCGGCGATCTCGCTGTCGACGATGACGCCGCCGCCGCCGCCGAAGACGCGGATCGCCGCGCCGCCACGCTGGCGCAGCCGGTCGACGAGGTACGCGAAGTACTCGACGTGGCCGCCCTGATAGGAGCTGATGGCGATGGCGTTGGCGTCTTCGTGCAGCGCTGCCGTCACCACTTCGTCGACGGAGCGGTTGTGGCCGAGGTGGATGACCTCAGCGCCGGCCGCCTGCAGGATGCGGCGGACGATGTTGATCGAGGCGTCGTGGCCATCGAAGAGGGCGGCGGCGGTGACGAAGCGGACGGCATGCTGCGGCCGGTAACCGCCGGTCGGCGCGGTGTTGTCCGGCGACAGCGGCGCAAGATCATCGGGCACGGGCGCTCTCCCCAGGGTGGTTTTTGCCGTTGCGGGACAGCGCCTTGCTGGCGGGGCCGCGGTACGGCACGCGGGCGCGGCCCCTCGGCCGTCCCCTCCGATCTCAGGCTAAGCCTTTCGCGCCATGGGGTAAAGGGCGGGGTTATCGGCCCCGCCGCCGGGGCTGCGGCCAGCGCCGCGCGGTCGAGCGCCGCCGACGGCGAGGAAGGTTGCGGATGGTCTGGTTCTATCCGAACAGCTTGATCAGTTTCTTGCGAATTCGCTTCAGGTCTGCCGCGGCGCGCAAAAACGCCGCGATGTCCCTCGCATCACCGTACTTGTTCACGGGGACCTCGAGCAGTTCGGGCCAAGCCAGCCTGATCCCCTCCCGCAACAGCCCATTGCCTCGCTTCGCCTCCGGCGACTGACGGAGCATCAGATCGTAGACGCGCCGCGAGATCATGGGATGCAGCGGTCGGAATTGAACGGGCTGAGCGTAGGACTGCGCAAACGCCCACGCCGACATGCGAAGCTCGAGGTAGGCGAGGTCCAAGCGCGTCAGCGGACTGAAAGCGGCAACGGTCTCCGCCCACGCCTCGGTCGCCTGCACCACTTCACTCTCGATGGGCATGCCGAAGCGGGCGACGATGTCGCGGGCCGACAACTCCATGGTGTCGGTATCCGTGGCCCGCCAGAAAAACGCCCGCCCGATTTCACCGCCAAGCCCGCCAATGCTGAAATCCGCGAAATCAGCCAGCGCCCAGACGCTGGGATGATACAGCCGGTTGGTGCCGCCGACGGTGTGCGAGACGCGCAACAGCCACGCCGCCTGCTGGTCCGGCGTCGCGATGCGGCAGGGCAGGACGCGGTGCCGCAACCCGAAACGCTGCGCGAGCGTCCTCGCGATCGACACATCCCGCTGGCTCGTCGGCCCATCCACCGTGAAAAACTCGATGTCGCGGATATGCTTTCGCGCGCTGGCCAGAATGAACCGGGTCTCGTTGCCGCCGGTCAGGCTCGCCGCCACCCGACCTTCCGCCGCCAGGATGCCGACGGCCTGCGCCGTACGGGCGACAACCTCCTCAGCCAAGGCCATGGGGTCGGCGGCGCAGGCGAAATCGGCCTTCGGCCAGTGGCGCACGCTGTCAGACCGCTGGGGAACCACCCCTCTCCCAGCACGTCGAGACGATTGAACAATCCCGCCGTGAACGTCTCGCGGTAGCCCTCCTCGCCGAGTGTCAGAAGAGCCGAGGAAGCGGCCGCCCTCTTTTCCTCCGAATAGACCAGCGAAAGAATGCCATTGGCATCCAGATAGACCCTGCCTTTTTCATCATGGTACAGAATGGCAACGTATCGGCCGTGCGCCTCGTAAAAAATACTTTCGAGATCTTGCCAGAATTGATCGGAATCATAATCGCCATCAACCTTCAGCGTGCTGGCGATTTTGTTCTCGTTAAGCGATATCAGTTGTCCAATAAGGATTCCAACGCAGTTACCCGTCTTATCAAAAATATTACCCACGTTCAGGGTTTCATGAACACCCACATGGAGGTTGCCGAGGCAATACCTTGAAAATGAGGAGGGCAAAAAGCAATTCCCAAAGCCCAGCGTAAATTGTCCAAACGATTCGATCTCATTCTGACCTGAAATCAACATGTCCATTTCTTCGTGAGTCATACTCTACGCCCTGCATGCATGATAAGATCGGAAACTGGGGCAATGCCTACGTACGACCATGGCCCACCACATAATCCTTGCCTGCCCGGAGGGCGCCGTAGCGTGCCTTGCGGAAACGCTCCTGCATGACGCGACTCGCCCCGTGAGACCATGCGCTCTGTTGGCTCATTGGCGCTCAACTCGTGGAAACGAGAGTGGCGCCATTTTCATGATCAAGTGCACCCGCGCCCGATGCAATTAAAAAGAGAATAAAGTAACCATTAGAACCGCATAGCGCGACTGTCAAGACGGGTTGCTACCGGGATTGGGCTTCACATGGCCCGGAGCCGGCGGTCACGTTGCCGACGCCGAGCATCCGAAAGCGCCTGTCGCTGCAATGCCGACGCGCCCCGCCGCGTCACACACCCGCCTCAGAACAGTGAAACATTGCTGGCTCAGATCGTTGCGCAAGCACTGCACGGGATCTGGTGGCGACAGACCAGTAACCACTATCCCATTGTGTGCAGGACAATAAAGAAACATCCCCCAAATGAGGCGGATATCCCCCGCAATTGGGGCATATATCGACGTGGCAACTCTCGCACAGCGATCGTTACCTTTGTCGACTTTGCCCATTTTGGCATGACTCTGCCTTATTTTCGGCACAATTATCGTCAAACTGCCCGCCGGTCGGGGTGATATCGGCGTCGCAAGAAGGGAAATGCGATGCAGATGCTGTGAACGACGGTCAGCACGTTTAGGCCACCTAATCCGGCCCATCTCTTAGGACATTGTTCAGTAAGCAGCTGTAACTGTATTGCGGCTGACTGATGGCTTGTGCCGAATAATTTGCAGAAACTTTGTGATATCTCATGTTGTCTCGATTAATCTCTACACTTTTTAGAAAAAATGTTTGCCGCCAGCTCGGTCTCCTGGTTTGGGCGGCAATCATCCTGTCGATGGCGCGTGGCGAAGCGCGTCCGGGGGTAGAGGCGGGCACATTGTTCAACCTTGAGGTGAAACCCATGACCATCCTGACGTCCCCGACGCTGCCGAGCGAGCCTGCCCCGCGGACACTGGGCGAAGGACGCGGCGACTCTCGTGCGCCCCTTGCCTCCACAACTCCCACCGACCCCAGCGGTCATGCCGAAAGCGCAACCTCGGTTGGCGCCATCGACACCGGCGCGGTGGCGCCCCTTGCAATGCCGGCGGTGGACCGGCTCGACGATGCGCCCGCTGTTTTCGCGCCGGCTTCGTCGCCCGACGGCCACGGCGATACGCTTGCCGTTGCTGGGAGCGCAGGCCGCGAGCCCCTGGCGTCGGCCAGCGTTGGCGGCAGTCACGAAGAGGTCACGGCGTTTCGCCATGGCGCGGTTACGGAGACCAAGTCGCCGGAAATTGTCAGCGGCAACGCCCCGTCCCCCAGTGGGCCGGTGGAAGTCACGAGCAAGATCGTCAACGTCGGCAGCCAAGCGGAACTGCTGGCGGCCCTGAAATCGGCAACGGGTGGCGAAACCATCGTTCTCGGTGACGGCGACTACGGCTATCTGAACTTGCGCGGCGCACAGTTTAATGCCCCGGTGACGCTGAAGGCCGCGAGCGCACTCTCCGCCAGCATCAATCGGGTTGACCTGCTTGAGTGCGGCAACATCAGCTTCGATGGCATCAACTTTGCCCATCCACAAAAAGATTACATCGATTACATCATCGATGTTCAAAATTCACACGGCATCGTTGTCAAGAACAGCGTGATCACCGGCAGCGA
>JALOTH010000183.1 GCA_025458035.1 Rhodospirillales bacterium
GTCCTCCTTGATCTCGCGGGCGGGACCATCCCGCCTCGACGAGAGCGCGGCCCTCACCGGCCAAGGCAAGCCGGCGGTCGCCCGCAGGGGCGCAACGCCAGTGGAGCAGTGCGCCAGCACTCGACGGCCGGCGGGACGGTGATAGCGATCTCGTTCGGCGAGGCGGCCTGGTCCTGAGCCAAGGTCAACGGGGGACTTCATGATGACGGCCGGTCCGGACTGGGCTGAATGCAGGACATGCGGCAGACCCGGCCTTGCGAAAGTCGGGGCACGTTTGCCGCGAAGGAAACGATCTGGGCGATCATCGAAGCCGGAGTGGTTCTGGCTGGTGGTGGTCACGACGCCGGCGCGATCGATCGGCGGATGCCGTGGCCGGCTAGCGCTTCAGCGCGAGACCGGGCTGATGGCTTGGGTCCTCCGGCCCGGCAGTCATCGCAATCGCGCCGGCGCCTGGCCGGACAGGTGGCTCAGCGGCATTGCTCCTTGACCGCACCCTGATCGATCGATGGGGCCGACTGTAGGGCTCGCGCCGCTCCGCCGAGCGCCCTTTCCTTGCCGACGCCGATGTGTATTATTGCTTCTTTCGATACACAAAGGATCGGCGGGGATGCGGACGAACATCGAGATCGACGACGCGCTGATGGCCGAAGCGATGACAGTGACCGGTCTCGCCACCAAGCGCGCCGTCGTCGAGGAAGGCTTGCGTCTCCTGATTACGCTGAAGCGCCAGGCCGAGGTCGCCGACCTGTTCGGCGCCGTCCGCTGGGAAGGTGATCTGGACGAACGCCGTCAAGGCCGCGTGCCCTAGTGATCGTCGTCGACAGTTCGGTCTGGATCGATTTCCTCAACGGCGTTCGCTCCGCCGAGGTCGAACGCCTGCTGCCGTTGCTGGGCCGTCAGCCGCTGCTGGTCGGCGACATCATCCTGCTCGAGGTGCTGCAGGGGATCAGGAATGAGGCCGAGGCGACGCGGGTCGAAGCGGGGTTGCGCCGGTTCCTGGTCGAACCGATGCTCGATGCCGAACTGGCGGTCGTTGCCGCTCGCCACTACCGGCGATTGCGCACGGCTGGCATCACCGTCCGCAAGACCATCGATCTGGTGATCGGGACCTTCTGTATCGTCCGCGGCCACCCATTGCTCACCTCCGACCGTGACTTCCGTCCGATGGCCGAGCACCTGGGCCTGCGACTGGCCTGAGCTCGTCGAGCGCGGGCGGCTGAGAGTCTGGATTGCGGCGCTCTTGGTTCGGGGAGTGTGGTGTCGCTCCACGCGACGCTAGCGAAGCGGAGTCGTCAATGGGTTTGCCGTTGGCGGTGAAGGTCGTTGCGGCGACACTGACCGGTGCACCCCCCGGCTCGCGGCGAACGAACATGCGCCTGTCGGCCTCCTCGGCGATGCCCTGTTCGCCGGCGCGCTCCGGGAACAGCGGCCCACCGGCGGCGAGATAGGCGGCCACCGCGGGGTCAATGGCGGGCTCGGCGCCGAACTCGCCGCCGCCGTCCATTCCGTCGACGCTCATGGCCGGCTTAAAGTCGACCGCCGGAACCGCGTGCTGCCCGAGCGAGGCTTGCAGGATCACGTCGCCGGCAAACGTGGTGTCGGGCTTGCCGGCGGACGCGCGGTAGAGCGCCAGCGCGCAGGCCAGCGGGTCGCGCTTGCCGAGTGCGTCGTCGCGGCAGCTGCGCTCCAGCGTGGCGAGCGCCTGGCTTGCGAGGTGGATGTTGACGCACGGCATGAACATCGCCTCGGTCGCCGGCGTGACCACGCCCGGCATGTCGCCCTGCAGGCCGGCGTAGCCGATGCGAAGGCGGTGGCCCAGCTGCTGCAGCTTGCGCGCCATTCTCAGCGCGCCATCGAGATCGGCGAACGCGTAGTTCTCGGCGTCGCCCTCGATGCGGAACGACCACGGCTGCGCTTCGCTCTCGACCAGGATGACACCCTGCAGGACCTGCGGCGAGAATCCCACGGCGCAGGCGGTGACCAGGCTCAGAAGGTCCATAGCGGCGTGTACACTCCCGTGACTGCGTCGGTCCTGATGGGGCCGTAGTAGCGGCTGTCAAAGCTGTTGGCGACGTGATCGGCGTAGACGAACAGCTCGCCTGTCACCAGCGCGCGGCACTCCCGCCATCGCGGCAGCGGCCGCCCGGCGCTGTCGTGCGCTGCGACGGCCCCCACGTCGCGGCCGTTGAGGATGAACCGGTCACCCCGGATGCAGACGTGATCGCCGGCGCCTGCGATCACCGGCTTGAGGAAGCTTGCGTGCTCCTCGTCCGCACCGCGCTGCCGGGCGTAGGCGCGGACCGTCTCTGGCACCGGGAAGCGAACCAGCGTGCCCACGGCCGGCCGGTCCGCCGATGTCCGCACGTAGAAGCCCTCGGGCAGGCTGGGGCTGTGGTTGTAGAGGATCTGCTGCCGGCCCCAGAGTTCGGCGGCAACGGCGATCGCGGCGATGCCGCCGATCGCGGCGGCGACGAGCCGCAAGCCGCGGCGGGCGCTCACCGCGCGAGGCATGGATCGATGTCCGCATCGTGCTTCCGCCGCAGCCGATGACCGCGCGCGTATTCGTCGCGGCCGAGCGGCCGGACCGGCCGACGCAGCGCCAGCCGGCTGGCCGCGGCACGGTAGTAGGCGGGCGCAACCAGCGCCGGATCGAAGCCGTCGGCCTCCAGCCGGTCGATCAGCGCCAGCGCCCGTTCGACCGGTCCGACGGTCCGCTTAACCTGGCGGGACGACCCGTGCCGTCCCTGGCTGCGCCCGGCTGCGTAAAGATGCACCGCGGCGCCTGGGCGGACGTTCGGCAGTCCATAGGCGTCCGCTGGCGGCTCAACCGCTTCGCATACCGCGAACGCCCAGGCCTGCGTGCCGAAGGCGTTTGCTTCCCACCAGACGAAGCCGAACACTTGCCCCGGCCGGAACCGCAGGATCGCCCGCCGCCGGTCGATGTCCTCGTCAGCGACCGGATGGCCGAACCGCAGACGGTGGTTCACCTGGTCCGGATAAAAGACCGTTTCCACCTCGGTCAGGAACGTCATCGTTCGTCGTCTTCCAGTTGTCGGACGATCGCCGCCGTCACATAGGCGGTGCGCGACTGGAACCGCTTCGCGGCAGCCTTGTCGATGCGCCTCAGCAGCTCCGGATCGAAGCGGAGCATAGCCGGCTTCTTGTGGCGCGGCGGTGGCGTCTCCTCGTCCGGCGGCGTTGGCGCCGCTGAGCCGCCTTCGATGAACGCCTTGACCGCGTCGTCCTTGCCGCGCGGCTTCTTCGTGATCGCCATCGATGATCCCCTTACGATGCGGACGCATGCGTCTGTATCCCAGAGCGCTGTACATCGTAAATGCCTCGCAGGGACGCTTCCAACTCCGCCTTTGCCTTCGCGTCTCCCCTGGTGGCATCGAGGATGCCGCGGCCCCTCGCGGCGGCGTTGGGCCAAGCCTTGCGGTTGGCGATCGGCGCATCGAGGTAGCCGATGCCTTCGATCTGCTTCAGCGCGGCCGCCGCATCCCGGTTATCGCCGCCGAGGCCGCCCGGATCGGCGCGATTGAGCATGCTGAGCGCGGTCATCGCCGGGTTGATCAGGCGCGCCTCGACAACGAGCGCCGCCATGCCTTCCAGCGCCCAGATGTCGAACGAGCGCGGCTGGCAGGGGATCAGCACCGTGTCAGCCACGGTCAACGCCGCGCGCAGCGCCGTGGTATCGCGGCCGCCGACGTCGACGATCACCTAGTCGTACTTGGCCGCCAGTTTCAGCACCTGCTCGCGCACGCTGGCTCCGGTGAGCGCCACCACCGTGTAGCCGGTGTCGCCCAGTTCCTGGCTGCGCAGCGTCGAGAAGTCGCAGGCCGTCCGCTGTTCGTCGGCGTCAACGAGCAGCACGTCGAGGCCCGCGCGCAGTCGGGCGACGGCGATGTTGACCGCGAGCGTCGTCTTGCCGACCCCGCCCTTGGTGTTGGCGACAGCGAGGATCACCACCCGAACTCCCGAAGCTATACATTCGCTCTACAAACGATCGCGACTCAGTTGTCAAGCGCGACCGATAAGCGATCGGTTGGCCCAAGTTTTCCAGGCCGATCCGATTGACAGGTGAAGGCTTAGGGCTCCGCCCTCGGCGCACTTCCGAGCGCCTTCCGCCCAGCTTCGGTCGCTGACGCTCCCTGCAGCCGGGTCCCCGCGAAGGCGCCCGTCCGCCCAGCAAGGAACCCCGTTCACCACCACAGCATCGGAAAAGGAGCAATCCGCATGGCTACCATCGGCATCGTGCGCAAAGAAGCGGACGGAAAGTTCGTCGGCAACCTCAACACGCTCGCCATCCGCGCCAACATTCGGATCATCCCGGTCCGTGACAAGCGGCACGACACCGCGCCTGACTACCGGGTGCAGACGGCCGATGGCGTCGACATCGGCGCCGGCTGGACGCGCATCGGCCGCGAGTCGCAGCGGAGTTATGTCAGCCTGAAGCTGGACGACCCGACCTTTCCCAACCCGATCTACGCAAATCTCGGCCGCGCCGCCGGCCAGGACGACGACGACGTGTTCTCCGTCATCTGGGATCGCGGCTGATCCGGGATGCGAGCAACGCCATGCCGGCCACGCCGGCATGGC
>JALOTH010000006.1 GCA_025458035.1 Rhodospirillales bacterium
ACGTTCCGGCGACCCCCGACCGCAACCGGCTTGAGAGCGAAGCCGAACGGTGTCCGCTTTCTGCCAAGTCGGATCGTCGTTCCTGGGATCAAGCCGGCGTTCGCGGGCCGCCGCGTCAGAAATGCACGGCGCGGCCGTAGGCGTCGAGGACCGACTCGTGCATCATCTCCGACAGCGTCGGGTGCGGGAAGATGGTGTGCATCAGCTCCGCCTCCGTCGTCTCCAGCGTGCGGGCGACGACGTAGCCCTGGATCAGCTCGGTGACCTCGGCGCCGACCATGTGCGCGCCCAGAAGCTCGCCGGTCGCCGCATCGAACACGGTTTTGACCATCCCCTCCGGCTCGCCCAGCGCGATCGCCTTGCCGTTGCCGATGAACGGAAAGCGCCCGACCTTCACCTTGCGCCCCTGCTCCGCCGCTGCCTGCTCGGTCAGCCCGACGCTGGCGATCTGCGGGCGCGAATAGGTGCAGCCGGGGATCATCGAGCGGTCGAGCGGGTGAACGTCCTTGAGGCCGGCGATCTTTTCGACGCAGATGACGCCCTCGTGGCTCGCCTTGTGCGCCAGCCACGGCGGGCCGACGACATCGCCGATGGCGTAAACGCCGGGCTCGCCGGTGCGGCAGTAGCCGTCGATGACGATGTGCGCCTTCTCCACTTTCACCTTGGTGCCCTCGAGGCCGAGGTTCTCGACGTTGCCGACGATGCCGACGGCTAAGATCACCCGGTCGGCCTCCACCGTCCACGTCTTGCCGCCGCCCTCCAGCGTCGCGGTGACGCCGGCGGCGGTCTTGTCGAGTTTTTTCACCGAGGTGCCGGTGTGGATGGTGAAGCCCTGCTTTTCGAACGCCTTGCGGGCGAAGGCGGAAATCTCCGCGTCCTCGACCGGCAGGATGCGATCGAGGATCTCGACCACCGTGACCTCGGCGCCGAGGGAGCGGAAGAAGCTGGCGAACTCGATGCCGATGGCGCCGGAGCCGACGACCAGCAGCCGCTGCGGCATCGCCTCGGGCACCATCGCTTCCATGTAGGTCCAGATGCGCTCGCCGTCCGGTTCGAGGCCGGGCAGGGTGCGGGCGCGGGCGCCGGTGGCGAGGATGATGTGCCTGGCGCTCAAGTCCGCGACGGCCTTGCCGTCCTTCTCGACCTTGACCTTGCCCGGCCCGTTGAGCCGGCCGAAGCCGTCGATCACCGTCACCTTGTTCTTTTTCAGCAGGTGGCCGACGCCGCCGTTGAGCTGTTTCGCCACCTTGCGCGAGCGCTCGACGACTTTTTTCAGGTCAAAGCCGACGGCGCCGACGGTCAGGCCGAAATCTCCGGCGTGCTTGATCGTCTCATAGACCTCGGCGGTGCGCAGCAGCGCCTTCGTCGGAATGCACCCCCAATTGAGGCAGATGCCGCCCAAATGCTTGCCCTCGACCACCGCCGCCTTCATGCCGAGCTGCGCCGCGCGGATGGCGGCGACGTAGCCGCCGGGTCCCGCGCCGATCACCACCACATCGAACGCCGTGTCCGCCATTGTCCGTCGCCTTCCCTAAAGCAGCATGCGCAGGGGATCTTCGATCAGTGTCTTCAGCACCTTCAGGAACTCGGCGCCGACCGCGCCATCCACCGCCCGGTGGTCCGCCGACAGCGTCGCCGTCATCATCGTCGCCACCGCCAGCGCGCCATCCTTGACGATGGGGCGCTTTTCGGCGGCGCCGACGGCGAGCAGGCAGGCCTGCGGCGGATTGATGATCGCCGAGAATTCGCGGATCCCGTACATACCGAGGTTGGAGATGGTAAAGCCGCCCCCCTGATACTCCTCCGGCGTCAGCTTGCCGTCGCGCGCCTTGCCGGCGAGCTGGCGAACCTCGTTGGAGATGGCGGCAAGCCCCTTGTGGTCGGCGTCGCGGACGACGGGCGTGATCAGCCCGGCGGGGGTTGCCACGGCGACGCAGACATCGACGGTGTTGAACAGCAAGATCGCCTCGTCGGTCCACGCGCAGTTGGCCGCCGGATAGGCCTTCAGCGCCAGCGCCACCGCGCGCACGACGAAGTCGTTGACCGACAGCTTGTAGGCGCCTGCGCCCTCCGGCGCCCGGCCGTTCAGCTGTTCGCGCAGGTCCAGCACCGCGTCGATGTTGCAGTCGATGGTCAGGTAGTAATGCGGGATGTCGCGCTTGGAGGCGCTGAGGCGGCGGGCGATCACCTTGCGCATCGTCGAGTTTGGCACCGCGGTGACGCTGGCGCCGGCCTCGACCTGCGCCGGCGGCGGCGCGGCGGCGGCTTGCGGCGGCGCGGCGGCTGCCGGCGCCGGGGCCGGTTTCGGTGCCGTCATCGCCGCCTCGACATCGGCCTTGACGATACGGCCGCGCGGGCCGGAGCCGGTGATGGTGGCGAGATCGAGGCCGGCTTCCGCCGCCATGCGCCTGGCCAGCGGGCTGGCGAAAATACGGCTGCCGGGTGCAGCGGCGGCGGCCGGCGTTGCCGACGGCGGCGGCGAGGACGGCAGTGTCGCGGGAGCGACCGCGGCGGGAGTGGCTGCAGTGGGCGGTGGCGCGCTGCCCGCCGCCGGCAGCGAGGTCAGCGCCGAGGCATCCTCGCCCTCCAGCAGCAGCACGGCGATCGGCGCGTTCACCGGCACGCCGTCACTGCCCGCCGGCACGATGATCTTCGCCAGCGTGCCGTCGTCGATCGCCTCCACCTCCATCGTTGCCTTGTCGGTCTCGATCTCGCAGAGGACGTCGCCGGAGCGCACCGCCTCGCCCTCCGCCTTGATCCACTTGGCGAGCTTGCCCTCGGTCATCGTCGGCGACAGCGCCGGCATCAGCACCTGGGTCGGCATGGTCCCGTTCCTCCCTCAGCACCGCTGTCAGCGATAGCAGACGGCGCGCGCCGCCGCCGCGATCTGGTCCGCCTGTGGCAGCGCGAGCCGCTCCAGGTTGGCCGCATACGGCATCGGCACGTCGGCACCGCACACACGCGCCACCGGCGCATCGAGATAATCGAAGGCGTGCTCCATCATCAGCGCGGCGATTTCCGCGCCCATGCCCGCCGTCGGCCAGCCCTCCTCGACGCTGACGAGACGGTTGGTTTTCATCAGCGAGCGGACGATGCCATCCGTATCGAGCGGCCTGAGCGAGCGCAGGTTGATCACCTCCGCCTCGATCCCCTCCTCGGCGAGCTGCTTCGCCGCGTCGAGGGCGACGCCCACCATGCGCGAGAAGGCGGTGATGGTCACGTCCTTGCCATGCCGCTCCACCTTCGCCTTGCCGAACGGCAGCACGAAGTCGACATCGGTCGGCACCTCGAACGCCTGGCCATACATGATCTCGTTTTCCAGCACGATCACCGGATTGGGATCGCGGATCGCCGCCTTCATCAGCCCCTTGGCGTCCTCGCCGGACCACGGCGCGACCACCTTCAAGCCGGGGCAGTGGGCATACCAGGAGGCGTAGCACTGGGAGTGCTGGGCGCCGACGCGCGCCGCCGCGCCGTTGGGGCCGCGGAAGACGATGGGCGCGCCCATCTGGCCGCCGGCCATGTAGAGCGTCTTCGCCGCCGAGTTGATGATCTGGTCGATCGCCTGCATGGCGAAGTTGAAGGTCATGAATTCGACGATCGGCCGCATGCCGGCGAAGGCGGCGCCGACGGCGAGGCCGGCGAACCCCATCTCGGTGATCGGCGTGTCGATGACCCGCTTCGCCCCGAACTCGTCGAGCAGCCCCTGGCTGACCTTGTACGCCCCCTGATACTGAGCGACCTCCTCGCCCATCAGGAACACCTCCGGGTCGCGCCGCATTTCCTCGGCCATCGCGTCGCGCAGCGCCTCGCGCACCGTCTGCCGCACCGTCGGCCCGCTGTACGCCGGCGCTTCCGGCGCCTCTGTCTTCGTCATCACCGCCGGCGCGGCCGGCGCTGGCGCGGCGGCGGCAGCAGCCGGAGCGGCAGTGGGCGCGGCGGATGGGGCGGCGGGCGCCGCCATCGCGGCGATCGCGTCGGCGCCCTCGCCCTCCAGCAGCAGCACGGCGATCGGCGCGTTCACCGGCACCCCCTCGGCGCCCGCCGGCACCAGGATCTTGCCGAGCGTGCCCTCGTCGACCGCTTCCACCTCCATCGTCGCCTTGTCGGTTTCGATCTCGGCGATGATGTCGCCGGAGCGGACGGGCTCGCCCTCCGCCTTCAGCCATTTCGCCAGCTTGCCCTCGGTCATCGTCGGCGACAATGCCGGCATCAGGATTGGAATGGGCATCGGAGTCCTCCCGGTGGCCGGCGTCGCGGCCGGCGTTCGTCTTTTTCAGGCTTCGAGGAGTATGTCGGTCCACAATTCCGACGGATCGGGTTCGGGACTGGTTTGCGCGAAGTCCGCCGCGTCATTGACGATGTCCTTGATCTCGCGGTCGATCTCCTTGAACGCCGCCTCGTCGGCGATGCCCCGCGCCAGCATGTCGGTACGCAAGGTATCGATGGGGTCGCTCTCCTTGCGCACCTGGCTGACCTCTTCCTTCGGCCGGTACTTGGCGGGATCGGACATGGAGTGGCCGCGATAGCGGTAGGTGTTCATCTCCATCACATACGGCCCCTCGCCACCGCGGACGTGCGCCACCACCGGCCGCGCCGCGGCGAGCACATCGAGCACGCTCATGCCGTTGACCGGCACGCCGGGAATGCCGAAGGCGTCGCCGCGCCGGTACAGTTCGGTGGTCGCCGACGCCCGCGCCACCGACGTGCCCATGCCGTAGCGGTTGTTCTCGATGACGTAGATGATCGGCAGCTTCCACAGCGAGGCCATGTTGAAGGCCTCGTAGACCTGCCCCTGGTTGGCGGCACCGTCGCCGAAGTAGCAGAAGTTGATGCCGCCGTCCTCGCGGTACTTGTGGGCGAAGGCGAGGCCGGTGCCCAGCGGCACCGAGGCGCCGACGATGCCGTGGCCGCCATAGAACTTCTTGTCGCGGCTGAACATGTGCATGGAGCCGCCCTTGCCCTTCGAATAGCCGCCGATGCGGCCGGTCAGCTCGGCCATGACACCGCGCGGCTCCATGCCGCAGACCAGCATGTGGCCGTGATCGCGGTAGGTGGTGATGACGCTGTCCGCCTCCGTCGCCGCCGCGTGCAGGCCGACGACCACCGCTTCCTGGCCGATGTAGAGGTGACAGAAGCCGGCGATCAGCCCCATGCCGTAGAGCTGGCCCGCCTTCTCCTCGAAGCGGCGGATCAGCAGCATCTGCCGGTAGAGGTGGAGCAGCAGTTCGGGGTCATCGGCGCCGGCGGGCGCGACATCGGCCGCGGCGGCCTTGGCGGACTTGGCCATGAAACCTCCCAGATCGCGGGTTGCCATTGCCGGCGGCGGCGGGGCGGGGCGAGCCGCTGGCGCGCCGGAGCGTGCTTATGAGACCGCAATGTATTGCGGGTCATTCTGAATGACAAGGCGCCACCGCCCGAAGCGACGGCAATCGCTGGCGGTGGGCAGGGCCGCCCGCGTCAGCGGGCGGCGCGCGCTCGGGCGGGATCAGGCCTTGGGTCTGAGCTGTACCGCCGCCGCCTCGATCAGGTCGATCTCGACCAGATCGCCAACCTTCAGCGTCCGCAGCTTGCGCTGGTTGTCGGGGTTTTTCACGTCGAGGGTGGTCAGCCGGCCATCGGCGCCGCGCAGGGTGACGGTGTTGCGGGCGACGTCGATGGCCGCCACCTCGGTGACGATGGTGGTGATCTCGGCGGCGGCGCGGCCCGGCGCCGCGCCCGGCTGCGCCCGCGCCGTCGCCACCTCGCGGCGGACGCCGAGCGGCGCCGAGCCCGGCGGCAGCGCGCGAACGCTCAGCCGCTGGAAGGCGCCAAGGAGCACGACGTCGCCGGGCTTGACGCGGCTGAGGTCCGCATCGGCGGGCGCCGTCACCGTCTGCACCGAGGTATCGGCCATCCGCAAGGTGACCTGGCGCGAGGCCTTGTCGATGGCGAGGACGGTCGCCTCGGTCTCGACGATCGTCTCGCCGATGACGGTTTCCGGCTGCTGCGTCGCCGGCAGCGCCGATGCGGCGCCGGTGCCGTCGCTGCTGCAGGCGCCGAGCACGGCGCAGCCGGCGAACAGGACGGCGGCGATGGTGCGCGGGATGCCGATGCGTGGAATGGCGGTGCGGATGGTCATGGCTTCCTCCCCTGGGTTCTTGGTTCCGTCATTAACACCGGCGGCGCCGTCGCCGGCAAGGCGTTGCCGGCAACCGGTCTCGCCGGCCGTTGTCGAAAGACTGGGATCGGGTGTCGGTGGGATTGGTGGAGCCGAGGGGGATCGAACCCCTGACCTTCGCATTGCGAACGCGACGCTCTCCCAGCTGAGCTACGGCCCCGTAACGAATGCGCCGCCGACGCGATGTCCGCCAGCGGCTGTGTGGGCGATAATGATTGCAAGCCGCTGTTGCTGTCAAGCTGGCCGCCGACGGCAATTGACGCGCCGCCGGCTTCGTGTCACGAGGGACTTGGCGCCGGGCGCGGCAGTCGGCTGCGTCATCGCCGCCAGCGGGGAGGGCAGTGGGTGAGGCGGACGGCGGGGCCACGCCCTGGTTTTGCGGCAGCGGCGCGCGGCCATGCCGAAGCCGGCAGCCGCGGCCTCGCGGTGGCGCCGCCGGCCTACGGCATCGGCCTCGCTGATCGGCGGGCGGACGCGGCGATGGCGCCGGGACGGCCGCTCGATCCATCGGTCCGCGCCGCGCTGGAGCCCCGCTTCGGCCTCGATCTCGGCGCCATCCGGGTGCACACCGACGCGTCGGCGGCGGCGCGCAGCGCCGCGCGTTCGGCGCGCGCCTTCACCTCAGGTCGCGACATCGTCTTCGCCGACGGTGCGTTCGCGCCGGAAACAACAGCGGGCCGGCGCCTGCTGGCGCATGAAATCACCCACGTCGCGCAACAGGCGGCGGGCGTCGCCCGCGCCGGCGAGGCCGGCCGCCCCGGCGACCGCCACGAACGGCAGGCCGACGCCGTCGCCGAGACGGTGAGTGCCGGCGGTTCGGCGGTGGCGCCACTGGCGGCGCTGGCCGCGGCCGCCCGGCCGGTCCCCGCCGCCGCGGCCCCCGCCCCCGTCGTGCAATGCGACCTGGCGCTGCCGCCGCCGGTGCGTGCCAGCGGCGCCGCGCCGACCTTGAGCGATGCCCAGAAGAAGGACGCCATCGCCTACAACCAGGCGCGCCTGAAGGGCGTCGACGCGGCGGTGGTGACGACGGTGGAGGACGTCACCGGCGCCGTCATGCCGAAGCGCCAGCCCGCCGCCATCGACGAGACCTTCGTCGTGGCGGTCGCCCGCTGGCAGGGCTGGTTCAACCTCGTCGCCGACGGACGGCTGACGCCGCTGACCGTGCGCACCTTTGCCAGCGAGCTGCTGGCCGAGGCCGCCAGCCCCACGGCCTCGCCGGACACCGGCAGCCGGCTGCGGGCGACGGCGCGAATCCTCGATGAACAGGTGGCGAGCGGCCCGCTGCGGGCGGCTGGCGCCGGCGCGCTGCCGGCGGCGAGCGGCTGGGCGCCACCGTCGGACATCATCCGCCTCCGTCAGGACTTGAGCCAGGATTTTCAGACCGGCAGCGCCGCCAGCCTCGCGCCGACGTGGCTGGCGCGCGCCCATCTCGTGCGTTCGTCGCCGTCGCTGTCGGAGGGAGACCGGATGGAATACCTCGCCGCCATCGCCGGCCGCCTGTCGACGAACGGGCGGATGGCCGAGGCGATGGAGGTGATCTCGCTGATCGGCATCAGCAGCAAGGACAACCGCACGCAGATGGTCGGCGCCCTCGATGCCTTGGGCAAGAACGCGGCGGAGTCGGCGGTGACCGCCCGCGACTATCTGAAAGCGCTGCTCCGGCTGTCGGGGCGCGCCGCTCCCGATCAACCCGCCGACCCGCAGGCCTGGCTCGAAAAGCACGCCGCGGATGTCGGCAAGGCGATCGCCGATCTGGAACGGATCCTCGGCGGCGAGGCGGGACGGCAGTTGACCACCTCGGTGCTGAAGTCGAGCTTCACCACCGATACCAACTTCACCACGGAGCCGAAAGGGGCGGGCTCGATCGCCCATCTGCCGCGCGATCCCAAGGCGGGCAACCGGATGCTCGCCGACTGCGATGTGTACGCGACGTTCGGCGTGCGGCTGCTGCGCGCGCAAGGCTGGCAGCCGGTGGGCTACTTCTCGTTTCAGGGGGAAACCGCCGCTGATACCGCCCACGCCGTCGGCATCGCCCGCCGCGGCGCCGGCAGCGCCAGCGAGTATGTCGTCGTCGACTCCCTCGCCTCCGGCTTCATCCGCCATCTCGGCACCATGGCCGATGATGCGGCGGCGATTAAGGAGACCGACCGGGTCAGCGGCGGCGGCTGGGGCTACCACTACTACGCGCCGGCGGTCGGCGATGGCGCCATCGATCCCCGCCTCAATCAGCTTCATCCCGAGAGCCTGAAGTACACGCGTTGAGGCGGCGGCGCCGATACCGTTGCGTGCGGCGGCCGGCCTTCGCATACTGGCCGGCAACCGGCTGAGGCCGATGCGGGGGCGAAACGATGGACATGCCGTTGTGGCGGCCGGACCGGCGTCGCGTGCTGGCATCCAACATGGCCCGCTTCATGGACGCCGTCGCCGCCAGGCATGACCTCGTCATCGACGGCGACGCCGACCTTCATCGCTTTTCCCTCGATCAGCCCGGCGCGTTCTGGCGCGCCGTCGCCGAGTTCGCCGAGGTCACCGTCGAGACCTGGGGCGAGGTGATGATCCGCGACGCGGACGCGATGCCGGGGGCGCGCTTCTTTCCCGACGCGCGTTTGAATTTTGCCGAAAACTGCCTGCGCTGTCGCGGTGAGGGGGAGGCGATCGTTTTTCGCAACGAGGCCGGCGTGCGCCGCGCGCTGAGCTGGGATGATCTTTACCGCCTCGTCGGCCGCCTCGCCGCCGGGATGCGAGCCGAAGGTGTCGTCGCCGGCGACCGGATCGCGGCGGTCCTGCCCAATCTGCCGGAAACGGTGGCGATCGCCCTCGCGGCAGCCTCCATCGGCGCCATTTTTTCGTCCTGTTCGCCCGACTTCGGCGCCGACGGCGTCGTCGACCGCTTCGGTCAGATCGCGCCGAAGCTGCTGTTCGCCGTCGACGGCTATGTCTATGGCGGCAAGCATATCGACCTGACGGAGCGGCTCGCCGTCATCGCCGGCCGCCTGCCCTCGGTGCAGCGGATCGTCATCGTGCCGTACGTGAGCGCACGGGCTTCGGCGCCGCCGCTGCCGGCGACGGCGAGTCCGCTCAGCGACTGGCTCGCCGGCACCGCCGCGCCCGCCGACATCGCGTTCGCCCGGCTGCCGTTCAATCACCCGCTTTACATTCTCTACTCCTCCGGCACCACCGGCGCGCCGAAATGCATCGTCCACGGCGCCGGCGGTGTCCTGCTGCAGCACCTGAAGGAGCATCAGCTGCACTGCGACATCCGCGCCGGAGATCGGGTCTTTTACTTCACCACCTGCGGCTGGATGATGTGGAACTGGCTCCTCACCGCGCTGGCGTCCGGGGCCACCCTGCTGCTGTACGACGGCTCGCCGTTCCAGCCGACGCCCGACACGCTGTTCGACCTGGCGGATGCGGAGGCGATGACCCTGTTCGGCACCTCGGCAAAGATGATCGACGCCTGGGCCAAGGCGGGGTTAAGGCCGAAGGCGAGCCATCGGCTGGACGCGTTGCGGACGATGACCTCCACCGGTTCGCCGCTGGCACCGGACGGCTTTCGCTACGTCTACCGCGAGATCAAGGATGACCTCCATCTCGCTTCCATCGCCGGCGGTACCGATCTGGTCAGCTGCTTCGTGCTCGGCAATCCGTTGAAGCCGGTGTGGGCGGGGGAGATCCAGGGTCCCGGCCTCGGCATGGCCGTCGATGTGTTCGACGACGCCGGCCGGCCATTGCCGACGGGACAGGGGGAACTGGTTTGCACCCGGCCATTCCCGACGATGCCCCTTGGCTTCTGGAACGACGCCGGCGGCGGCAAGTACCGCGCCGCCTATTTCGAGCGGTTCCCGGGCGTCTGGCACCACGGTGACTTCGTCAGCTGGACGGAGCACGGCGGCATGATCATGTTCGGACGGTCCGACGCCACCCTCAATCCCGGCGGCGTCCGCATCGGCACCGCCGAGATCTACCGGCAGGTGGAGGGCCTGGACGAGGTGATCGAATGCCTTGCCGTCGGCCAGGATTGGCAGGGCGACGTGCGCATCGTGCTGTTCGTCGTGCTGCGGCCGGGGTTGAGCCTCGATGAGGCGCTGACCGCCCGCATCCGCGAGCGCATCCGCCGCCAATGCAGCCCGCGCCACGTGCCGGCCAAGGTGGTGCAGGTCGCCGACATCCCGCGCACCAAGTCGGGCAAGATCTCGGAGATCGCGGTGCGCGACGTCATCCACGGCCGTCCGGTGCGAAATACCGAGGCGCTGGCCAACCCGGAATCGCTGGGCGCCTTCCAGGACCGCCCGGATCTGCAAACCTGAAGAATGGCCAGCCGGTCGGTGAAGGCGCCAGCGGCGTTTTGCTATCCCCACTGACGCCAATCGTGCTTATGTGAAGGGCTCGGGGGCAACCGAGGGAGCCGGGTCGGTGGCGAAGACGGCACGATTGATTGTCGGCATTTCCGGAGCGAGCGGCGTCATCTACGGGGTCCGCCTGCTGGAGATGCTGCGCGAGGCGGCGATCGAAACCCATCTCGTCGTCTCCCGCGCCGGCGACATGACGCGGGCGCACGAATTGCCGCTGTCGGCGGGGGAGGTCAGGGCGCTCGCCGCCGTCAGCTATGCCGTCGGCGACGTCGGCGCGGCGATCGCCAGCGGCTCCTTTCGCACCCTCGGCATGGTTATCGCCCCGTGCTCCATGCGATCGCTCGCCGAAATCGCCACCGGCGCCACCAGCAGCCTGCTCACCCGCGCCGCCGACGTCACCTTGAAGGAGCGGCGCCGTCTCGTCCTGCTGGTGCGCGAGACGCCGCTGAGCGCCATTCACCTGCGCAACATGCTGACGGTCACCGAGGCGGGCGCCGTCATCATGCCGCCGGTGCCGGCGTTCTATCAGATGCCGAAATCGATCGATGAGATGGTCACCCAGACCTGCCACCGCGTCCTCGACCAGTTCGACATCGACGTCGGCGCCGCCCGCCGCTGGGGCGAAGACCTCGCCCTGCGCCGCGATCGCACCAGCGCCGTCGATGACCGCGCCGCCTCGCCCGCCGCCGGTGCGGCCGCTGACGCCAAACAGCCCGCCGCCGCCGGCAAGCCGCTGTAAGCCCGCCGCCGCGCTGGCGGAAGACACGCGCGCGGCGCCGGCGCCTTACGCCAGCTTGCCTTCCTTGACGTACTCGCGGCGGATCGCCTGCAGCAGGTCATGGCGGCCGATCGGGCGGCCACCGCCCTTCAGCGCCTGCAGCGAGGCGAAGCGGATGGCGTTCATGATGGCGCCGCCGGACAGCACGTGCTCGCGGGCGATCGCGTCCAGGTCAAGCTGCTGATCGAGCCGCGCTTTCACCGAGAAGCCTTGCCGCCAGAGCTGCAGCCGTTCCTCCGGCCGCGGCATCGGAAAGTAGATGATCGATTCGAAGCGGCGGGCAAAGGCGTCGTCGATGTTCTCCCGCAGGTTGGATGCAAGGATGGCGATGCCGTCGAACGTCTCGATCCGCTGCAAGAGAAAGGAGATTTCCTGGTTGGCGTAACGGTCGTGCGCGTCCTTGCTTTCGCTGCGCTTGCCGAATAGCGCGTCCGCCTCATCGAAGAACAGGATCCAGGCCTTGCTTTGCGCCTGGTCGAAGACACGCGCCAGGTTTTTTTCCGTCTCGCCGATGTACTTGGACACGACCAGCGACAGGTCGATCTTGTAGACATCATGGCCGGTCGACTTGCCGAGCAGGCAGGCGGTCATCGTCTTGCCGGTGCCGGGCGGGCCGTAAAACAGGCTGCGGTAGCCGGGGCGCAGCTTCGCCGCCATCCCCCAGTCTCCCATCAGCGTCGCGCCATGTTCAATCCACGCCTCGATCTCGGCGACGTGCTGGCGGGTTGCCGGATGCAGCACGAGGTCGTCCCAGTGGAGCGGCGTTTCGATGTACTGGGCCGGGAAGTGGGCGCCGAAACCGGGCCGGCGCGCCTCGCCCAAGGTGAACAGGCTGAGGTACTCGTCCGACAGCCGCACCGGCGCCCGCATCAGCGGCTCGTCCGGGTGTGATGGCTGCGGACGCAGGACGCCCCGCCTCGCGAACAGGTGGCGCGGATCGAACAGGGTCGGCACGCGGAAACGCGCCGCGAGGTCGTTGCCGGCGAGGATGAAGGCGAGGGTCTCGCCGGTGGGCCAGAAATCGCCGTCGGCGCCGGAGCGGACGCCGCCGAACTCGGTGAAGCGGCGATCGAAGGTCTGGTTGCGGGTGTGGAACACGTCCAGCAATTGCGGCCGCAGATGCGGGACGAGGGCGAGCACGAGGGTCAGCCGTTCGGCGAAATCCAGGCGATGTTCACAGACAAATGCCGCGTACAGCGATGGTGAACCGGCGAGATCGGGCGGCATCAGGGTGGCGGGGTCGGCGTCGCCACCTTCGAGGCCGAAGTAGAGCTTCAAGCGCGCGTCGACGACGCGGGCGAACCATTGCAGTTCGCCCTCCAGATCGTGGGCGTTGGCATCGGCGGCGCCGCGGTTCACCATTCGATCCTGAGTGGAGCGGGCATCCACGGCAGCCTGATCCATTCCAGCGTCCACGGCAAACGGTCCAAGACGATGTCACACAACTGCCGTTCGACCCGCAGCAGCCAGGCCCCGTCGCGGGTCGTCAGCGCCCCCTTGCGCAACAGGAAGGTTCCGCGCAGGCCGTCGATGGAAAGCTCGCCGAGAGCGGTGCCGTGCGCCAGAACGGCGGTGAGCATCCGCTGCGTTTCGGCGGCCTCCGCCGCCGTCACCGATCCCGTCCATTCGTGGATGGCATCGAGGTCGATGCCGCACAGCACCTTGTTGAGGGCGAGCCAGTACTCGGGCGGCGTCGCTTCGCCGGTGGCGGCGTGATGCAGCAGGCCGGCGGCGCGGTGCGGGGCGGCGGCGTCGATGAACGTGCCGTCCTCGCCGGCGAGGCCGAGTTGGGCAAAGAAATCGCGGATGAACGGCCAGATGAGGACGAGGCCGGCGTTCTCGACGAAGGTGGCGTCGGACACGTCAAACTCGGTAGGCATCGGGGACACTGGCGGCGGCAGCGTGCGGGCAGGATCATCCGCGGCCGCTTCCGGCGGCGCCGCCAGCAGCCGGCGCACCGCCTCGGCGGTGACGGTGCCATGGCGGAGGAAGGGCGCAACCAGGGCGCGGATCACCGCCTTCGCCCCGTCCGCTGGCGTGCCGCCGTCCGCCACCCGCCGTGTCAACGCATCACGGGCGGAAAGGACGTGCGGCCGGTCGGCGGCGGGCAGGGCCGGGACGAGGGGGGACAGCGCCGCCAGCAGCCGCGAGATCGCGGCGGCATCCCATGGCGATTCGTCGAGAACGGCCGCGAGCTGCGCATCGACGATGGCAGGGCCGCGGTCGGCGGCGGCCGGGGCGCTGCGATCGCTGGTGGCCGGCAGGCGCGCCGCCAGCGCCGACAGGGCGCTGTCAAGCGGCGGCGATGCGGAGGTGGTGGCGGCCGGACCGGGTGCGCCGTCGGTCAAGGCCTTGACGAGCGTGTTCAGGCTGGTCGCCAGGACGCCGGTCAGGCCGGCGAGGATCGAACCGAGAGAATCGGCGGGCGTGATCGTCGGCGCCGCCGTACCGGCGCTGCGCAGGGCTTGCCGCCAGACGGCGGCCCGCAGCGCGTCCCGATCCAGCTGGCGGTCCGACTGACGCTGATCGAGGCGCGCGAGGAGCGGGCGGGGCAGCGCGGCGACGGTGGGCGCCAGCACCGCCGTCAGCGCCTCGAGGCGGGCGTCATCGAGAACGCGGATGAGCCGGTTCAGCGCGCTCAGGGATCGGAAATCGCCGGCAAAACCGCGAACGACGGCGGCCAGCGCGGCGGGCGCGGCGCGCATCGCCTCGTCGAACGCGTCGATCACCGGCGTGCCCGCCCGCACCTCGCTCCACCACGGCAGTCGTCCCGTCTGCAGGAAGTGGCCGATCAGCGCCACCGCCGGCACACCGGCCGGCGCCGCGGCGACGGCATCGCGGCGCCGCTCCACCGGGATCGCCGCGCGCAAGCTGGCGCGCAGCCGCTCTTCGATCCGCGTCGGCAGCTCGTCGCGCAGGCGTTGCGAGCTCAGGATGCCGAGGTCCAGTTCCAGCCGCTCGATCCGGTCATGGTGCTCCGGATCGGCGACCGCATCGAGACAGCGGGCGAGCAGCGGCGCGATGTCGGCGGCGATGAGGCCGCGGATGGTGTCCTGCAGATGCGGCGCGGCACCCACATCGCGGCAGCGCACCTCGAAGGTCAGCCGGCGGATGGCGTGGCGGGCCGCCGTCATCGCCAACCGCTCAGCCGTCGACGACGATCACGGTCACCGTCACCGGTGACGCGAGGATGATCGAGGCGGCGGGGACGGCCGTCTTGGTGGCTCGGATCGTGAACGTGGTGTCCGCGGCGATCGGTCCGGTGGGCAGGGTGATGGATCGGCCGCTGCCGGCGATCGGCTCACCGACCTTGGTGTCGCCCGTCAGCAACTGATAGTCGACGCCGCGCTCGCTGCGTTCGACGACGATGGCGGTCTCGCCATCCTTCGCCACCGCCGCGTTGACCGCGCGGACGGTGAGGGCGGGGTTGGGGCGGACGGTCACCGCCAAGGTAACCCGCCGCTCGATGGCGGTGGCCCCGGTATCGCGGACGCTGGCGACCACCAGCACGGCGTCCTGTTGCAGCCGGCCGGATCGCAGGACGAGCTCGGCACCGTTGCCGGCGGCGGCGGGCACGACGGTCTTGTTGCCGATGATCAGGGCATAGGTTTCATCGGCGCGGCTGTCGCTGATGATGGCCCTGGCTTCGGTGCCATGATCGATGATGGCGGCGTCGAGGCGGACCTTCGGTGCCGCGAGGATTTCGGCCTCGGTGGTGAGGCTGGCGCCGACGCGGGTTTGTGCCTTGATCGCGGCAAAGCCAAGCCGCGAGCCGACGGCGAGGGGATCGCCAACGATGATCGGCACCGCCGGCGGCGTTTCCGCCGGCGGTCCGGTGACGGCCTCCGCCGCCGGATCGGTGGCGATGACGAAATCCACCCCCAGCTTCAATTGTCCGACGCCCTTGTTCAGGCGGGCGTCCGTTTCATCGCGCTTGTGCTGATAGGCGGGGAGCGGGAAGGGCTGGCTGCGGGCGGGAAGCAGTTGCGGGGCATAGAAGACGCCCGGCTGTCCCCCATCGATGCCCAGCGCTCCCGTCGTCCGATCGCCTTCGATGACGGCGAGAAGGCGCAGGCGCGGTTTCGGATTCGGCTGCACCAGCACGGCGGCGGTGGCGCTCAGCCACACCGCCGACGGCACCGCCTCGCCGTCGGCCACTGCGTGCCGCTTGCTGGCGCGCACCAGCACCAGGCTGTCGTCGGTGGCCGCCGGCAGGGTCATCGCCAGATCACCGCCGGTCCCCGCCTGCGCGTCGGCGAGCGGCTTCCAGCCCGCAAGGTCGGAGCCGTCCTCGGGCCGTTCCGGCGCCGCGATGATCACATCGTCCTCGCCGTCGACGCGTACCCGCAGCGTTCCCGGGGTGCCGGCCGGCGTGCCGTGCCGAAACTCGTGATCGAAGATGCGGCGGGCGAAGGCCTGATAGTGAGCCGACGCTTGCGTGGCCGGGATGCGGACGGTGGCATCGCCCTGGAACGGGACGATCGGCGCCGGCGACACGGCGAGGGCGAGGCCCGGGTTGGCAGCGACGCCGAGCGGCAGCCGGACTTTCAGGATGTTGGTCTGTGGCGGGCGGGCGTCCGCCGCGTCGAAGATCTTGATGGCGCGGATGGCGATCACCGTATCTTCGGTCATCGGCCGGCTGCGCAGCACGATCGTCGCCCCGGTGCCGCGCACGGTGGCCTGGTTTTCGGAAAGGATCACGTCGTTGGCCGCCTGGGGCATGCTTTCGGGATTGGCCGGCTCGCCGTTGGGGAAGTGCACGAGGCGATAGTCGACGCCCTCCTGGCTGCTCGCGATCTCCACCTCGACGGCGGCGCCGAAGGCAACGATCGGCGGCTGCGGCACCGGCGGTCGGAAGGCGGCGGCGAGGCCGATGTCGAGACCGACCTTGACCGTCGCGGTTTCGAACAGATCGGCGGTGCGGCCGGTTGGCTTGCGCGCGCGCACCGTGAAGGTGATGTCCTCGACGATGCGCGGGCTCGCCAGCAGCAGCGTATCGCCATCGCTGACCAGCGCCGTGCCGACGCTCTCGCCCTGCTTGGTCCGCAAACCGTACTCGACGCCTCTCTGGGTGGTTTCGATCGGGATCGTCGCCGTGGCGCCGAAGGAAACGGTCAGCCGTTCGTCGCGGACCGGCAGATCGCGCAAGGGGTAGGTTTCGCCGAACCCCAGCAGATCGATGATCCGGTCCCGTGCATCGCGAAACTGCCGGCTGCGGGGCGTCGTCATGGCGTGCTATCCGCTTCGAGTCCCAAGGTATCGCCGAGGGCGTAGCGCCGCAGCATCGCCAGCCAGTCGCCGTAGGCGGCGGCGAAGGTGGCCAGTTCCGCCTCGCCGAGCCAGTGGATGTAGGGGACCAGGTGGGCCGGCGTTTCCTCGCGGACGAGACGCTCGATCAGCGGCGCCAGCGGCTTCAGCCGATCGGGGAAGACGAAGCTGAGTTGCAGCGAAAACGGATCGCGGCTTTCGGCGGCGGCGAGAAACGGCAGATTCTGCACGGCATCAGCGCCGATGGCGCGCAGCAGGATATGCTCAACGATGAAAAAGCGGCCATCGTCGCCCTCGGGCAGCGCCAGCTTCAGGCGCAGCCGTTCCGCCAGCGGCGGCACGGTGTCCGGACCTTCCGAGGCGAGATAGTTGACGCCGCTGCCGCGCCCACCGCCGAGCCACGGCAAGCGCCTCAGGAACGCCCGCTTGGCGGCGAGCAGCGGCGCCATGCCGCCCGCACCGGCGGCGGCGGCGGCGGTGACCAGGGGGTCGTCGGTCATCTCCTCGGCAAAGCGGGCGAGCAGGTGGTTGAGGAACCGGTTGCGGCGGAGGGCGGCGCTTGGCGAACCCGGCGGCTCGATCATCGCCTGCAATTCGCTGGCGTCGAAGCCGGCGGCAAACAGCGGCGCCAGCGCCGGCACCGTCGAGACCTCGTCCGCCGCGTTGGCGATCGGCTGCGAGAAATAGCTTTGGGTGCCGTCGGCGTCGAACGACAGCAGATCGCCGACGTGCGCAAGCTGTGCCAAGGTATTGGCAAGCATCTGATCGAAAAAGGCGAGGTAGCCGCGCAGCTGGTTGGCGGCGGCGAGGCGCGCCGGCGGCGTCGACGGTGGCAGCGCGCCACGGCCGATGCCGTAGGCGAGTGGGAATTCGGCTTCCAGCGGAACGTGGGTGGCGACATCGCGGCCGGTGCCGGCCGGCACCGGCGCGTCCCGTTGATCGCGCGCCAGCGGCTTGTACAGGCGGGCCGAGCGCAGCCGGTCGCCGAACGCCGCGGCAACGCGCTTACGCGCCGCTTCGTCGATGGTCAGCGCCAGCGGTCCCTTGAACATGTCGATGCGACTATCGTCGGGGCTGAACTTCGGCGTCGTGTTGGGATCGTCAAGCGTCAGCGTCCACGGCTCGCCGCTGCCCAGTCCCGGCTTGCCGAGCCGCAGCCGGCGGACCGCCCGCACGCCGCTGATACCGGTGATCTCGCGGACGAGATCCGAGACGTAGAGCGCACGGCGGCGGCGCGCGGCGTTCAGCGCCGCCTCATCGACAAATCCGCGATCGAGCGCCGGACCGTCGAAGGCGTCGTCGATGGCGACGCCGCGGGCCAGCAGGTCGGTGAGGGTCAGGAACGGGATGGCCGGAGAAATGTAGGTGGCGATCCGCTCATAGATGTCGACGAGAACATGCTCGGCGTTTTCCAGCTCGCCGATCTCGACGCTGGCATAGACGGCGATCGGCTGGGTATCGAGGACGCGAATGTCATCGAAATCCTCGCAGAGGTTGCGGTGGGCGTGCAGACGTCTCGCCACGGCGCGGCGCAACGTCGGCCCATCGATGTCCTCGAGATCCGATTTTTCGATGAGCACGCGATACAGGCCGCGCAGGACCACGCTCTCGGCGCTCTCGGACGGGGCGGTGGCGGTGGCCGTCGCACCATCGACGGACAGCTCCTTGGCCCCGTCATCGAACCGCAGGCGCACGCTCGGCAGTTCCGCCGGCTCGACCCAGGCGTTCTTGACGCCCTGGACATCGATGGCGACGCGGCGAAGGTCGGCGATGGTGACCGCGCGCCCGCTGAGCACCTCGCCGGCACTGAACAGATTGGCGCGGGCATCGGCGCCGCCGTTGGCGAGCAGGTCCGGCACCGGGTGAAAGATCCGGTAGCCGATGTCGGTCAGCGCGTAGCACAGCGTTTCGAGGATGGTGATGCCGGGGTCGTGGCTGTTGAAGTCCGTCCACTGGCCGTCGGACATCCGCTCCAACTGGCGCAGGCCCTCGCGCACCAGGCCGTCGTAATCGAGGATCGGATGCTCCGGCGGCCCGTCGGCAAGGGTGATCGGGTCCATCACGCCACCTCGGTGTCGCCGCCGGCGGCCGCGCCGTTGCCTTTCGCCAGTTCCTCCTCCAGCACCTGGATGGCGCCGGAGATCCGCAGCAGCATCTGCCGCAACTGCGCCGCCTCGCCCTCGATCTGGCCGAGCCGTTCCTCGCCCCGCTGGAACTCCGTTTTCAGGGCGCTAAGCCGATCTTGCAGCTGCTGTCGCATGGCGCGCCGCCCCTCAGTAGGTGTTGACCAGAACCAGCACGCTGCCCTTGCCCGAGGCAAGCGACGTCAGCGCCTTGCCGATGATCGCACCCGGACAGGCGGCGGGATCGGCGGCGCGCTGCGCGTGGCCGGGCGTCGCGCTGGTGGTCAGCAGGTCGCCGGAGCGGATCGGCAGCACATCGGCGTCAACGAAGCACGGCACGCGCCCGCACAGCGCCACCGGCACCTCCGCGTCGTCGATGCCAAGGATGAACGCGGCCTCGCCGGAGACGATGCCGACGGCGCGCGGGTCGGCGGCGGCGGAGCAGCGCCGGATCGCGTGCGCATCCTCGTCGAAGACGACGACGGCGCCGGGCTCGAGGCTTTCGGTGGTCGGGAACCGCTCGGCGACATCCATGCCGCGGCTTTGAAAGCCCTGCTTGATCAGCACGGTGCCGGCGGCGTCGAGCCACAGGTTGGGCTCGCCACGGATCCCGTCGTTGCCATAGGTGGCGGTGGGAACACCAAGCTTGATCGTATGACTGCGCTGCACGATCAGCCCGCCGTGGACCGTTAGCTCGTCCCACAGCTTGACGACCCGCTTGCCCGGCGTCTGGCGGCCGAGGATCATCAGAGCGCCATAGTCGGCGGCATTCTCGATGGCGGCGTGGCCGGATGCATTGCCGATGCCGGTGTGATTGTGGTTCGTCTGCGTAAAGTAGATATCGGAGCCACCGACGCGTAGAGCCCCTTGAGTTATTGTAAAGTCGCCATTGTTGGCGAGGGTCATCATCTCGGAATTGCCGATGCGAAAGCGGATGTCGGCAGGGGAATTCAGATACGTGCGGCCGGTGTTGGTTTCCTGCAGCAGCGCGTAGTTGCCGGCATTGCTGTGATCCAGCGAGTTGTTGCCGAAGAACGCATAGCTGTTCGGGTTCGCCGGCCACGATCCGGTGACCAGCCGGCCCGAGCGGATCATGCCGGTGACCGTGAGTTCGCCGGCGGCGGTCACCGTCAGCCGATCGCCGCCCGCCGACCATAGGCGCGCGACATTCGCCGACGCGTACAGCACCCACCGCTCGCCATCGGCGCCATTGTCGACGAATGTCGTGGTCTGGCGATTGCCGAAGGAAAAGCCGCTCCCGGACCCGCCGCTGTGGATCTCGCTGCCTTCCACATGGACCGAGCGCTGCGGTGCGCCGGTGCCGATGCCGAGCCGGCCGTCGCCGGTGAGCAGCATCCGATCGGTGTTGGCGATGCGAAAGCGGATATCCACCGGCGAATTGAGAAAGGTACGGCCAGCATCGGCGCCTGCCGCTCCCTGCAACAAGGCGTAGTTGACCGGCGCGTTCTGGTTGAGGGTGTTGGCCCCGACGAACACATAATTGGCCTGGTTGTTCGGCCACGGACCGATCGTGAGCGTGCTGGCCTTGACGCGGCCGGCGACGTCGAGCCGTTCCGCCGGCGCCGTCGTGCCGATGCCGACGTTGCCGGTGGCGGCATCGACGCACAGGCGCGAATTGCCGGCGGCGTCACCGATGCTCAGTCCGAGCCGGCCGGTGTTGGGGTCGTTGATGTTGGCGCGGGGCCGCAACAGCAGCGTGAACGCCGGGTCGGCGTCGGCGAACGTGCTGTAGAAGTTGATCGCCTTCTTGAAGCTGGCGGCATCACCGGCGGCCTCGATGCTCAGCGGATCGCCGGCCGCCTTGACGAGACCGTCGTCGCGCTGATTGAGGCCGCTGTCGATGAACTGGGCAAACTGAGCTTCCGTCGGAATCGCGTTCTTGACGAAGTAACTCTTCAGGGCCGCCCGCGATTTTTTCCCCTCATCGATATTCATCTGATGTACCCTCAGAAAAAGTTGACATTCAGCCGGCCGTCATCACGCACTGTTCGCTATCGAAAGAAAATTTATTAGCTAACCACGAAATCCAACTCGATTTTCATATAACCAATTCCCGAAAATTCTTCCTGTTTGAATATGTCTTCAGCGATAATATCGATCTCGTGCTGTCGTGCGGCGACCAGCACCGCGTCGGGCCGATCCGACGACACATAGTCGCCATCCTCCGCGTCCGTTTTCGCCAGTACGAAATTGACGCCGTCGTCGCTGGCGAACAGCTTGATGCCGGCGACGAAGTCGACGTAGGGCCGCTCATCGATGAAGGTGACGAGGCTGTTGGCGTAGATGCGGCGGCCGATGGCGATATCGGCGCCTTCATCGAAGGCCCATGGCGACAGGTAGCGGTTGAGTTCGTCATTCAAGCGCTGCCTGTCGAACCCCTCGTTGCCGGCGGTGCGGAAACGCACGCCGACGCGGATGCGCACCTGCACGTAGCTGGCGTTGCTGACGACGAGGCGGACGGCGGGAGACAGCAGCGGTTTCACAAAAGCCGCAACGCGCGCCAGCAGGGCGGCGGGCGCCTTCGGCTCGAACGGGTCGGCCGGCCGCTTGTGGCGGATATCGGGAATGATGATCAGGCGGACCTGACCGCCGCCGTCGGCGTCATCGGCGAGGCGCGCCGGCAGGCATTTGACCTTGTAGATTTCCGGGAATTCCTCCAGGACCAGCCGCTCGTAGTCCCACAGCGTGACGGCGCGCCGCTTGTGCCGCAGCCGTTCGCTGACCCGTGTGTAGAAGGAGGGACGATCTTCCGCGACCTTGCCGCCGAACGAGGTGTAGGGCTGGCGCACGCGCGCGATCGCCGGCAGCGGATCCGCCAGCGACTTGATCGATCCCGCCGGCAGCGGCGAGCGGTAGTGTTCCGGCGCGTTGCCGGCGTCGACGAACTCGGCGAGCGCCGCGTGCGGATGAAGGGCGACCGCATCGCAGACGCCGCGGGTGCCGAGCGCCATCGCCGCGCGCAGCCACAAGAGGCCGGCGGGCAACCGCGGGTCCGGTGGCGCCGCGGGGAGCGTGGCCGGGAGCTTGAAGGTGATGATGCCGGAGTTGATCAGGCCTTGCGTCTGCTCCTCGACGATGCCGCCATCGCCGAATGCCCGCCAGCCGTCGGCGTCGAGGTAGCTCCACTCGACCTGACGGCCGGCCACGTCCGGGTCGGCGCTGCCCTCGGCGAGCTGGAACAGCAGCGACAGCGTCTGCGGCGGCTTGGCGCCGGCAATGGCGATATACAGCTCCCCCTCGTTGTCGTAGGCCGGCAGCAGCGGATGACCCTGTCCGGGTACGGTGGGATGCGCCTCGGTATAGCCGAACGGGTGGATGTGGAAGATCTGGTCGGTTTCCGCGCCGCGCTGGTAGCGTTCCATGACCACTTCATGGCCGGCGATGAAGTCGACGCTGAGCGACTTCAGCTTGGGTGTGTATGGCGGCTGGACGGCATAGTCGCTGGCCTTGATCTCCTCCTCGCGTTTCTTGGCGGCGAGGTTGGCGATGGCCGCGGCCAGCTCCAGGGACTTTTGCGTGGCGAGGGAGGGATAGGTGGAATGCTTGAAATCGTTTGGCGAGAGTTCCCATTCCAGGAAGCGCCGCGCCGCCCGCACCTGCGCCGCCGGCGGTTCGGTCGCGGGCGGAGCGTAGGGGCGGTCGGTGTCGGCGATCGGCGAGATGGCGATGGTGTGGGATTTCGTCGCGTCGGTGCCGTTGAACAGCGGGGCGCTCGCCCGGATCTCGGTGACACGAACGCCGCTGTCGACGATGTTGACCTTCACCGCGAATGACGCGCCGACCTGCGCCCCATAGGCCGCATAGTGCGTCGCCAGGTTGCCCGGACCGCCCATCCAGTCGAGGCGGAAGCGAACGGTCCGCAAGCGCTTGTTGACGAAATCGGGATGGCCGATGGCGAGGCGAGCGCCGACCGCCGGCGCACCGCCGAACGGTTCGAACGGCTTCTTGCCATCGAGCGTCCCGCCGTCGTTTTCCAGCAGCAGGGGCGAAAGGCCAAGCGCGCCGGAGGCATGCGGCGGATCGACGTAGCCGCCGACGGCCGCCCGCAGGTGAACGCGGGCCACCCGCAGCGCGCGGAACTGTGCGTAACGCGCCTCGAACCGCTGCGTTTCCGCGTCCCAGATCGGGCGCAGCATGATCCGCAGCACCGGCCACGGACACTCGGCGATGCGGTCCTCGACCGGCGGCGGCGCGATCGCGTCGGCGTCGGCGGCGAACACCAGGGTGATTTTCAGGCCAATCAGCGGCGTCGCCGCCGGGATCGGCGTAATGCCGTCGAGCGTGGCATAGTCGGCGTCGGCGAAGGTCACCGACTGCGGTTCGATCCACCCCTTCGCCGTGCTGATGCGCACACTGAACGGCGGCGGCGCCGCCGCATCGATCAGCGGCGTCTTGGTGCCGGCTTTCAGCATGCCGAGGGTCAGCGTGATCTGCCGCGTGCCGGCGGTCAGCGTCAGCAGCGGCGAGGCGATGGCAAAGCCGATGATTTCCGCCGGCGGCGCATCGGGCTGTGGCGCCGGCGCCGGGCGGCCGAACAGCTTCCACCGCGGGTGCCCCTCGCCGGCCTCCGCGGGGCGAACCTGCACGGTGGTGGCATCCTCATAGGCGTAGAGGTTGATCCACTCCTCCCGCTGCGCCACCGGCCGAGGCAGGCGTTCCCGCTGCCGCTGCGCCCGTTCCAGGATGTCCTCCGCCTCCTCCCAGCGCGCCGCGGCGATCGGGCGGTTGGCCGCGATGTCCTCGGCGATCGTCCGCACCTTCGCCAGTTCGGCGGCCGCTGCGACAAAATCGCCGAGCTGTTCGAGGAGGGTTGCCGTCGGCGCCGCGCCGGTCTCGCCAAGGGCGATGGCCAGCATCGCGCGCAAGCCCTCGGCGGCGCTGCCGGCGGCCTTGCGGGCGCTGGCCAGCGCGTTGCGCCGCTTGAAATAGACCTTCTGCGTGTAGGCATCGGCGAGGGTGGCGTAAACGGCCGCCCACTCCTTCGCCGTCGTCGCCGCCTCCGCTTTCATGGCGGTGGCCATCACCCGGGCGAAGCTTTCCCCCGGCATGAAGGCATAGCGTTCGACGGCGACAACCGCATCGGCGTAGGCATCGAGATTGCCGACGCCGACGGCTGCGAAATCCACCGGCCCCAGGGCAGCGGCGAAATTGCCCGTGAAATCGGCCGGATTGCCCGCCGGCAAGACGTATGTTGCGTCGTTGCGCTTGCGCCGTCCGGCTTCCTCCAACAAGCCGTTGATGATCTTCCAGTCCGCGTCAACGCCGCGCTTGAGGTCCATCATCCGCACGAAGTCGCGCTCGCTGAGGAACAGGATGCTGCCGATCGCCGCCCGCGCGTCGGCGCGGTGCCGCTGCGTATAGAGATCGTCGACGGTCTCGATCTCCGGCAGGCCGGCAAAGTTCGGCATGCCGTCCAGCGCCTTCGCCAGATTGGCGTTGAAATCGCGGGGGTCGGCGGGCGCCAGCGCCCAGCCGCCGTCATTGCGCTTCCTCCGGCCCGCCGCCTGCAGGATGGTATTGATCTGCCGCCACTCGCCGTCCGCACCGTCGCGGCGGCGCTTCATCGCGATGAGCTTGCGCAACTCGAACAGGTGAACAAACAGCGTGCCCTCGGCAAAGCCGACCAGTGCCGCCAGCGCCTGCAGACGGGGAAAATCGACCACCGATCCATCGCCGTACGGCGGCAGCGGATCGCCCGGTTCCGGATCGCCGAGTGGCAGGCGAAGCATATTCAGAAAGCGCTCTTCCTGGGTCCCGGTCAGCCCGGTGCGCGCCTCGGCGATGCCGATGATGCGCTTCTCGGCGAACACGGATCGAACCGACGCGACCTCGGCGCGGCTGACGATCAGCGGCCGCAGGGTGCGATAGATCCGTTCCCGTCCGGCGACGTCGCGGCCGGCGGCGAGGCGCGTGCCCGGCGGAACTTCGGCAAACGCCGCGCCCTTCGCCGGCTCGAACAGAACGAAGGCGCGGTCGGCGGCGGCCGGCCTCGCCACCATCCGCAGCACGTCGCGGAAGTAATAGTCGAGGTGGCGGCCGGTGATGCCGTTCAAGGCATCGCGGCCGGTTTGCGCCAGATGCAGGAAGGCGAGCAACAGCATGACATGGGGGCGGCGCAGGGCGGCATGCCGTTCGCCCGCGAAGGCCGTGGGATCGCGGACGAACGCCGCCACGTCGGCAACGGGGATCCCGCCATCGCCGGTGCCGATCCCGTCGAAAAAGTCCGCCCAGTCGCCCGCCGGCATGTTCCCATCGTCATAGTAGACGATCCTGCCGGCGAGTTGCCGGGCGAAGGCCAGCATGTCGGCGATGCCGCGTTCGTCGATGCCGACGCTGTCGGGCTGCAACGCCGCCGACGTGCGCGCGCCACGGCTGGTGCCGTCGCGATGCAGGGGGGCAGCTTCGTTCAGCGGTTTCGGCATTCGCCCAGTGTCCCTAAGCCCCGGGCCGTTATCCGGCCTTGACGGTGAAGTTGGTCGTCACGAACTGGCCGCTGCCCGAGTACTGGGTCGTCGAATCCGGGATCGGCGATCCGGGACCGGGCGGCGGCTGCATCGCCGGCGACTGCACTTCGAACTTGGCGGTGAACGTCGAGCCCTTGAGCAGCACCGCCTTATCGCCGGTCTTGGTCTTCGCGGCCTTCTGATCGCCGGCGAGGGAGTCGATCGACAGCGTGCCGGTGCCCGGTATGGAATACTGCGGCGTCAGATAAACGCAGCCGGGCACGCTGACCCCGCCCTCATCGCCATCGACGCAGATCGCCTTGCCGCATGCCTTGCCGGGGCCACTGCCGCTCAGCGTGCCCGGGCGGACGACGACAACGGCGGCGCCGAAGTTGGGCATGAACATCGCAAGGTCGCCATCGATCAAAACAAAGTCGCTCATCGCCGGGGTGTCCCCGCCTCGGTTTTCGCAGACGGCTCAGCGTCCTGCCGCCGTCGCCTCCTTGACGTAGAAGGGATAGACCATGTTGAAACGCGAATTGGTCGCACGCACGGTGTAGTGGATGGCGATCTGCAAAAGCCCCGGCACGTCCCGGTTCTCCGTGATGTCGATGCCATCCAGCCGGATCCTCGTTTCGTGATAGAGGATCGCGTCGGCGACCGCGGCGCGCAGCCGGGTCAGCAGCGTGCGGTCGATCTCCTCGAACACGAAGCTCGCCAGGCTGCAGCCGAAGTCCTCCCGCATCACCCGCTCGCCGATTTCGGTGGCGAACAGGATTTCCAGGCTCTCGCGGATGTCCTCGACGCCGGCGACCATCGCCACGTCACGGCCGCCGGCGCCGAAGCGCGGCGGAAACCGCCAGCCGCGCCCGAGGAACGACGGATCTTCGGTCATTGCGGCCCCGCCAATCGCGCCGGGCTGACGCCCCGGCGGGCGCCGATCACGCGGGTTTCCGTGGTCAATTGATCGCCACCTCCTGCCCCTTGATGGTTACCTTGCCGTCGGCCTCGATCTTGAGCGCCTTGCCGGTGGTGATGCTGATGCCCTCGTCGTTCAGGGCGATGCTGTTGCCGTTCTCATCGGTGAGGGTGACGGTCTTGCCGTCGTCATCGAGCAGCAGCTGGTTGCCCGCCGGCGTGGTGATGGTGATCGACGGCTTTTCCGCATCGGCGAACGCCAGCGTCAAGCCCGACCGGGTGACGATGCCCTTGGCGATGTTGTCGGCGGAATTGTCGGCGAAGTCTTCGGGCGGCACGTTCTTGGTGCCGTGCAAGCGGCCGATGACGATGGGGTACCGCGGATCGTTGCCGAGGAACGACACCACCACCTCGTCGTCGACCTCCGGCCGAAAGACGATGCCGCGCTCGTTGCCGGCATCGGGGGCGGTGACCCGCGCCCACAGATCGCTGTCGGCGCTGATGGCGGGAATGCGAACCTTCACCCGCATGGCGCTTTCGGGATCCTCGATGTCGGTGACGACGCCGAGTTGCAAGCCGGTGGCGGCCGGCAGCAGGCCCGCCGCGGCGACGTCGCTGATGTCCGGCTCGCGGCTGAACGGTTCGGGCGACAGGCCGAATTGCAGATCGGTGCGAAAGCCGTCGGCATCGAAGCGGTAGCGGACGCCGGTGACGAGTGCGTCGCCGTTGAACCGATCGCCGAGGTCCTCCAGGCTCACCACCTGCATCGGCTTGACGTCGAGGAGGAAGGTCGCGGCGAGGCGGCCGCGGATGAGCGCGAGGCGGCTGCGCGCCATGCGGGCGTTGGCCCAGGCCTGCACCTCCGGCTGCGGCATCGGCACGAGGTGGGTCAGCACATAGGTATCGAAGCCGATTTCGCCGCCGACGGCGGTGGTGCCGACGCCGCCCTGCGGAACGTCGAGGACCTCCGCCTCGGACGGCTCGGCGGTGGTCAGGTCGTCGGCATTCCAGCCGACGCCAACCATGCCGGGATGCTGCTGGGTGGTATCGAACTCGAACTCGATCGCCTCAAAGCCGCCGGCGGCCGGCGTCAGCGACGCCGCCGCCGCCCCGGCGATCGCCATCGGCTTGAGGGAGACGACGCCATCGTCGACGACGACGACGAAGCCCGTCGCCTCGGCGCGGCTGACGATGAAATCCCAGTCGGTGGCGTAGGACTGCACCAGCGCCGGATGCGTCGGCTCGGTCGCCGGCACGTCGCCGGTTTGCAGGCCGGCATCGCCAACGATCGCCGAAATGACGTCCGCGTCGGTGGACTCGGTGAACACTCGCGCCTGCCGCTTCTGCGTGAGCTTGATCGCCTGGTCCCGCAGCTCGACGCGCAGGGCGGGCGCCCCGGACCCCATGCGGATGCCGATGCCGCTGACCACGCCCTTGAACACGGTGATATCGGTGTCGGCCGGCCGCAGCCGGATCTCGACCTCGGCGCCGGTGGCGAAGGGACTGCCGCGCAGCAGATCCGCCTGCGCCAGCACCTCGCCCTGGGCGACGAGGACAAGGCGCGCCCGCGGCACCCGGTTGACCTCCTTCAGCACGTCGATGGAGACGACGGCGAGGGTATCGGCCAGCGCGCTGCCGTCGACGAGGATCGTCGGAACGATGATGGCGGACGAGGGCTCGCTCATCGCCCCGGCCGCGACTTGCTGGCGAGGGGCGGGAACAGCAGCTCCTGCCCCGGTTTGAGCTGGCGGAAGTGGCTCAGCCCATTGACGCGGGCGACCCGCAGGTAATGGCGCGACGTGCCGTAGACCGCCTTCGTCATCAGCGGCAGCGTATCGCCGCTGGCGACGATCCGCGAGTGGGACACGTCCGGCGAGGACAGCGCCGCCCGCGCCAACTGCCGCTGCAGGTCGTCATCGGCGACGAGACTGAGATCGAGTTCCGCCCGCAGCGGCGCGCCGTCGCGGTCGAAGGTGGTATAGGAGATGGTGACGCCGGCGAGGCGGCAGGCAAAGTCCAGGCAGCCCGCCCAGACGACTTTCAGGAAACTCGGCTCGTGCGTCTGGCCCTGCACATGATAGGCGAGGGCGAGGAAGTCATCGATGCGCTGCTTGACCGTCTTCGGTGTGGAAAACAGGGTAACCAGCCCCATTTCCTCGACATCGGTGCCATCCAGCAGCAGCTTGATTTGCAGCGAAGTGGGCAGCGAGCGGACGAAGGTGGCGCTTTGCGCCCCGCTGTTGAGGCCGGCCCCCGGCACATACTGGGTGCGGAAGCTCTGGCTGAAAGACTGCGGATTGAACATCGCCTCGAATTCGCCGGTCTCCTGCCCGGTCTGCCGCTGGGCGTTCTCGTAGGCGGCGATCTTCAGCTTTTCGAGTTTGAACAGATCGGGAAACGCCACGGCTCAGCGCTCCTTCGCTCGCCGCAGGATGCGCAAGGTCTCCTCGACGCAGGCTTCGATGATCGCGGCGCGGTCCGGCGCTGCCGCCGCCGGCGGATCGCTGTCGGGCGCCGGATCGACGACGGCGCGGATGACCAGTTCTTTGATTTCGATCGGCATGGCCTAGATCCGCACCATCTGCATGCGCGTGTAGGCGAGCTCGAAGGTGTCGATGATCATCGTCTTGTCGGTGGCGTTCAGATCGGAGGTTGCCCAGCGAACCGGGTAGGCCTTGATGAACAGCCAGCCGGCGAGGGGGGCCATGTCCTCGTTGAACACGGTGACGAGCACGTTCGACGGGAAGAACTTGAACAGGGACATCGCGATGTTGAACTCGATGTTCAGCGGCGAGCCGACCACCATGCCCCGCTCCAGCACGAGGTTGCCGTAGGTGATCGACTGCGGCAACTTGTGCGTGTAGAGATTCTGGCCGCCCTCGCGCAGTGTCTGGGTGTCGACGGTGGCGCTGAGGCCCGAAACCTTCTGAAAGCGGATGTCGAGCGGGTTGGGAATGATCCCGCCGACGAAGAAGAAAACCCCGAAGCGAAAGCCGAGGACAATGTCATCCGCAAGCACGACCGTTCGCTCCTCGTTCTACAGGCGGCGGCGCGCCCGCCGGCGCAGCGGGCCAGTCCGTCCGCGGCTCGTGCAGCGGCGCATTCAAAAAATGCGCGGTCGCTGCACGCAACCTATTGTTTCTAGTGCACATCTGACCCATCCGAATGGGGCTGTGCACTAGGGATGTTCGACCGACACGCCGCTGATCATCAGGTCGAGGGTGTCGATCGAGACCTGGTTGGTATTGGCGTCGAACGTCGGCGCCGCCAGCTTGACCGGCACCGCCTTGGCGATCCGCCAGACCACCACCGGCTTGCCCTTCTCGTCGCAAAGGCTGACGGCGATCGCCCGCGCCGCCGCGCCGGACGCGATCAGCCAGTCGTAGAGAAAGCCCCCGCGCGCCACCGTGCCCTTTTTCAGCGTCATGGGCGTGTACTTGGGGAAGCGGTAGCGGGTCAGCTGCTCGCCTTCGGAAAAACTGAGCCCGTGCCGGTAGGTCACCGTTTCGCACTCGATGTTCAGCCCCGAGGCTTCGGCAAAGCTCACCGATTCCCCGTCCACCGTTACCCGAAAGTTGTAGACGGGAAGCGGGTAGCTGGCTTTCTGAACGGCGGCGCTCTCAGCCATCGGCGGTCTTACGCTTCCTCGATGGTGATGCCGTCGGCGCGCAACTCCATGGTCTCCAGCGCCACGTCGTTGGACTTGGCGTCGAAGGCGGGGCCATCGAGCTTGGTCGGGAACGCGTTGATGATCTTCCAGCTGATCACCGGCGCGCCGCTCTCGTCGCACAGACGCACGAAGATGTCTTTCTTTTCGATCTGATTGAGCGTTGTCGCGCTGATCCACTTGTACAGCGCGGCGACGCTGGTTGCCCGTGCCACCCCCTTCTTCAGGGTGACGTTGGTTGCCGTCGGCTGCGAGGGCATGTGCATCACCCGCGGCCCCGGCGCCCCGCTTTCGATCGGGCTCTCCTTGAAGGTTGTCGCCTCAAAGCCGATCGACAGTCCGGAAACCTCGGAAAAGGCGACGGCGTCGGCGCCGATCTCGACGCGGAAGTTGTAGACGGGAAGGGGATAGGCCTTCTTGATGTCCTGAGCGGAAACGGCCATCGAACGTTACCTCCAACAAGCCTTCGACAGAATTCGGGGACCGGCCGGCCGCCGTGGCGGCGCCGCCGGCCCGGCCTTAGGCTTCCTGCAGCTTGTGCATGAAGCGGATGATGACGAACTCGGCGGGCCGCACGGCGGCGATGCCGATCTCGACGATCAGCCGCCCTTCCAGCACATCCTGCGGCGTCATCGTCTTGCCGAGGCCGACATTGACGTAGTAGGCGGCGTCCGGCGTCGAGCCCGCCAGCGCGCCCCGTTCCCACAGGCCATAAAGGTAGCTCTCGATCATGCCCTTGACCTTGAGCCAGGTGGTGGCGTCGTTGGGCTCGAAGACGGCGAAGGCACTCGCTTTCTTCGTCGATTCTTCGATGGTGATGAACAGCCGGCGCACCGGCACGTAGCGCCACTCGTTGTCGTTGCCGGCGAGGGTGCGCGCGCCCCAGACGAGGGTGCCCTTGCCGGTGAAGTCGCGGATGGCGTTGATCGACTTGCCGGCGGTGGGATCGACGTTCAAGCTTTCCTGCTGGGCGTCGGTGATCTTCGCCGTCGGGCCGGTGACGGCGAAGACGCTGACGTTCGCCGGCGCCTTCCACACGCCGCGGTCGCGGTCGACCCGCGCATAGATGCCGGCCATCGTCGCGCTCGGCGGCAGCGTCACCCGCTGCTTGCCCATCGCCTCCTTGATCTTGTTGTACAGCGCCGTCTGCGAGGTCTTGAGGCTGGCGAGCGTCGCTTTCGCGCCGGGACCGCCGCCGACCTTGGGCAGGCTGACGCCGGCGGCGGCGGTGGCGGCGACGGTGGCGGAGCCGTCATCGTCCTGCTTGACGTCGAAGCCGCCCGTCGGGTTCGCTGCCTTGAAGGTGGTCCACGCCGCGGCGATGTCGGCGCCGGTCTTCGTCGCGGTGTTGGTGATCGTCAGCTGGGTGGTGGCCGCATCGATGGCGAACGCCAGGGCGACCGCGCCGTCGCCGGCGACGATCACCACCTTTGGCGCCTCCGCCTCGCCGCCCGTATGGCTGACGACGATCCCCTTGCCAGCCTCCGGCCGCTTCAGTTCCCGCAAGGTGGGCGGGACGACCATGCCGGCGGTTTCGACCTCGACGCCGACTTCGGTGAACTCGAAATTCAAGGTGGTGGCGAGGTAGGGATGATAGGCGGCGGCGTAGGACAGATAATCGGTGCCGATGCCATTGCGGAACTCACTCACCTTGCCGCCGGGCACGTCGAGGACGAGGAAGCGGTCCTTTAACGTGTTGCACTGGCTGAGCGCCGCCTGACACACCTCGAAGTAGTCCGCCTCGGCCAGCAGCACGGCGTCGCTGAGCACGATCAGCGTCGGCTCGTCCTCCTTTTCGAGGAGCGCCAGGCCGTTGAGGAAGTCCTGCTTGGCGATCGCCTTGTCGAAGTTGCCCAGCGATATGATGTAGCACGGGCCGCCGCCATTCTTGAAATAGTGACTGATGCAGTAGTAAAGGAGGCGGTCGGGTGCCGGCTTGTCATTGGGCTTTGGTTGTATGCTCTCGATGTCGACTTGGCCGGTCGCTGGGTTGGCGGCGGTCTTTACCGTAAATTCGGTGGGCTTGGCGCCGCCGAACAGCGTTTCGAACTCAAGCAGCGTGCTCACTTGAGCGACGCCGCCGCCCTTGGCGGTGTAGCCGAAGAAGGCGGGGACGGCGGTAGAGACTTCCGCCACCGACGGCGGCAGGGTCGAGATCTCTTCGACGTACACACCGGGAGTTTTGTAAATTTTCATCTCTCGCCTCGCCGTCTGAAAGTTAATCCGCGATCACCGTAACGACTTCATAGAGGACTTCACGGGCCGGCGTGGCCGAGGGGCCGGCCACGCGCAGGGCTGCGAAATTATGCAGCCCAGGGTTGGGCAGGGCGGCGAACAGCCGGTTCGCCCCCGCATGCAGTTCGAGATTTTTCACCGGCGACTGCCGACAGGGAACCGGCGCGTCGGACACGAAGCGGATGATCCGCCGGCCGCCATGGCGCCGGGCGAGGTCGAGGGCCACCGCGTCGCCCGCATCCGGCTGGGCCGATACCTCGCGGCGGCCGCCATCGCCGAAAACGATGCGCGGGGCGCCATTGCCGGGGCTGGCATCGACGATGCGCAACTGCGCCAGCGGCGTCGGCAGCGTCGTCACCAGGTAATAGCACCAGCTCACCGCCTTGGCGGCGAACGGGATCTGAAAGCGGCGCGGCCGTCCGGCGGCGAGGCTCGCCTGCAGCAGGGCATCGTCAACGACGATCGCCACGTCCGCGAACACGTCGGGCCGCCGCGGCGGCAGCACGGGATAGGACAGGGAGAACGCCTCGCCCGCGGCGGCGGCGCGGCTGTCGACGCGGATTTGCCGGCGCGCGGGATCGTAAGCCTTGATGCCGGTGACGGCGCCGCCGGCGGCGACCGCAAGGTCGGCGAGGGTGCTGTCCGGCCGCGGCCGTCCCGCCAGCACGAAGGTCTCGTCGGCATCGGGGCGCTGCACCGTCAGCGTTTCCGCGGCGCGGGACGGGCGGTCGATCAGCCGCAGCGACAGCGGATCGGCGACGGCCACGCCGCTGTTGGTAAACACCGGCGCCGCCTTGCCGTCGACATCGCCGAGCTCGGTGAACAGGGGAAGATTCGGCGAGCGCAGGCGCAGCAGGAATTCCAGCGTCGGCGGCGATGCCAGCGACGCAAAGGGCTGGCCAGCGGGATTGAGGCCGGCGAACACCCGGATCTGATCGCCGGCGGGTTTGCAGATCAGGCGCAATCCCCGCATCGTCGCCGACGCCGCGGCGGTGGGCTCGATGGCGAAATCGGCGCATCGGCCGTCGGTGTAGAAGGCATGGGTGACGCGCAGATCAAACAGCGGCGCGACCTGAGTGGACGACATTCATTGACGATCCGGCAACGGGTGAGGTGGACTTCGCCTGCTGATCTTCGAAAACGACTGTCTTGACCTTGTAGAGAACGGACGGGTGGTAGGTCGTACGCAATGCATTCCACAAGTCGTTCTGCTCTGAAAATGGCAGCGTCAGTAATTCCATAATCAATCTATCGATGCCGTCCGCCAGAGACGGCGCGTTGCGTTGGTCGAAAACGCGATTGACTTGAAAGTATTGAATAATCTTCGAAAGATGGGCGAGCGATTGCTCGTACTGTTTGAAGCGAGCGACGAAGATCACGCACAGATTGACCCGGATGTCCGGTTGCGCGCTGTACGCCGTTCCGTCCGCCGCCACCCGCGAATAGGGATCGGCGGCGCGCAATATCGGTTCTTCCTCGACATTGATGAGGAGAAGGGTAACGGCGCCGAGCTTGAAGGAGACCGGGTCCATCTTCTCCCCGTCAAGAAAAACGACCTTGTCTTCGAGACCATCGCCGCCGTCGACGGCGCCATCGCGACCGAGATGCGCATTCAATTCGTTTTTGAGAAACAGCAATACGCCATCAATCACGGGTCATCTCGATGCCCAGTGCTCACCCTACACGGCAAGTGAACGAAAGAACGGATAGAATTAAGCTGCCCGGATCATTGCCCCGCCGCCGCGCCTCCGCTTTTTGTTTTCTTAGCCCTCATCCACCCATACCGCAATCGGAGGCCCTTCGCAAGGGAGACGTGGCCGGCGTTTGCCCCGCCGTCTGCTGCCGCCGGCGCAACCCGGACTATCCCGCCGCCGCCGTCCCGCGGCTCTTGCGCCACGCCGCCGGCGGCACGCCGAAATGCCGGCGAAAGGCGCGGGCGAAGGCCGCCTCGGACTCATAGCCAACGTCGTAGCCGATCCGCGCCACGGCGTCCTGGCTCTGGCGCAAGCGGTGCGCCGCGACCTGCAGGCGCCAGCGCGCCAGGTAGTGCATCGGCGGCTCGCCGATCTGGCGGGTGAAGCGTTCGGCGAAAGCGGACCGGGATATGCAGGCCTCGCGCGCCAGCTCGTCGACCGTCCACGGCTCGGAGAGGCGCCCGTGAATGAGCGCCAGCGCACGCGCCACATAGGGGTCACGCAGTCCCGCCAGCCATCCCGTCTGGTCCGCTGGCAGCGCCTCGATGTGGTGGCGAACCGCTTCCACGAACAGGACTTCGGACAGCTTGGCGAGCACCGTGTCGGACCCGGCGCGCCCGGCCGCGATCTCGCCGGCGGCGAACTCGAAGGAGACGCGGATCCATTCGGCGGCGGCCCCCTGCTGGGTGTCCAGATGCAGCAGTGCCGGCAGCGCCGTGATCAACGGATTGACGCCGCAGTGCTGGCAGCCGAGAAAGCCGCAGATGACGCGGGTGCGCGCGCCGCCGCCGCCGTAATGGATCTCGGCGAGGCCGCCGTCGGTGGCGGGCGAAATGATCTCGTGCGAATCGGTGGCCGGCCGCGACAGGTCGCTGCCCATGCGGTGTTCGTCGTTGCGCGGCAGCACCACCGCCTGCCGCGCGTTCACCGCCACCGGCGGTCCGTCGGCGATCTGCACGAACATCCGGCCCTCGACCACGTAGTGATAGAGGATGATGTGCTCGACGCCGGTGAGCAGCGGGCCGCAGTCCTCGGGTGTTGCCTGGGACACGATGCACCAGGGCTCGCTGAACTCGGCGTGCAGAAACACGCCGCCTTCCAGTCGCACCACCCGCAAGACATCCGAGAGTGCGTCAGCCATGGCGCCTCCCCCATTCCGGCGTTTCGGGCAAGTTAACCGGAGGTGCGGTCATTCCGCCAGAAATTTACTCGGGTACTCTCGGGACCGGCTGTGCGCCAGGCCGATCGGGGATCGACGGACCGGCGAGTGATGATGGAGACAGGATGATGCCTGCAACGGCCGACGCCCTTGACAGCGACCGCTACGCCCGCTGCATCGCCGTATCGAAGCGGGTGCGCTGGGACATCGACAGCGACGTCATCCGCGGCCGCGCCTTCGCCCGCGAGGAGAAATTCCTTCCCGACGGCTTGTCGCGAGCGCACCTGCTGACGTTCCTGTCCGCCGAGGAACAGCGCTATCTGAGCCAGGTCCAGGGGCGCACCTACGCCAACGTCTTCGCGCTGGTCGAGCGCTTCATCAACGCCAAGGTGCTGGAGATGAGCCGCGATCACTGGCTCGGCGATCAGGTGGCCCTCGAGGCGCTCGTCCGCTTCTGCGACGAGGAACTGAAGCACCAGGAGCTGTTTCGGCGGATCGAGCGGATCGCCGCCGCCACCATGCCAGCCGGTTACGCCTTCGTCGCCGATGCCAACGCGGTGGCGCGCGCCGTCCTCAGCAAGGGCACGTGGGCCGTCTTCGCGCTGATCCTGCACATCGAGCTGTTCACCCAGGCGCACTACCGGGAGAGCATCGCCCTCGACGGCGCGCTGTCGCCGCTGTTCAAGGACGTGTTCCTCTACCACTGGCGGGAGGAGAGCCAGCACGCGATCCTCGATGAACTGGAGTGGCGGCGCCTCGATGCGACCCTCGGCGAGGAGGAGCGGGATCGCGGCGTCGACGAGTTCATCGCGCTCGTCGGTGACGTCGACGGGGTGCTGCGGGCGCAGGCGGCGGCGGACGGCCGGTATTTCGCCGCCACCTGCGGACGGATGCTCACCAACGACGAGATGGCGGCGCTCGCCGCCGGCATCCTCGCCGCCTACCGTTGGCAATACATCCTGTCGGGCGCGCGGCATCCGCAGTTCGTCGCCGTCCTGCACAGCCTGATTTCCGACGCCCAGGCCCGCCGCATCGATGCGGCGCTGGCGTCGCTGACGTGAAGCCCAACCGATTACGGCACAGGGAGAGGTCCATGATGGCCACGCAAACGGCAACGGTACCGCAGGCGGACGTGATCAACGGCGTCGACGTGACCCGGCTGCAGGAGACGGTGGAGGCGGTCCGGCACAACCCGGAAATCGGCAAGTTCCGCTTCCGCGCCAGCAACACCTGGCTCGGCGGCGATCACAATCGCTCGACCATCGACGGTTACTATGGCGCCTGCGCCGAGCATGACCGCGCCGGCCAGCCCTTCGTCATCGACAATGCGGAGCCGCCGGTGCTGCTCGGCAACGATGCCGGCGCCAATCCCGTCGAGCATCTGCTGAACGCGCTGGCGGCGTGCATGACGACGACGATGGCCTACCACGCGGCGGCCCGCGGCATCGCCATCGGCGCCATCGATACGGAGCTGGAGGGTGCGCTCGACCTGCGCGGCTTCCTCAACCTCGCGCCGGACGTGCGCAAGGGCTATCAGTCCATCCACGTGCGCATGCACGTGCAGGCCGACGCCGACCCCAAGCTCCTGCGGGAGTTGACGTCGTTCTCGCCGGTGTATGACGTCGTCTCCCGTTCGGTGCCGGTCGACGTGGTCATCGTGACGTACTAGGCCGGGCGGCTTTGCCACGGCCGCGGCCGGCGGCCGATCGCCCACGGCAACGGAGGCTTGGCGGTTGTTGACGGCGGCTCCGCCCCGCGCCTATAAGCGGGGCGGGCCACGGCCTCCCAACGGGCCGCGACCCATCTGCAAGGATGGGAGCTGCAAGCCATGACCACGCCGCCGCGGCCGAACGCTCGGCCCGCAATCCCCCATTTCTCCTCCGGCCCCTGTGCGAAGCGTCCCGGCTGGTCGCTGGACGCACTCAAGGGCGCCGTTCTCGCCCGCTCGCACCGCTCCAAGCCCGGCAAGGCGCGCCTCGCCGAGGTCATCGCGCGTTCGCGCGCCCTTCTCGGCCTGCCCGCCGACTTCCAGCTCGGCATCGTCCCGGCCTCCGATACCGGCGCCTACGAGATGGCGATGTGGTCGCTGCTCGGCGCCCGCGGCGTCGATATCTTCGCCTGGGAAAGCTTCGGCAAGCAGTGGCTGACCGACGCGACGAAGCAGCTCAAACTCAAGGATGTCCGCAGCTTCGAGGCGGATTACGGCGCCCTGCCGGACCTGCGCCAGTACAACGGCGAGCGCGACGCCTGCTTCACCTGGAACGGCACCACCTCCGGCGTCGTCGTCCCCGATGCGGAATGGATCCCCCACAGCCGCGCCGGCCTGACCTTGTGCGACGCGACGTCGGCGGTGTTCGCCTACGACCTGCCGTGGGAGCGCCTGGATGTGGTCACCTACTCCTGGCAGAAGGTGATGGGCGGTGAAGCCCAGCACGGCATGCTGGCCTTGAGCCCGCGCGCCGTCTCCCGCCTGGAAAGCTACACGCCGCCGTGGCCGCTGCCCAAGCTGTTCCGCATGAGCAAGGGCGGCAAGCTGACCGCCGGGCTGTTCGCCGGCGAGACGATCAACACCCCGTCGATGCTGGCGGCCGAGGATGCCCTCGACGCGCTGAAGTGGGCGGAGAGCATTGGCGGCCGGCCGGCGCTGATCGCCCGCTGCAAGGCCAGCTTCGCGGCGATCGAGGCCTGGATCGCCAGCAGCGGCTGGGCCGCCTTCCTCGCCGAGCGGCCGGAGACGCGCTCGCGCACGTCGGTCTGCCTGAAGATCACCGATCCCTGGTTCACCGGCCTCGCCGCCGACCGGCAGGCGGCGGTGGCCAAGGGCATCGCCAGCCGCCTCGAGGCCGAGGCCGTCGCCTTCGATATCGGCGCCTACCGCGACGCCCCGCCGGGCCTGCGCATCTGGTGCGGCGCGACGGTGGAGACGGCGGATGTGCAGGCGCTGCTGCCCTGGCTCGACTGGGCCTACGCGACGGTGAAGGCCGAGCACGCGGCGGCGGTGGCCTGAGGGGCGGGGAGCGGAGCCATGACCAAGGTCCTCATCTCCGACAGCCTGAGCCCGGAGGCGGCCGACATCTTCCGCGCCCGCGGCCTCGATGTCGACGTCAACGTCGGCCTCAGACCCGAGGGGCTGAAGGCGATCATCGGCGGCTACGACGGGCTCGCCATCCGCTCGGCGACGAAGGTGACGGCGGAGATCATCGCCGCCGCCGACCGCCTCAAGGTGATCGGCCGCGCCGGCATCGGCGTCGACAACGTCGACGTGGCGGCGGCGACGGCCCGCGGCATCGTCGTCATGAACACGCCGTTCGGCAACTCGATCACCACCGCCGAGCACGCGCTGGCGATGATGATGGCGCTCGCCCGCCAGATCCCGGAGGCGAACGCCTCCACCCACGCCGGCAAGTGGGAGAAGTCCCGCTTCATGGGCGTCGAACTCGCCGGCAAGACCCTCGGCATCATCGGCTGCGGCAACATCGGCTCCATCGTCGCCGACCGGGCGCAGGGGCTGAAGATGAAGGTGATCGCCTACGATCCCTATCTGTCGCCGGAACGGGCGCAGCACCTGGGTGTGGAGAAGGTGGAGCTGGACGCCCTCTACGCCCGCGCCGACTTCATCAGCCTGCACGCCCCGTCGACCGAGGCGACGCGCGGCATGATCAACGCCGAGGCGCTGGCGCAGATGAAAGCGGGGGTGCGCATCATCAACTGCGCCCGCGGCAACCTGATCCATGAGGCGGACCTGAAGGCGGCGCTCGATGCCGGCCACGTCGCCGGCGCCGCCCTCGATGTGTTCGCCAGCGAGCCCGCCAAGGACAACATCCTGTTCGGCCACCCGGCGGTGGTGGCGACGCCGCACCTCGGCGCGTCGACGATCGAGGCGCAGGAGAAGGTGGCGTTGCAGGTGGCCGAGCAGATGGCGGATTTCCTGCTCACCGGCGCCGTCGTCAACGCCCTCAACATGCCCTCCGTCAGCGCCGAGGAGATGCCGCGGCTGAAGCCCTACATGGGCCTCGCCGGCCAGCTCGGGCGCCTCGCCGGGCAGATCATCGAGACGGCGCTCAAGTCGGTGACCATCGCCTACGAGGGGCACGCCGCCCAGCTCAACCCGAAGCCGCTGACGGCGCTGGTGCTGGAGGGCCTGCTCTCCGGCCAGCTGGCGAGCGTCAACATGGTCAACGCGACGGCGATCGCCCGGGCCCGCTCCATCGACGTGTGCGAGGTGCGGCGGGAGGGGGCGCGGGAGTTCCGGACGGCGATCCGGCTCACCATCGAAACGCAGCAGCGGGTGCGCTCGTTCACCGGCACGCTCGCCGCCGACGAGCAGCCGCGCATCGTCGAGATCGAGGGCGTGCCGATGGATGCACGGCTCGGCCCCAACATGCTGTTCGTCAACAACAACGACAAGCCGGGGCTGATCGGCCGGCTCGGCACCGTGCTCGGCGACGCGGGCATCAACATCGCCTCGTTCCACCTCGGCCGCGACGCGCCGGGCGGCAACGCCATCGCCCTCGCCGAGATCGACAGCGCGCCGGGCGACGCGGTGATCGAGGCGGTGAAGGCGCTGCCCAACGTCATGCGCGTCAAGGCGCTGCGCTTCTAGGCGCCGACGGCGCGGCGCTTTCGGGCCGTGGTTGGCGATGCCAGCGACGTGACCGCGGCGAATCGCGATGCGCGTGTCATGTCGTCCGGCGTGTCGTCAATTTTGCCCCCGGATGTCGTCAGTCCGTCGTCATTCGTCGTCGCGATGTCGTCAAATGTCGTCATCCCCGCGCCGCTAACATATTGAAATCAAACAATATAAGTTTCTGCCCCGGCACAGGTGTCGTCATCTGTCATCATTTGTCGTCATCGCCGGGGCCGCCGCCCCGCCGCTGCGATGGGCCATCCACGGGTCAGGCTAAGGCTCGCCGATCGCCGCCGCCGCCGCAACCCGCCAACCTTGGCCGCTTGACGCGCAATCCCAGGAACGGCCGCCTGGCGGTGGGTGCCGTCCGCATCCGCTGTCTGGCGCACGGCGCCGCGGTCGGGCCGGCTTCAAGCGCAGCGTGACCGGCCGCAGGCGCCGGTGCGGCCAGCCGCCTGCGGCGGGTTGCGCTTCGCTGCGAACCCGCCCTACAAAGTTGCCCGGCCTACGCGCTGTGATGCGTGCCGGTGATCGGGAACGAGATGATGAATGACAAGCTCTGGAACTACCTTCGTCATGGCAAGAAAGACGTTGCCGGCTGGCTGCAACGTATCGATGCCGAGATCATCGGAGCCATATTGGAATTTCAGGCCGATAAAAACATTACCGGAAGCTGCGTAGAGATCGGCGTTCATCACGGCAAGTCGTTCATTCCTTTGTGCCTGTCACTTCGGCGTGACGAGCTGGCACTTTGCATCGATATATTCGATGATCAGAGCCATAATATTGACCATTCCGGACGCGGTGATGTAAATATGTTTCACGGCAATCTTGCCAAGTTCGATATTGACGCCGCTCGTGTTCGGGTAAGATCTCAAACTCGGCCCG
>JALOTH010000184.1 GCA_025458035.1 Rhodospirillales bacterium
CTGCTTGCGCTGGCGCTCGAATTCCAGTTGCCGCTGCATCGCCAGATCCTGCGACTGCTGCCGCTGCTGGAACTGGCGGTCCTCCGCCTGCCGGTCGATGGTCATGTTCCCGGCCATGCCGCCGACGGCGCCACCGATCAGCATTGCCGACGTGCTGTTGCCGAAGATCGCGCGGCCGGCGCCCGCGCCCAATGCCGCGCCGCCGACGGTGCCGACGCCCGGGCCGCCGGTGCCCGGTTCGCAAGCGGCCGTGACCATCACAATACCGGCAGCCGCAACCAGGGCGATGGGTAGCCGTGCCGAAAAAAACCGAAACGATGCCATGACTATCTCTCCATTTCGCCTTTTACCGCGCTGACCATTTCATCGAAAGACAGTTTGCCGTCACCGTCTTTGTCGGCCGCCCGGAACGCCTTGATTTTGTAAGTCATGATCTCGTTAAAGGTGAGGAAGCCATCGGCGTCGGCGTCGATGCGTTTGAACAGCCGCGCATCGTGTGGCCCCAGTTCCTGCGGCGTCAGTTTGCCGTCGCGGTTGGCATCGAGGCCGGCAAAGGCGGCGGCGGCATCACGGGCAAATTCGCCCTCGCTGACCAAGCTGTCGCCGTCGGTGTCCGCCGCCTCGAACGCCCACATTTCATAAGCGACGCCGAAATCCATCGGATCCGGCAGTTTCTGCGCCGTCGCCCCGCTGACGAGGAGAAACACCCCGCCGAGGCCGACGCCCATCAGCCGAACCGTTTTCAAACATGCCCGCATCGGGTGCCTCCCGCTGTTCAGGGCCAATGCCCCTTGCTCCCCCCAACGTAACGTCTCGATACGGGCGATGCCAGTCGCTGCATCGCATCAAAAATGTCATGCGCCGCTACTGGTCCGGTGCTACGGAGGTGACGTATCGTGCAGCCATTCGGAGGTGGATGTCATGGGCACGAAAAAAATCGGCATCGCCTGTCAAGGCGGTGGGACACACGCGGCGTTCACCTGGGGGGTGCTGACCCAGATTCTGGAAACCCAGAAGTCGTGGGATGCTGCGCCCGCCGACGGCACGGGATTCGACATCGTCGCCATCAGCGGCACGTCTGCGGGTGCGCTGTGCGCCCTCGCCGTCTGGTATGGTCTCGTTCCCAATATCGCCGATCCCACCTGCGGCAGCGTCGACAAAGCGATCGAACGTCTGAACTTCCTGTGGTCGACCTTCGGCGCCACAAACGGCATTGAGCAGCTTCACAACAACGTGGTGGCGACGCTGCTGACCCTGAAGTCTCGGGGTATGCCCTTTCCAGGATCCAGTCCCTACGGGATGTTGGCTCCCCTGGGCCTTGCCGGCCTCGCGATGATGGGGGCGCGGCAGGAATATCTCGGCTTTCCCGGCCTGCTTGAGGCGTTATGTCCCGATTTCTCGTCCATCGACTGGCGCGGCGTGGCAGCCGCCGAGCGGCGCGTCATGGCCGGCGCCATCGAGATGTTAAGCGGCAACTTCGAGGTCTTTGATTCGGACAAGACGCTCGAGGATCTCGGCCTGCATCCCAACGGCTTGAAAATCGAGCAGTATAACCAGACCCGCTGGCGGATGCGGCGGCCGATCTCGCTGGAAGGCGTCGCCGCGTCCGGCACGCTGCCGGAGATCCTGCCTGCCCAGCTGATCGCGAACATGTCTTTCCCAACGAAACAGCCAGGGAGAACGGTGACGCGGACGGGCCACTATTGGGACGGCCTCTACTCGCAGAATCCGCCGGTCCGCGATTTCCTCGACGCCGACGACGCCGCCAGCAAACCGGACGAAATCTGGGTCATCCGCATCAATCCCCAGGAACAGTATGGGTACGGAGCGACGAAAAGCCTTGAAGATATCAAGGACCGGGAAAACGCTCTCGCCGGCAACCTCGCGCTGAATCAGGAGTTGGATCACATTTGCACCGTCAACAGATGGATTGCCGCCCATGGCTGCGAGCATCCGCCGCTGAAAGGCCGCAAGATCGTCACCATCCGCACCATCAAGATGACGCGCGATACCGCCTGGGGCCTGAAGTACACTTCGAAGTTCGATCGTGATCCCGCTCACTTGAACCGGCTGCACGACGAAGGCCGCGCCGTCGCCGCGCAATGGCTGGCGGATTGGCGGGCGCTTGGCAGCGACTTTGCTTCGTATCCCGCCGACGCTCGCTACCCGGAAGACATTTGATCGTCAATCCGACCGGTGCCGTGGCTGCCACTGACAGGTCGATATCTCGGCCCGCGTGCGCCTGAAGCTTGAAGGGACCAAGCTCCGATGCTCGACCTGCTGCCGCCGTTGGTTGCCCTCGTACTGCTCGTCTACTTTGCCTATCGGGGCGTGTCGCTGATCATCCTGGCGCCGTTGACCGGTCTGCTCGCGGTGGTGCTCGACGGCGGCCTGCCGCCGCTGTCGGCGTACACGCAGATCTTCATGCGCAACGCCGGCGGTTTCGTCGTTGCCTTTTTCCCGCTGTTTCTGCTCGGCGCGATCTTCGGCAAGCTGATGGAGGACAGCGGTTCGGCGCAGGCGCTGGCGCAAGCGGTTAGCCGGCGGCTAGGCAGCGAGCGGGCCATTCTTTCCGTCGTGCTGTGTTGCGCCCTTCTCACCTATGGCGGCGTCTCCGCCTTCGTCGTCGTCTTTGCCATCTTTCCCATCGCCGCCGCCATCTTCCGGCAGGCCGACATCCCCAAGCGGCTGATCCCCGGCGCCATCGGCCTCGGCGGCTTCACCTTCACCATGTCGGCGCTGCCCGGATCGCCGGCGATCCAGAACGCCATCCCGATGCCGTTCTTCAACACCACGGCGTTTGCCGCGCCGGGCCTTGGCATTCTCACCGGCATCGTCATGTTCGGTCTCGGCATGGCGTGGCTCACCCGGCGGGCGGCCGCCGCCCGTGCCGCCGGCGAAGGCTATGGACGGCATGACGATAGCCTGCCGGCCGCTGACCCGATCCTCCGTGAGCACACCGCGAGCAGCGGCCGGGACAGTGCCGAACCGGTGCCGGCGCGGTCACCGGCCACCGCGCTGCCGCATCCGGCGCTGGCGGTCCTCCCGGTGTTCGTCGTCATTATCTCCAGCTTCATCTTCATCAAGGTCATCGTGCCGCTGATGGACACGGCGCACCTCGCCGATCCGCTGTTTGGGGAGACGTCGGTGGAGAGCGTCCGCGGCGTCTGGGCAGTTATCGTCGGACTCTTTCTTGCCATCCTCGTGCTTCTGGCCACCAATTGGACGCGGATCAAGAACCTGCGCGCTACCCTGGACGAAGGGGCCGACGCGTCCCTGCTGCCGATCTTCAATACCGCCAGCCTGGTTGGGTTTGGTGGGTTGATCGCCGCGCTGCCGGCATTCGCGATCCTGAGCGACGGCGTACTCGCGGTCAGCGGCGGCAATCCGCTCGTGTCGGTGGCCACCGCCGTCGCCGCCCTTTCCGGCATCACCGGTTCCGCCTCCGGTGGCATGAGCATCGCCCTCGAGGCCTTGGGACCGAAACTGGTGGACCTGGCTCTGGCGGCAGGCGTTTCCATGGAGGCGATGCACCGGGTGGCTTCGGTAGCTTCGGGCGCGCTCGATGCGCTGCCTCACAACGGCGCCGTGATCACCATCCTCATCGTCTGCAAGCTGACGCACAAGGACGCCTATCTCGACTTCTTCGTCCCCGCCGTCGTGATTCAGATCGTAGCGCTGATCTTTCTCATCGTCATGGCGAGCCTGTTCGGCACTTTCTGAGGTTGCCGGCCGTCAAGCGACGGCTGCCGAGCAACGCAGTACGGCGGTCACCGGCGCGCGGTCCTCGTAGCCTTGGGCGATGACGATGTCGGCGGCGGCATCGGCGATGACGGCAAGCCGGGTCCAGTCATTCAGCACCGGCGCTTGCAGCCACGCGAAGGCGCCGTCGAGCGCCGGGGTGATGGTCCGCAGGCTGGCGCGCCGGCCCGGACTGTCCTCGCCGCGCGGCCGGCCAGACCAGCCTGGGGCCTGCCAGTCGTTGGCGGCGCAGGCGGCACCGTCGATGACGTGGGCGTCCTCTTCCCGGCGCTCGATCACGCAAGTTTCGTCCGG
>JALOTH010000078.1 GCA_025458035.1 Rhodospirillales bacterium
TTCTCTGGTGTCCACATCAGCGGCCTCCTGCTCATCGGTCCACCCCCACGGAATCACAGAAGACTCAACCGATTCAATACCTTTCCGGACAGACACTAACTGTCAGAGGCTTATGGGCACTTCAGACAATCGAGTGGGAGTAGGAGTGGTGGTTTTATGCCGGCAAGTCCATGAATCTTGACCGCGATTTGGCTTTCATCTGCCGTCTCAAATGGGCTATGAGTGGCATGAAATCTCGCGTCTGGCGCGTCGACGAGAGCGAGGAGGAGCGTGCGCGAACCGGCCGCGTTCTCAGCCATACTCATCACCCTGATTGTTGCCCTCACCGTAACGCCGGCTGCGGCCAAACCGCTGCGCCAGGAATTGCAGGGTCTCGTCGCCACGCACCCCGAGATCCAGGCGCGGTTGAAAGCGGTGGAGGCGGCGCGCCAGGGTGTGCGCCAAGCCTACAGCAGCTATCTGCCCAGCCTCGATGTTATGGGATCGCTCGGTTATGAGTCCGTGGACAGCCCGCTGGCCCAGGACGCCGGCGGTGGCACGTTCACCAAGGATACCGATAGCGCCAGCGTGCAGTTGAAGCAGAAGCTGTTTGACGGCTTCGCGACGCCATCGGCGGTACGGATCGCCCGCCTCAATCAGGAAGTGGCGGAATTCACGGCCGTCGGCACCCGCCAGAACGTGTTGTTCGAGGGCATCAACGCCTACATCGAGGTGCTGCGCCAACAGCGGCTGGTGACCCTCGCCCGCGACAGCGAGCGCACAATCATGCGCCAACTCAACCTCGAAGACGAGAGGGTGCAGCGCGGCGCCGGCATCGCCGTTGACGTGTTGCAGGCCAAATCGCGTTTGCAGTTGGCGAAGGAACGGCGCGTCGCTTTCGATGGAGCGCTTAAGGACGCCTTCGCCCGCTACACGCAGGTGTTCGGCCATCCTCCCGACGTGGGGACGATGCGGGAGCCGCCGCCGCCGCTGGCACTCCTGCCGGAGACACCCGAGCGGGCCGTCAACGTCGCCGAGGCGGAGAATCCGGCAATCGATGCGGCGCTGGCGACCGCGGAAGCGGCATCGGAACGTCGGCGCATGGCGCGCTCCGGCTACTATCCCTCACTGGCTGTCGTCGCCGCGGCGACGCGTGAACGCAATCCCGATATCGTTCAGGGCACGCGTCGCGACCTGTCGGTCGTCGTCCAGGCGACATGGAACCTGTTCAGCGGTTTCGCCACCCAGGCCAGCGTCGCTGAGGCCGCCTACGAATACCGGGCAAGTCAGGACAATCAAGAGATCGTGCGCCGGAAGGTCATCGAAGCGACCCAACTCGCCTGGGATGAGTTGCAGACGGCGCGTGAACGGGTGGACCTACTGGAAAACGGTGTCGCCATCGCTACCGAGGTCTTCGAGGCCCGGCACAAGCTGCGCGAGGCCGGCCGCGAGACGGTCATCAACGTTCTCGATGCGGAAAACGAGTTGTACAACGCGAGAATTGCCCTGACGATCGCCGAAGGCGATCAGATGATTGCGGCGTTTCGTGTCCTGCAGGGGATGGGCCGACTCGACCGCGGCGAACTCAATCTCGACTGATAGCGCCGGGCCGGGCGCCCTCTCAGCCGCCGCCGCTCGTGTCCCCGTCCGCGCTTCCGGCCAGTTTCAGCGAGACCGAGTTGATGCAATAGCGCTGCCCCGTCGGCGCCGGCCCATCGGGGAAGACGTGGCCGAGATGAGCGCCACAGCGGCTACAGTGAACCTCCGTGCGCACGGCGAACAGCGATCGGTCAATCTCGGTGCCCACCGTCGCCGGATTGATCGGTGCCCAGAAGCTGGGCCAGCCAGTCCCAGAGTCGTACTTGGCCTCCGAGGAAAACAGCGCCGTGCCGCAGCCGGCACAGAGATAGGTTCCCGGCTCCTTGGTGTTCCAATAGGCGCCGGTAAAGGCTCGCTCAGTGCCCTTCTGCCGCATCACCCGATATTGCTCGGGGGTCAGTTCGCTGCGCCACTCCGCATCGCTCTTGGCAATCTTCTCCGACATCGCCCGGTTCCCAATTCCGTCCCATGACACCCCCTGCGCAGATAGGGGGATTGCTGGCGTTCGATGCAAGACCGGCAAGGTCACAAAGGGGAGAGCGCGTTCCCATGCCATGCTCTCCCCGTAAACATCGGCGATCAGACCGGCGACGCCGGGGGCTCAGTTGCAGCGATGAGTGATCTGGTCGCACGTTTCGACGTTGGCAGCGGCATCATAGACGGAGCCGGACTTGTTGACCCCGGTGACGCAGAAGCGGTAGACACCGCTGCCGAACGTCCGAAGCAGAACCCGAGCCTGGCCGTTGCTGGCTGTCGTTGCCGTCACCGTCACCTTCGCGCCATTCGGGCGTGTCCAAGAGCCGGTTACCACGGCGCCCCCGACCGGCTGATATCCTTGGTCAACGATGGTGGTCGTTGCCGATGCAACCTGGGTTCGGCACGTGGACAGTGGCACGATCTCCTTGACGCTCACCGTCGGCGTGGTGACGCCGTTGCACGCGGCAAGGCCCGTCGCCAGGATATTCAGGTAGCCGTAGCCGAATGTGTAGTTGCCCTCCCCGTTTGGCGGGCCACCGCAGGAGCCTGCTGACTGCGCCGGATCGGCGTTTCTCTGAAGCAATTCAATGGTTTGGGAGATGTTTCCCTTGAGCGCCGGGTTACAGGACCAGAGCAGCGCGACGGCGCCGGCGGTGTGCGGACTGGCCATCGATGTGCCGCTGTAGGCCGCCCACCCGTTCCCGGGAACGGTCGACAGGATATTGACGCCAGGGGCAGAAATGTTTGGCTTGGTGTACGGGGTGTAGCCATAGGCACTCGGGCCGCGCGAGGAGAACCAGGCGATGGCGCGGGTCGCGTCGTGCGCCGCCGTGGCAAACGATTGCTGATAATCGCCCGGTGAGCCGAGCGTCCGGCACGACGGTCCGGAGTTTCCGGCGGAGAAGGCGGGGAAGATGCCAGCGGCCTGCCATGCCTCGACCTTGTTGCGATACCAGGCGTCGTTGCCGAAGCCGCCCCAGGAATTATTGACAATATGCGGCCGATTGGCGGCACTGCCGCCGGGGCTCAGGATCCAGTCGGCGCAGGTGTTGAGCGCCGCTTCCGAGCAGGAGTTGCTCTCGCAGCCTTTGCAAGCGATCCATTTCGCCTTAGGGGCCATGCCGGCGACGTAGGGCAGGGAGGCATCGTCGGCGGCAATCATCGTACCCATGGTGTGGGTGCCATGGCCACTGTTGTCGCAAGCGCCCGCCGTGCCGCAGATGTTCGATGGATCGCGCCAGCATTTCGTATCGGTGGGGCTGGCGCAATTGAAGCTGCTGACCAGCGCCGGGTGGTTGTATTGAACACCGGTATCGATGTTGGCGACGACGATGCCGGCCCCTTGGGTGTTGAACGTCGACCAGAATGCGGGCGCATTGCTGTCATTCAGGCCCCACGCGGTTGTGCCGTGGACGACGGGGCCCTCGTTGACCTCCAGGGGAGGGAGGTGGATCGTGATCGGCGCGCGAACCGCCGCCACCTCCGGCAGCGCTGCCAGCGTTGTTGCCGCGTCGCGATCGCCGCCATAAACGTAGAGCAGATTGCCGACGAGAAACGCCCGGTGCCGCAACTTGCGGGCGGCAAGGTAGCGAATGGCCCCGGCGTGGGCGCGCTGGTTGGCGAGTTTTAACGCACGCACGACGTACTCGCCCCGCGCCTCCCAATCCATGCTCAGCGCCGGCGAGAGGTCGGGCATGTTCCTGAATTCGACAACCATGTCCGCGGTACCGCGTTCCGCCAATCGATTGGCGAGGGCGGCAGCGATGTAAGGCCGATCAGGCTCGGCGAGCGCGCGACCGCCCGACATCATTGCGACGGCAAGCATCCCGAGGATGGCAACGCCGCAGATGAGCAAGCGTAGGGAATTTTTTGTCCGCATCTGTCCCATTACTCCTCCCGGTCGCGCCAGAACCCACCTCATGCCAACCGATCATCAATGATATTATCACGCCAAGAGCGCGCCTCGCCAGCGTCCTCCGGTTGAGCGCTCAATGCCGCTCGACTTGGGGAAGGGAACCGCCGCACTTCGGTAAGGCTACCCGGCCAGCCATGCAGAGACCTGCCAGCGATAAATGTGTTGATGACGGTTAACACCGACCTAAAGCAGCCATCGGGGCGCCGCCTCCCGGGTCGCGCGGTCGGGCTTCGCCGTCCAGGCACCTTCCCTGATGCACTTACACGATCGTTCTTCAACGTCGAAGGCTGCCAAGCCCCCGCCCCAACTTCGCCAAACCGATGGCGGGGCGGCGATCGGCCAGGGTGCCAAGCCTTCACCGCGGGGTTCTGTCGTGACGCCGCTGGCGAGCGGTCTTCAAGCGCCGAAGTATACCGGCTATGCCAGTATTCCGCAGGTCAAAAAAAACTCTGGCGGGAATCGAAACGGGCCGGCATAACGACCGGCCCGTCCATTTTTCTGATTTGATGCGAAGTGTTACGCGGCGCTGCGTTCAGAGAGCCGCGGCACCTCGGTCGCCGACGCGGAGACCTCCGGCGCCGCTTTGGCGGTGCCAATGGGGATTCGGCGCGGCTTCATCGCCTCCGGCAACTGGCGCTGCAAATCGATCACGAGGAGACCGTTCTGCAGATGCGCGCTCTTGACCACAACATGGTCTGCGAGCTGGAACTGCCGCTTGAACGATCGGCCGGCGATGCCGCGATACAAATAGGCGGTACCGACGTCGGACTCTTTCTTGCGACCCTCCACCGTCAGGATCGTTTCACGGACCTCAATGCCAAGTTCCTCTTCGCCGAAGCCCGCAACGGCCAAGGTGATCCGGTAGGCGTTCTCGTCCGTTTTCTCGATGTTGTAAGGAGGATAGCCGTTGCTCCCTTCGGCCCACTGCTGCGAGGCCTCCAAGGCACTCATCAGCCGGTCGAAACCAACGGTGGAGCGGAACAGCGGCGTGAAGTCAAAGGTGGTCATCGCTCACATCCTTCATAACAAGCAATGTGCACATTGAGTAAACCAGCAGGTCGGCCAGCTACTCGGAGCTACGTCAGACCCGAATTGGCATCTGACACCGATAGAGCTAGTCGCGTTTCGCGGAGGTGCAAGGGGGTGCGCTGCCCGCAAACTCGTTGACCCCGGCGCCAAGTTATGACGCCGGTTTGCCGCCGCGATCTCCCTGATCAGCCATTGGGCACCGCCGGGTTGAGGGTGTATGTGCCCACCCATGTGTCCTTGGCGAGAATATGGCCCGCCATCGCGGCGAGAGCCTGCGGACCGCCGAAGCGCCCTTGGAGGCCAAGCGATGATACGTCGAGCGCGTAGACGGTAAAGTGGTAATGATGCAGTAACTCGTCGTTCCAAGGCGGGCATGGACCGTCATAGCCGCCATAGTCGCCCTTCATCGCGTCATCAGTTGCAAACCAGTCGGTGTAATTGTTGACGCCGCGCACCCCGTGGGCGGTCGGTCCTGGCGCTTTGCCACCTGCGGTGATGCCGTCGGAGTCGGCGCCAGCGTCCAGCCCGGTCATGTCTGACGGAATGTCTACCAGCACCCAGTGGTAGAAATCGACGCGCGGTAGACTTGCCGGCACCACCCGTCCTTCCTGGTTCACGTCGTCCGCTTTCGATGGCACATCCGGATCGTGGCAGATGATGGCGAACGAGCGGGTCTTGGCGGGCGCGCCGGTCCACGCCAGTGCCGGGCTAAGGTTCCGGCTCATCTCGATATGACCTTGCGCCGCCGGTTTGCAGAACGCGTAGTCCACGGGGATGGCGCCGCCATTCGGCCATGCCGCGATCGTCACCTTAAACCCCTGCGTCATCTTTCCCTCCTTGACAATCGTTGCGATCCGACGCGACCGGCCTTGCTGCGAAAGGCTCGCTCGCCGGGCGGCACGCTACCATATCCCGATGGCCGAGACGAAGGCGGCCCTGTCCATCCGATGCGCCGGCTGGCGGGCAATCCACTGCCAAAGCCGCAACAGCATGAGTTCGCCATGACTTCGAGTTCGCACAAACGCAACCTTAACCGTCTGCTGCCGCTGTTGCTGACGGGCCTTCTGGGCGGATGCGCCGTTCTGAAGCCGCTGCCGGACCGCTCGACCATCGATGACCGCCTCGCCGCCTTGCCCACAACCAACTTGCCAATCGAAAAACCGGTGACGATCGCCTGGGATGAATTCCAGATCCCCTACATCCTCGCCGAAACCGACGGCGATGCGGCGTTCGCGCTCGGTCTTGTGCATGCTCATTTGCGATTGGGGCAGATGGCCATCTACCGGCGCATCGCGCAAGGACGCATCGCCGAGATGGGCGGTCCGCTGGCCACCGACATTGATCACGGCGTGCGCATCCTGGATTTCCGTCGGGCCGTGCCCGCCATTGTGGCGGCGATGCCGGAAGCGACGCGGCATTGGCTTGACCGCTTCGTCGCTGGTATCAACCATTATCAAGCGACGACCAAGACGCTGCCCTATGAATACGAGGTGCTCGGCCTCGAGCCTGAGCCCTGGACGAAAGAGGACATCCTGACCTTCGGCCGGCTCGCCGGGACGGATGCAACATGGCTGGTCTGGTTCAGTCTGTTCGAGTTGCGCCAGCGTCCGGACTGGCCCGAGATCTGGGCACGATTGATTGGTGCGGGCGAGCCGCCGCTGGCGGGCCGCACAAACGATCAGGACAGTCTCTCGCGGGTGATCGCTGACGTCAGCCGCTCCGGCTCCAACAGTCTCGCGGTCGCGCCATCACGCTCGCGCAGTGGCGGCGCGCTGATCGCCAATGATCCCCATCTCGGACTCAATCTGCCCAACACGTGGCTCATTGCCGGACTGAAGTCGCCATCCTACCATGCCGTTGGCCTGATGGTGCCGGGATTGCCGTTTTTTGCCATCGGCCGCAATCAGAACATCGCCTGGGGCGGCACCAACATGCGCGCGGCAACCAGCGATCTCGTTGATGTCTCTGACGCCGCTGCGGTGCCGATGCAGCAGCGGCAGCAACGCATCAAAGTGCGCTGGTGGCCCGATCAGGTGATCACGCTGCGTGACACACCTTATGGGCCGGTCGTCTCCGACGCGCCGCAACTGCGGGACACCCGCTTGCCGCCGCTCGCTTTGCGCTGGGTTGGTCACCAGCCCAGCGACGAGGTGACGGCCATGCTGGCGGTGGCACGGGCGGGCGATTTCGAGGAGTTTCGCCAAGCCTTCGCCAGCTTCGCGGTGTCGGCGCAAACGATGCTCTACGCCGATCGCAACGGCACGATCGGCAAGGTATTTGCGGCGCACGTGCCCGATCGCAGCGGTCCGCCGCCAGCGGACATGGTCCTGACGCCGGCGGCCAGCGATGCCTTGTGGGCGCGGATGCAGACGGTGCAGACTTTGCCCGCCATCGTCAACCCCGGCGAGGGGTTCTTGGCTTCCGCCAACAACCGGCCGACCGTTGCGGGCGCCGACGTCGGTTACTTTTTCTCGCCGGATGACCGGGTTCAGCGCATGGCGCAACTCGTCAACGCCAACGGGCGCCTTGACATCGATGCGCTGCGCGATCTTCAGCGGGATGTTTACGTGGAGTCCTCGGTTGCCTTGCGGGACACCATCGTTCAGCGCATTCGCGACCTCCAGATCGATGGAACGTTATCGCCGTCGGAACGCGACGTGTTGCGACTGATGGTCGAATGGGACGGCTACTATCGCGCCGAGGACCGTGGTCCGGTTGCCTTCGAGCTGTTCCGTTCCCGCTTTACGGAAGATTTCTATGCGGCCGTGTTCGGCGCCTCCGACTGGGCGGCGTTCGCGGGCGTCGGGCAGATCAATCAGTTGCTGCAAGACGATCTTCGGGCGGCATCGGCGGCAACGCTGGAGCCACTGCTGCGCGCGTCCCTCGCCGCCGCCGCCGCGCGCATCGACGAATACCCGTCCTGGGGTGACATGCACCGTCTGCAGCTCGGCCATCCGCTGCGATTCCTGCCGGTTGTCGGTAGCCGCTTTCGCTTTGCCGACTATCCGATCGGCGGGACAACCGATGCGCTCATGAAGACGGCGCACGGTCGCGTCGATGGCCGGCACGCTGCGCGTTACGGTGCCAATGCTCGTCACGTTTCTGACCTCTCCGACCCTGACGCCAATTATTTCATCGTTCTCGGTGGCCAGGACGGCTGGCTGAACAGTGCCAACTTCATGGATCAGGTTCCGCTGTGGCTGGAAGGACGCTATGTGCAGATGCCGCTGACCGCCGGACGACTTGCGGCTCGCTTCACGCGCAGGACGGTCCTTTCCCCATGAGCAAGGAGCGTGCAAGACTACCTCACCACCCTGGTCGCACTGCGACTCGCGGGTTGCAGCGGCAAATCGGGGTGACCATACTGGATAGGGATACGCGGTCCCTCATCTCCCTGTCCGTGCGAGAGCCCCATGCAAACCAATAACCGTTTTCTCGATGATCTCGCCAAGGTCGCCAGCGGCGCCGCATCGACCTTTGTCGGTGTCAAGCAGGAGGTGGATGCCATCGTCCGTCAACGCATCGAGCGACTGATCCACGATTTCGATCTGGTCTCTCGCGACGAGTTCGAGGCGATCAAAGCGACGGCGGTGGCGACCCGGTCTGCACAGGAGGCGCTGGAGCAACGGGTGGCGGAACTGGAGGCCCGGCTTGCCGCAGCGGACGAAGCGACGCCAGATGTTGGCGCTGACGCGTCGACCACGCAGACCGCCAACGACAATCCGACCTGACCCCTCGCTGGGCGTCCTGAAAGCCAGGCGCTTCGAGACGGCGGCGGCCATCGGCGCTTTTTCGTGAGCGGCGGTGATCACCCCTTGCTCACACGTCTGCGTTCTGGCAACGTTGTTTTTAGTAGCGTAAGAAAATATGACCCCAATATGTAGAAAGACCACTCGTTCGGGATGCATGCCGTCGAAACCCTGGGTCCTGGCTACAACCGGAATGGGAGAGGCGAATGATGCGCATGAGCCGTGGATCTGAGATGTCTCAAGCCAGTCCGCTCGATGTGATCGAGCGCGTGGTCATCGCTAACGACTGGTTGTTTGATCGGCCGAGTGACCAAGAGATCGCCGTGCAGGTGCCCGGGCAGTGGTCCGATTACAATTTCTTCTGCACATGGCATGAGGCCACCGATGCCATGCAGTTTACATTGGCATTCGATGTTCGCGTTCCGGAACCACGGCGAGCCGCTGTTCACGAACTCCTGTCGTTGATCAACGACAAGATCTGGATGGGGCACTTCGCGGTTTGGAAAACGGAAGGGCTGCTCGTCTACCGTCATGTGTTGCCATTGCGCGGCTGCGATGGGCCGACCCTCGAGCAGGTCGAGGATCTGGTCGAGACGGCGATCAACGAATGCGAGCGCTTTTACCCCGCGTTCCAGTACGTGATCTGGGGCGGCAAGGCACCCGCCGATGCGATGGCCGCTGCTGTGATCGAGCCGATTGGCGAAGCCTGAACCGTTCACAACGGGTTTGCCGGCAATGACGGGGCGCATCGTGCTCGTCGGCTGCGGTAACATGGGCCATGCTCTTCTGGGCGGCTGGTGCGACCGCCGTGCCGGTGTCACCGGCGCCCCGGAGATTGTCGTCGTCGAGCCCGAGGCCGAACGAAGGCACCGCGCCGGTGATCACTTCGCCGTGGCAACGCTGGCCGGGCCGGCCTCGTTGCCGGAGCCGGATCCGGCGGACGTCGTCGTGATCGCCGTGAAACCGCAGGCGACGGCCACCGTTGTTCCGGCATATGCGGCTCACGCTCGTGCCGGCGCGCTCATCCTGTCGATAGCCGCCGGCCGCACGCTCGCGTCGCTCGAGTCGCGGCTTGGAGGCGGTGCGGTCGTCCGGGCCATGCCCAACACGGCGGCGGCGGTGCGTGCGGCGATCACCGTCGCCTGCGCCAACAGCAACGTTACCGCTGCGCAGCGGACGCGGGCTGAGGATCTGCTGTCGGTGGTCGGCGATGTCGCCTGGATCGAAGACGAGGCGCTGCTCGATGCGGTCACCGCCGTTTCGGGCAGCGGCCCGGCCTACGTTTTTCTGCTGACGGAATGTCTGACCGACGCCGCGATCGCCGCCGGCCTGCCGCCGCCCCTCGCCACCCAACTGGCGCGGGCAACGGTGGTCGGCGCCGGCCGGTTGCTGGCCGCCACGGAAGCGCCAGCGGCAAGCCTGCGCCGCGAGGTCACCAGTCCTGGCGGGACGACGGCGGCGGCGCTGGCGATTCTCGGCGGGACGCGCGGACTGGCAGAGCTCATGACTGCCGCCGTTGCCGCCGCCGCCGACCGCTCTCGCGAACTGGCGCGGGAAGGCTAAGACGCAGGAACGACGTTATCGGCTGTCGGCGGCGATCGCCGGTGCCAAGAGGGCCGCCAGCTTCTTCAGCGCCGCCGCCTCCAGTTGGCGTGCCCGATCCTTGGACACGCCGAGTTGACGGCCAATCGCCGCAAATGTCTGCCGGGCTTCGCCATAGTAGCGTTCGCGGATGATGAACCGCTCCCGCTCCGAAAGCGCAGCGAGCGCGGCGGCAAGCCGTTGCCCGACGACGCGTGCCTCGCCGATTTCTGCCAGCACGTGTTCAGGGGTCGGCCAGTCGCTGACCAGCCGATCGATGAGGGCGCGTCCCGCGACCGCGGCATCGGCCATGGGTTGCGAGACGGAGTCGAGCGACAAATCGGGGGTGGTCAGTCGCCCGGCGAGGCGCTTGACCTCGGCAACGGTCGTTCCGAAGCGGGACGCCAACTCGGCGATCTTGGCCTCCCCATCGCTGCCCCCGCCCGCAAGTTCGCCAGCGAGGTGACGCAGCTTCAGGGCAAGCGTGCGCGTCGCATTGCCGGTACCGATGCGGACGACCGACCATGACTTCAGGGCATGCTCTTGGATCGCTGAGCGAATCCACCACACGGCGTAGGTGGACAGCCGTGCGCCTCCATCCGGTCGGAAGCGGCGGACTGCCTGCATCAGACCCACGACGCCTTCCTGCAGCAGATCGCTCATCGGTGCCCCCCAGCCCCGATATCGCCGGGCGATGGCGACCACATAACCGTAGTGGGCGTCGACGAGGCGACGGAGCGCCGCTTCGTCGCCACTTCCGGCGCGTTCCACAAGCTCGAGTTCCTCCTCGCGGGCGAGTGGCTGCGCGCGCCGCATCAGCGCCTGCGAAGGGGTTGTCCGGCGATGCAAAGCGGCTGAGCGGGCGGGCGACCCGCACGTGGTCATCATATCCTCCATGTGCGGGGACTTCCGTAGTTGGCGTCCCCTGGTACAATGCCACAGACGCGGCGATGACACGAGTGATCGCTCAATCATCGGCATTGAGGGGAAGGACGGTCAGGTGGCGGACGCGAACAACATTGCCGATGCGCTGGTTGCGGTGGCGCTGCGGCTGGCCGCGACTGAGGGCTGGCGTGCTCTTTCCCTCGTCGATATCGCGGGCGAGGCGGGAGTGTCCCTGGTGGACGCCTACACGGCGGTGCCGTCAAAGTCGGCGCTATTGGCGGCGGTGCTCGCCGGGGTCGATCGCCGGGTTCTCGCCGGTGGACCGGCCGACGGCGATTGTCCGCGTGATCGCCTATTCGATGTCTTGATGCGGCGCTTTGATGCCCTTCAGGAGAGCCGGCAAGCGTATATCGCCATTCTTGACGACGTGGTTTTCGACCCCTTGGCACTGGCCCCGGTCCTGCCGGACTTTGCGCGGTCGATGGCCTGGATGCTGGGGGCCGCGGCGGTGCCGACGGATGGGCTTCTCGGCAACCTGCGGGTCAAGGTTCTGAGTGCCCTGTACCTTTCCGTGTTGCGCACGTGGCGCGACGACGACAGCCTCGACTTGGCCCGAACCATGGCGGCGCTCGACCGCGGCCTGGGCCGTATCGACGAGGTGGTTGGCCGGTGTCCGCGGCTGGCCGGAACGCCCCCTCGGCGTGCCGGGGCGTCGTCGCCGCCGCGCGCTGATGCGTCCGATTCGGAAGGGTTGAATGTTGAGCGTCCGTCCGACGCTTGACGGCGTTTCATGAGCGAAGGCCGTCGCCCTGATCGCAACTCCTCATTGGGGGCGCACAGGTTGGCGGTGCAGCGCAGCAACATGGCCGCCGCAAGACCGCCCGTCGGCGCCTCCTGGGATCGCCTAGCGCCACACTAAAACTCCATGAATGTCAGCATGTTAGAGAAATAGTGCAGTGTCTGAGCTGGTTTTTGTGCACTGCACAATGTTGTTGACGGCACGCCGGAATTCACGGATACTTTTTGGCGGATTGACGGAGCGCTCATGGTCGTTCCGTCGCAGCTAGGAGAGCGAGCATGGCAACGACCCCACAGATGTTTGATTTTAGCAAGTTCATGAAGGACTTCGACCCGACGAAGATGGTCGATGAGTTTGCCAAGATGATGAAGCAGTACAACCTTCCCAACGTCGACATGGATTCCCTGGTCGCCAGCCGGAAGAAGGACCTTGAGGCGCTGACCACGGCCAATCGCGTTGCATTCGAAGGCTTGCAGGCCGTTGCCAAGCGCCAGGCCGAGATCCTTCAGGAGACGATGAACGAAGCGTCCAAGGTCGTCGACGCGATCTCGAAGGCCGGCTCGCCGCAGGACGTCGCCGCAAGGCAGGCCGAGATCGCGAAGGACAGCTTCGAAAAGGCGTTGTCCAACATGCGTGAGCTCGCCGAGATGGTGGCGAAGTCCAACCAGGAAGCGACAAGCGCGATCAACGCACGCATTTCCGCCAGCCTTGACGAGCTCAAGGAGATGGCGTTGAAGCTGAAGAGCTGACCACGGGTTTCACGCGTCCGCGCGAAATCGAGGTTTGTGGGCGGCCGCCGGCGATCCTGGCGGCCGCTGTCATTTTTCACGGATCGGCCGATACCTGGTAATTGCGACGGTGACCCCCACGATAACCGCCGATGAATTTCAGCGCGTCGACATCCGTGTCGGCACCATCCGCCGTGTCGAGCCGTTTCCCGAGGCACGCAAACCTGCGCTCAAGCTATGGATCGATTTTGGTCCCGCCATCGGCGAACGCAAATCCTCCGCCCAGATTACCCGTCACTACGATGCCGCCTCGTTGATCGGGCGACAGGTCGCCGCCGTCGTCAATTTTCCGGTACGGCAGATCGGCCCGTTCCGATCGGAAGTGCTGGTGCTGGGCTTTCCGGACGGGGAGGGGGAGGTTGTGCTGGTCGTTCCCGAACGGCCGGTGGCGAACGGTGGCCGCCTGTTCTAACGCCGCCGGGCGCGCGGCTAAGCAGCGATTCGGAGGTTTGCACACGGTTTCGATCGGCGCTCGGCATTGAGGTTGGTGACGGCGGTATGGATCGCCTGATCGAGTGCATCGGGGTCGCGAAAGGTTTGATGGGCGAGGAAATGCCGTTTGAGGTCGCGCCAGGCGTGTTCGATGTCGTTGAGTTCGGGGGCATACTTCGGCAGCCATTCGACGGTCAGCCATGGCCGGGCGGCAAGGGCGGCGCGCGACGCCTTGCTGGTGTGGATGGGACCGTTGTCGATGACGATGACGACAACCTTGACCGGCCGCCCGGGGCGCGGGCCGTAGATCTCGTCGAGGTGCGTCAGCAAGGCGATGAAATCGCAGCTCCGCTTGCTGCGGCTGGTCTCGACGATGAGCGTGCCGGCGGCGAAGTCGAGAGCGCCGATCATCGCCACCTTGCGCGCCTGG
>JALOTH010000185.1 GCA_025458035.1 Rhodospirillales bacterium
CCTGGTCCGTGCCCCCGGCTGTGGAGCTTGAGCCGGTCTGCGCCTCCCCGGCGGCCGAACCGTCGGTGCCGGCGCCCGAGGTGCCGGAGGCTGCCGGGCCAGTATCGCTGGAACCTGTATCGGTGGAACCCGTGCCGGTGGAGCCGGCAGCGCCCGAAGACGCACCGGCGGCGCCTTGGGAACCCGTGCCGCCGCTTGCGCCAGCGCCCTGTTCGATAATGGTGGAGGAACCCGCACCGGCGTTACCGGAACCGGAATCGCCTGAGGTCTGGGCGAAAGCGCCGCCTGCGGCGAGCGCAAGGGCGCAGGTGGAGACAAGGAGGGTGATCTTCATGGCTGGTCGTCCTTTTCCTTGAGGGTGATCCCTCCCCTCCAGGGTCAACCGCGCCATTGGAGAAAACGTTCCCGGAAACCGGTCTCACACGGCCGAGTTGCCGCCATCGACAGGCAGTAGCGCTCCGGTGATGAAGCTTGCGGCGTCGGAGGCGAGGAACACCACGGCGCGGGCCACCTCCTCCGGCTGCGCCACGCGGCCGAGGGGGATCGCCGCGCCGAGCCTTGCGAGCCCCGCCGCGCGGTCTGCGGTTGCCATGCCGGTGTCGAGCATCGCCGTGTCGGTGTCGCCGGGGCACACCGCGTTGACGCGAATGCCTTGCCGCGCATGGTCGGCGGCCATCGAGCGGGTGAGCTGCGCCACCGCGCCCTTGGACACGCCGTAGGCGAGCGCCCCGTGCGCGGCGACCAGCGCCCAGTCGGAGGCGATATTGACGATCGCGCCGCTGCCTTGCGGCGCCATCACCCTGACCGCAGCGCGAGAGAACCGGAATACCGCGGTGACGTTGGTGGCGATCGTCGCGTCCCACTGCGCGTCGGTGCAGGCGAGAGCATCGCCGCGAAAGAGAATGCCGGCATTGTTCACCAGCACGTCGAGGCGGCCGTGCGCATCCACCCCCGCGCCAATCACCATTTCTGCCGTGTCGGGCGCTGTCACATCGGCGGCGAGGAACCGGGCGGCCTCCGCCCCCGCCGCGAGACAGGCGGCGACGACCTCCGCCCCGCGCTCGCGGTTGCGCCCGGTCAGCGTCAGCCGCGCTCCCTCCGCCGCGAACGCGAGGGCGACAGCGCGGCCGATCCCGGCGGTTGAACCGGTGACGATGACGCTGCGCCCCCGCATGACCGGCAGTGCCCGTCAGCTGGCGGCGGGGGATGTGGGCGCCGGAGTGACGTGCGCGGCCAGCGCCTCACGCAGGGCCTTCTCCTTGGCATCGTCGAGCGAGGTGCGCAGCACCGTGCCGCCGACGCCTTCGAGATCGGCCAGCACCTTGTCGGTGGTCATCTTCTTGACCAGCAGGAACAGCACCGCGTTGCCGGGCTGGATCGATTCCGACACCTGCTTCATGAAGGCGTCGTTGATGCCGAAATCCTGCAACGCTCCGCCGAGCGCACCCGACGCCGCGCCGACCGCGACGCCGAGGATCGGGTTCATGAACAGGACGCCGACGAGGAGGCCCCAGAAGCTCCCCATCGCAGCGCCGGCGGCGGTGGTCGAGACGATCTGGTTGAGCTTGATCTTGCCGTCCTCGTGCTTCACCGCCACGACCGCGTCGTCGAGGGTGATGAGGTATTGCTTCTGAAGGTCGAGAACCCTGGTTCTCACCTCGTCGGCCTTGGCTTCGTTCGGAAACACGATTGCGATCAGGTCGGACATAGGGATTCCTCCGTTGACGTTCGGTCAGGTTATGGCGATGGCGCCCGCCGCGGCAGGAGTTACGGCGGTGGTCGGCGAGGTTGATCGATTCCCGGCGACAGCCAGATGACGAGCAGCACCGCCACGCTCAGGCCAAGGCCAAGGAGATGCAGCCAGCCGGGCCCTTCCGGTTCGCCGAACGCCAGTGACAGGATGACCGCGCCCAGCGCCGCGACGAGGATGCTCAGAAGGATCTTCATGGCGAAATCCTATCCCTGCAATCAAGGTGCGTCGAGGTCTGTCATCGCCCGTACCGGCGGGCGGCCGTATCGGCTAGCCTGTGCCGGGCTGACTGACCGCGAGGAGCTTCTGACATGCGATTGATTTCGGCGGCGCTGCTGCTTTGGGCGATGACCGGCGCGTCCTCTGCCGATCCCGCGATGGAGTGCGGGGCGACGGCGGGAAGCCAGGTGGAGATCGCCGACTGCCTTGCGAAGTCGGAAGCCGCCGCCGATCAGGCGATGGCGACGGCGCTCCAGATCGCGCGCGATGCGGCAGGCGAGGTCGATACCGCTACGGGACGCGCCGAGGCCCGCCCGGCGCTTGATGCGGCGCAGGCGGCCTTCCTCGGCTTTCGCGACAGCCAGTGCGCGGCCGTCGGCGCCATGTTCGGCGGCGGCAGCGGGACGGGCATCGCCATTCGGGGCTGCCGCATCGAGATGACGCGCGACCGCACCGGCGCACTCGTGCGCTTCGGCCGCTGACGGGGGGATCACGGGGTGACAACGAACGGCGATCTTGCGAACGCGCTGGCCGCGCTCGGCGCGGAGGTGGTTCACGCGGGGCTGTTCGATTACGCCGGCATGTTCCGCGAGCGCCGGCTCGCCACCGCCGACCTCCTCGCCGGTGCGGATACAGCGGTGTTCGCCAACGTGCTGCCGAAGTGGGATATCGCCGAGGCGATCCGCTTTCCCGGTCCCTACGGCAGCGAACCGGTCCGCTACGATGCGCAGTCCGTGCGTCCCTGGCCGTTCGAGCCGAGGTCCGCTGCCGTCATCGCCGACTATACGGGGGCGCAAGCGGCGATCATGCCGCGGGCGGTGCTCGCAGGGCAGGTGGCGCGCGCCCGCGCCATGGGCTTCGAGCCGATAGCGGCGAGCGAGTTCGAGTTCATCGTGCTGGCGGAAACGGCGGAAAGTCTGCGCGCCAAGGGGTTCGCCGACCTCAACCTTTTTGCTCCCGACAACCGTTGCTGGTCGGGCATCACGGCGGCGGTTCACTCGGGCTTCGTCGCCGATCTGGAAACGGCGTTGCGCGGCGGCGGGATCGACCCGTTCTCGCTGTCGGTCGAGCTGGGCCCCGGTTGCTTCGAGGCGACGCTCCGGCACGGCCCGGCGATGCGCGCCGCCGACGATGCGGCGTTCTTCCGCCTCATCACCCGCGCGTTCTGCCGGACCCGCGGTCTCACCGCCTCATTCATGTCGCTCACGGGGGCTGACTTTCCGGGCATCGGCGGCCATGTGGCGATGTCGCTCGCCGACCCCGCCAGCGGCCGCAACCTGTTCGGCGATGCGTCCGCGGAGCACGGCCTTTCGGCCACTGCCCGCGCGTTCCTCGCCGGGTTGATTGCGGGTCTGCCTGATCTGTTCGCCATGATCGCCGGAACGGTGAACGCCTACCGCCGGTTTGCGCCGGGAAGCTGGGCGCCGAAGACCATGAGCTGGGCTCCCGGCAACTACGCCGCTGCGGTGCGGACGACCGCCGAAACCCCGCCGATGACCCGGCTCGAATTGCGGCTCCCCGGCAGCGACATGAATCCCTGGCTCACGATGGCTGCGATGCTGGCGGCAGGTCTCGACGGCGTCGAACAGCACCTGGCGCTTGACGCCGCACCCATCGCCTCCGGCGGGCCGGACGAGATCCCTGAAGGTGTCGAACGCCTGCCGCGCGACCTCCTCGATGCGGCGCAGCGGCTGAAGGCAAGCCGCCGCGCGCGGGCGCTGTTCGGGGAGGCGTTCGTCGATCACTATGCCGCCGTGTGCGAGGCGGAAGACGCCAGCCTGCGACGGGCCGTGAGCGCCGCAGAGGTCCGCCGTTACCTCGAGGCGTGAAGCCGCCATCCACGTCGCTGCGACCTTCATCGACCTGTCGCACAAAACTGGTGTTCGTTCCACCGATTACCGACTCACGACTTGCGGCCCGGCAACGCTGGATGGCTGTTCTGGCGCGCGCCGATGGCGCGGCGCTGGCAGCGCTTGCCGGCGATCTCGCGGCGACGCCCCACCAACTGCTGCGGCCCCCGGAAACCGGGATGGTGATGGTGCGCGGCCGCACTGG
>JALOTH010000186.1 GCA_025458035.1 Rhodospirillales bacterium
GTTTCGATTATCTGCTCAACTGGGTCCCGGCGCGGTTATCGGGGCTGCTGCTCGTCGCCGCGGCCCACGTCGTGCCCACGGCCAGCGCAGCGGCGGCGATGCGGGCGATGCGCCGCGACGCCCGTCGCCACGCCTCGCCCAATGCCGGCTGGCCCGAGGCGGCGGTGGCCGGCGCCCTCGACCTTGCCTTGTCCGGGCCTCGCGCCTACGGCGAACAGACAGTGGACGGTGCATGGCTCAACCCCGGTGGCCGATCGGAGGCAACGGTGCTGGACATCGGCCGCGCGCTCATGCTCTACGGCACCGCCAGCGCCATTCTCGTTGGCAGCGTTGCCATCCTTGGCCTCACTCTATGGGCGTCGGCATAAGAAACAGGCCGGCAAAACAGCCAACACTGGAGAGCAATCGGCAATGTCCAATCTCACGCTGGTGATCGCCAACAAGACCTATTCCTCCTGGTCACTGCGGCCTTGGCTGGCGATGCGCATGGCGGACCTGCCGTTCGCCGAGCTCGTCATTCCGCTGGATCAGCCAACGACGCGGGCGGAAATCCTCAAGGTTTCGCCCTCCGGACGGGTGCCGACGCTGCATCATGGCCCCCTCGTGATCTGGGAATCGCTTGCGATCATCGAGTACGTGGCGGAACTGGCGCCGGCCGCGCAACTGTGGCCAACGGACGCGGCGGCGCGGGCCCTGGCCCGGGCGGTATCGGCCGAGATGCATGCGGGGTTCGCCGCCCTCCGCACCCAGTTGCCGATGAACGTTCGCGCCCGCAAGCCGTTGACCGCGCTGTCGCCCGAAGTGACGGAGGACGTCGCCCGGATCACCGCGCTGTGGCGGGATTGCCGAGGTCGCTTCGGCGCTGACGGCGATTTCCTGTTCGGCACCTTCACGGCGGCCGATGCGATGTTTGCCCCGGTGGTGACCCGCTTCCAGACCTACGGGGTCGAGGTCGATGCCGTATCGCGCGTCTACTGCGATGCGGTCATGTCGTTACCGGCGATGCAGCAATGGATCTCGGCGGCCATGGCGGAGCCGTGGACGATCGCCAAGTACGAGCGTCCTTCGTGAACGAAATCGGCAATGATGGAGCCGCCAGCCCCGCGTTACCGGCGCCGGCTTGGCACGCCCTGTCCACCCGCGAGGCGCTCGACCGGCTCGCGGCGACGCCGAACGGCCTGACTTCGGCCGAGGTCGCGCGCCGGGCCGAGCGCTACGGCCGCAACGTTCTGACGCCGCCGAAGCAACGCAGTGCCCTCGTCCGCTTTCTGCGGCAGTTTCATGATGTCCTGATCTATGTTCTGCTCGCTTCCGGCATCGTCAAACTTGGCCTTGGCGATCTCATTGACGCCGCAGTCATCTTTGGCGTCGTCATCATCAACTCGATCATTGGCTTTGTGCAGGAGGGCAAGGCGGAATCGGCCCTCGCCGCCATTCGCGGCATGCTGTCGCTGAGCGCGACCGCTCTTCGCGACGGAGAGCGCCGCGTCATCCCCGCGGAAGACCTCGTGCCCGGCGACATCGTCTTCCTGCAATCCGGCGATAAGGTCCCCGCTGACCTCCGGCTGCTCGCCGTCAGGTCGCTCAAAGTCCAGGAGGCGGCGTTTACGGGCGAGTCGGTTGCCGTCGAGAAACGGCCCGACCCTGTCGCGGCGGACGTGGTCCCCGGCGATCGCCTTTCCATGGCGTTTTCCGGCACGCTGGTGACCCATGGGCAGGGAACGGGCGTCGTCGCGGCGATTGGCGACGCGACCGAGGTTGGCCGCATCGGGACCATGCTGGGCGAAGTCAGCGCCATGACGACGCCGCTGCTGGTCCAGGTCGCCCGCTTCGGCAAGCTCCTCGCGATCGTCATCCTGGCCGTCGCTGCGGCAATCTTCGCCATCGGCTGGCTCGCCTATGCTCGCGACGCCAACGAAATGTTCAGCGCCGCCATCGCGCTGGCGGTCGCCGCCATTCCCGAAGGCCTGCCGGCGGTGATGACGATCACCCTCGCCATCGGCGTCCAGCGGATGGCCAAGCGCAACGCCATCATCCGGCGACTGCCGGCGGTGGAAACCCTTGGCTCGGTCAGTGTCATCTGCTCCGACAAGACCGGTACGCTGACCCGCAACGAGATGATGGTCGAGACGATCGTCAGTCTCGACCAGACGCTCACCGTGAGCGGTGAAGGCTACGCGCCGCATGGTGACATCCGCATCGACGGCCAGCCGGCCGAACACCGTTACGCCGACTATCTCCGGCAGCTGGGCCTTGCGGCCGTCCTGTGCTCTGACGCAACGGTGCGTCAGCGCGATGGCGGCGACGACTGGGTGGTCGAGGGCGATCCGATGGAAGGCGCCTTGATCGTCCTCGCGATGAAACTCGGTTTCGTACCGGCGACGGTGGCAGAGACCTTCCCGCGCGTCGATGTCATCCCGTTTGAGTCCGATCATAAGTTCATGGCCACCCTCCACCGCGATCCCGACGGCAAGGCGTTCGTCCTGGTCAAGGGCGCGCCGGAACGTCTGATCGCCATGAGCGAAAGTGCATTGGGCGTCGATGGCGTTGTCCCCATCGATGCCGCGGGCTGGCACCGCCAGATCGACACGGTGAGCGAACGTGGCCAGCGCGTGCTGGCGCTCGCCACCAAATCGGTGTCAGCGACACAAAGGGAACTGGCGTTCGGCGATGTGGAGGGCGGGCTGACGCTGCTGGGTCTTGTCGGCCTCGCCGATCCGCCTAGCGGCGATGCCCTGATCGCCGTCGCCCAGTGCCAGCAGGCCGGCATCCGCGTCAAGATGATTACCGGAGATCACGCCGGCACGGCGCGGGCGATCGCCAAACAATTCAACCTCGTCAATTCCGACGACGTACTGACGGGCCGCGAGATCGAGGCGCTGGACGCCGAGCAACTGGCCGTGAATGTTGAAGACGTCGATGTGTTTGCGCGGACCACGCCGCAGCACAAGCTGCGGCTGGTGGAAGCGTTGCAGAAAACCGGCAAGATCGTCGCGATGACCGGCGATGGCGTCAACGACTCTCCGGCATTGAAGAAGGCGGATATCGGTGTTGCCATGGGCCGCCGCGGAACCGAGGCGGCGAAAGAGGCGGCGCAGATGGTGCTCGCCGACGACAACTTCGCCGCCATCGCCCATGCCGTCGAGGAAGGCCGCACGGTCTATGACAACCTGAAGAAGGCGATCCTGTTTCTCCTCGTCACCAACCTCTCGCAAGCCCTGACCATCGTCGTCGCGGTATTGATCGGAGCGCCGCTCCCCATCACCGCGGTGCAGATTCTCTGGGTCAACATGGTGGTCGCCGTCACCCTCGGTCTCGCCCTGTCCTTCGAGCCCGCCGAGCAGAACGTCATGAAACGCCCACCGCGCCGCCATGACGAACCGTTGGTGACCGGTCTCATGCTGTGGCGACTCGTGTTCATCGCCGCGATCACTCTCGTCGGTGTCTTCGGCATGTACGAATGGCAGCTGGCGCGCTCCGATGACCCGGCCGATGGCATCGCCCTCGCCCGCACCGCCGCCGTCAACATGCTGGTCGGATGCAGCGCTTTCTACCTGCTCAGCGCGCGCAAGACTTCCGATGCGCTGCTGACCCGCCGCGGCCTCAGCGGCATGCGTCCGACCCTGCTCTCCATCGCGCTGATCACGATGGTACAGCTCGCCTTCACCTACCTCCCGCCGATGCAGGCGATTTTCGCGACACGGCCGCTCGACGGCACCGCGTGGCTCGCCATCATCGCCTTCGGCGTGGCTCTGGTTCTCGCCGCTGAGATCGAAAAAGCGGTCGTGCGCCGCTGGCGGCGGTGACGGCGGCGGCGTCTGCTCGCTATTCCGCTGCCATGCCGGAGTTGGCGGCCATGCCGGACGCAACGAGGTTGCGCCAATCGGCGCGTTGCGGCATCAACGGCGGCGTCGGAATGAAAGCTGGCGGCGGCATCTCCGCCGCCAGCAGCTCGGCGGGGTCATGCGACGGCAGTCCGCCCTTGCGATAGAACATGTTGAACAC
>JALOTH010000079.1 GCA_025458035.1 Rhodospirillales bacterium
CCGCCTGCTCACGCGCCCGCACGAGATCGCCGCTGGCGGCATACACCTGGCCGACCTTCGCCAGCGCCGCCACGTGGTCAGGCTTTTCCTCGGTCACCCGCAGGTAGATGCGATAGGCAGCCGGCATGTCGCCGCGCCGTTCCGCGTTCGCCGCCAGCAGATACAGCGCATCGGCGGACTTTGGGTTGATCTGCAGCGCGTTGCGAAACAGCACGTCGGCGCCGGCGAGATCGCCCTTGGCTGCCAACTCCTTGCCGCGGTTGATGTAGGAGGCTTCGCTTTCCGCCTTGTCGCCACAGCCGGCGGCAGCGGCCAGCACCAGCGTCACGGCGAAGGTGCGCAAAAGCAGGCTGCGGACGGGGAGGACGCGGAGGGGACGGACGGGCATGGCGGGTTCCACTCTCACTGGTTTGCGGGTGTGTCAGGCCGAGGGTGATGGTGCCGCGGCGGCGGCCAGCGTCAATCCGGCACGTGCGGGCGGATCAGCGGGTAGGCTTCGTCGAGAAAGGCCTGCAACCGCCGATCGGCAGCATCGGGAGGCTCAAGGGCGATGATCGGCGTCGTCACCCGGATCAGCGCGCCGTCGGTGCGGCCCATCATCACGCCGTCGATGGCGTTGGTCAGCTTGATCGCATATTCGTTGGTCAATTGCCGCCCACGCTGTTCAAACCAGTAGTAGACGAGCCGCCGGTCCAGGCCTTTGGTAATGATCGTCCGGTTCACCGGAACGGACTGCGCATTGCGTAAGGGTACGGATATTCGCTGAAAGCCGCTGATCTCCCAGCCGCCCGCCGGAATGCACACGCTCGGTGAATGGATGGCGGCGGTGTTATCCTGCGCGGCGTAGTAGGCAACATACAGCTCCACTGGCGAACCGCTGCCCCGCAAAGTGTAGTCCGCGACCAGGTAATCGTCGAGGCGGAGGATGTTCAAGTAGCGGGCTTCCAGGGCGTGCTCATTGCCCTGCCAGTCGCCGAGCTGCATCGGGAAGGAGATCAGCGGCTGGCGAGCGGGCGCCACCGCCTCGCGCTGGGGCATCGCCGCGAAGGCGCCGACGCCGGCCGCCAGCAGCGCCACGGCTGCGATCAACGGTGGCGAGATGCCGGCGAACAGCCAGCCCGGCGGCCGTCGCACCGGCCAGAACAACTCGAAGCGGATGTTCGGCCAGACGCCGCCCGGCTGGCGGTTGACGCGGACGAGCACGGCGACGACGAGATAGAGCAGGAACAAGCCGGCGATGGCGACGGCGAACCCCTCGAACCAGTGCAGGAAGCCCTCCGCCATCTCGACACCCGCGTACTTGACGAGTACGCCGGTGATGGCGATGCGGACACTGTTGATGAGGATGGTGATCGGTGCCGAGGCGACGACGATGAGCACCCGCTGCCAGCACGGCCCGCGATAGGTGTAGGCGACGATGTAGGCGAAGCAGGCGATCGGGAACAGATAGCGCAGGCCATTGCACGCCTCTGCCACCTGCAACTGATAGACGCCGAGGTCGATGACGTTGCCTTCCAGCAGTACCGGGATGCCCAGCAGCTTGATGACCCAGGCGCCGATCTCCGAGGAGACCATCTGCATGAACACGGCGACCTTGGTATACAACGTCGACGGCAGCGGATAGCCGAACCACAACAGGCTGAGCGGTCCGAGCAGGGCGAGAAAGCCGCGCCAGCCCACCCGGCACAGCACCAGCCCGTAGCAGCCGACAACGAAGCCGTAATAGACGAGGGGAAGCATGCCGGCGAAGGTGCCGACCCCGGCCACGGCGATGGCGAAGGCGATCAGCATGGGTCCCGCCCAGACGCCGCCAAACGCATCGCGCGGCCGATCGCAGAGGCCGTTCCACACCAGCCAGGCGGCGATCGGCCAAACGATATAGCCGTAGCTGAATTCCTCGCGCTGCCACTGCGTGACGACGTGGGCGAGGCCCGGCCAGAAGCAGACGACGGCGAGCAGCAGCGCCACCGCCCAGAGGGCGACGGCGGCCATGCTGCCGGGCATGCCCGGCGAGTTGCTGAAGACGCTGCCGGGGGCCAGGCGATCGGACTTGGGGAGCGTCTCGTGCATCATCATGCCTCGGGCGGGAAACCCAGCGTTGCGAAAATACGGCTATGATGGTATCCACTGCAACCATAATTAATCCTTACCGCGGCGGTTCATGCAACTTTTTGTTGATTTCATCGGAGGTATGCTGCGCCATGCCTGATGACGTTGCGCAGACCGGGGGCACCGAGGCGGTTCCGCTCGGTCACTCCAGCCCCGTCGATGCCCGTGGCGAGCCACCGCGCCGCCACCGCTTCTTCGCGTCCGAGGCCGGCGTTTCCCGCCTTGTCCGAGTGTTCGACGTTCTCGCCTTCGGCATCGCCGCCTCCGTCCTGTTCAACATGTACATTGGCGGAAGCCTCGACGGCCGCTGGGACTACTGCGCCGTCGTCGCCTTGGCGACGATGCTGATGGTCTCACTGCTGGGCAAGTTCGGGCTTTACGACTTCGATACGGTTGCCCGCTGGCCGCAGCGGATGATGACGCTGATCGCGGTGATGACGGTGGTCGAAGCGATCCTCATCGGTCTCGGCTTCGCCCTGAAGATTTCCGAGCAGTTCTCCCGCGTCTGGCTGTTCGGCACCTTCCTGGCGGCGACGCTGGCGATGGTCGGGGGTCGCGGCATCCTGTTGATCGTGTTCCGGCGTTGGGCCAAGGCCGGCGCCCTCCGCCGCAACGTCGCCATCGTCGGCGCCGGCGAGCAGGCAGCCGCCTTCATCGATACCCTGTCGGGCGAACGCGCCCCCTGGCAGCGGATCGTCGGCATTTTCGACAGCCGCCGCACGCGCACTCCGAACGCGGTCGCCGGCTACCCCGTGGTTGGCGACCTTGACGATCTCGTCCGCGGTGTTCGCCGCGGCGGCATCGATGTCGTCGTCGTCACCTTGCCCTGGCATGCGGATGCCCGGTTGCTGTCGATCATCCAGAGCCTGCGCGAGTTGCCGGTGCACGTCTATCTCGGCCCTGACCTGATCGCCTACCGCTTTCCCGCCCACACCCACGAGGTGCTGGCCGGCGTTTCGGTGCTGAAGATTGCCGAGGCGCCGCTATCCGGTGGCCGCGCGGTGCTGAAGGCGATCGAGGATTACATCCTGGTCACCCTGCTGATCATCATGACCGCGCCGCTGATGGCCGCCTGTGCGCTGGCCGTGCGGCTGAGCAGCCCTGGCCCCATCCTGTTTCGCCAGCAGCGCTACGGCTTCAACAACAAGCCGATCACCGTGCTCAAGTTCCGCTCCATGTACCACGGCCGGCCGCCGGAGGCAGGCGTGCCGCAGGCGACGCGCGATGATCCCCGCATCACCCCGGTGGGCCGCTTCCTGCGCCGCACCAGCCTCGATGAACTGCCGCAGCTGTTCAATGTGCTGACCGGCGCGATGTCGCTGGTCGGTCCGCGGCCGCACGCCGTCGAACACAACGAGAAATACGACGCGCTGATCAAGGGCTACAGCGCCCGCCACCGGGTCAAGCCGGGCATCACCGGTCTGGCGCAGGTCAACGGCTTTCGCGGCGAAACGGACACCCTCGAAAAGATGGAGCAGCGCGTGCGCTTCGACATTCACTACGTCGAAACGTGGTCGCTGTGGCTGGATGCGCGCATCCTCCTACGCACGCTGGCCATCGCCTGGCGGCAGGGCACGGCCTACTGAACCGCCCGCCGTCCGGCGCCCGCAAGACGTTCGCACCGACCGCCCGTGCGCGAAAGCCTGGATTGGCAATGCATGTCCTCCAACAGCGGAGCCCTCAGTATCGGCGAAGAGCAGATGAATTTCGCAATCGCGGATGCCTGCTTTTGCAGATGCACGCATATGAGCTTATGTATCGACAATGATTCATAGCAAATTAAACCGTAAAGCTGCCCGTTAGTCTATTATTTGCTCGAAACCGGTTCCTTCATTACAGGATTTCCATAATTTGGTGGCCATCGTCCGCCGATAATTGTCGCCAGTCGCTCGCGATTGCGCGAGTGCTTATTGACAGGACATGATCTCGGTTTTAGCGTAGCGGCGCAGGCGGTGTTGAGCTTGCGGGACAGCTGAGGCGCCATCGCCTTCGGGGGTACGAACGGGGCGGCGTTCTCTGCGAAAATGAATGCGACCACGCGATAATGCCGTTCGCGAGAAGCAAGAACGGTGAGGAGGTTAAGGGATGAAGACAGTGATGATGGCGCTGTTTGGCGCCACGGCGGCGCTCGCGCTGTCGGCGGGCGGTGCAAACGCGACGTCGACGATCATTTACGATGCATCGCCACAGCAGCCTAATTTTTCGCGAGTAACGCTGTGCTCCGGCACGGTGCCGTGTGGCACTTGGGTCGATGAAATCGGCCCCGAATTCGGCTTTCGCAGCGGCGGCATCGGCGTCGAGTGGGGCTTCACCGGCGGCGCCATCAGCAGCGTGACGTTTACGCTGTATACGGAATTTCCTTTTGCTGGCAGGCAGATTGGCGCCCAGAGCACGTATATTGGATTTGCCGATCTGTTCATCGACCTGCCGCCGATCGGCGCGCAGGCCAGTCCGAGCTTCGATTACGCCATCGACTTCAATTCCGAAAGCATCGCCGTGGTGCCGATGCAGGCGCGGCTGGTGAAGGACCCGGCGTTCCTGACCGCCCAGGACTTGTATGCCAACCGGCCGGTGAATTACGGTGGTTTGACGAACATCTGCAGCGGCAGCACCAACGCCGAGTGTCTCGCGGACTCCCGCAAGCCGGAAACCAAGGTCACGAACGGCTCGGGAGATTTTGATCTGGCGGTTACCGACGGCGGCTCAGTGACCTTGCCCGCGGTAACGCCAGACGGGGTCGAGCAGACGTTCGCGCATTCCTACTCGGTGATGCTGAGTGGCGTCGACTTCAGCAACTGGAAGACGATGCGCCTGTTCTGGGGCACCGGCTGGTGCGCCAACGATACGGTCGAGGGTACGGCGGTGGTGCCGGTTCCGGCGGCCCTGCCGATTCTCGGCGCGGCACTTGCCGGCTTCGCCTTCGCCGGCTTCCGGCAGCGCCGGTCGTTCTGACCACATCAACCTGACCACAGCCCTTCGCGGCCGTTTCTTGCGGTGCGCGGCGGGCGGCGGGGCGAACCTGTAGCCAAGAAGAAGGCCGGGTCTGCCCTGTCGCCCACCGCGGCGGGGGCGAGGATGTCTGAGAGGGCGTCGACGGCTGTCTTGGGTGCGCGCCAGGACGATAGCTCCGTCACGCTGCGATCATGCCGTTTATGCGTGTATATTGACTTTTAGTGCGCCTTGAAGTAGCATGCCCGGTTCCGCCCCATATCGAATAAAAACGCGCGCTTGATGGCGCGTTTGCATGTTTTTGCTCGAGAAATGGCAGCGCAAGCTCGCCCACTGATATCGAAACGCCGTATCATTTGCTTTTTTGTAATATTATCAGGCAATATAATCGCCGATCTGCCGCGCCATATTTTTAATATAAGAATTCATGACTTATCTAAATTCCGTCATAAAGCGAAAATAATGTACGACGTGCCGTTTTCGTCCTTTGCGCCGATTGCGGCTTTCCCCTTGCGTGGCGCCCTATCGTCAACGTCTCTCAATTGCTGCTTTGTGCGTTGACAGGCGCTAATGCTGGTTGTAGCCTACGTCCCTAAGTGGTTTTCGTCGTGCAAAACGCCCCGCTTGCGGCGCTGTCCGTGGCGGAAGGCCAAAACTCAATGACCGCGGGCAATGAAAACCACACTGAATTGCCGTTCTCGGGACAGGAAGAACACGGAGGAGGTTACCCCGCATGAGGACATGGACGATGGCGCTGTTCGGCGCCACCACCACCCTTGCGTTGTCGGCCGGCAGCGCTCACGCCTATTCAAGCATCATTTATGATTCGCTGCCGTTGCAGCCGACGTTTTCGCGAGTTCAGCAGTTTGACAGACTGGTCCCGTCCGGTGGCTTTATTGACGAGATCGGGCCGCAGTTCGGCTTTCGCAGCGGCGGCATCGGTGTTGACTGGGGCTTTACCGGACAGACCATTAACAGTGTGACATTCACTCTCTTTACCAATCTTGGCATCGCCGGCACGGTCGTCAACGGAGCATATATCGGATTTGCCGATCTGTTCCTTGATCTGCCACCGGTTGGCGGGCAAAAGACGCCCAGCTTCGATTACGCCATCGACTTTTTCTCCGAAGGGCCGGCGGCGGGCCAGAGCGGACTGACGGCCAGATTGGTGGCGTCACCGACCTTTCAGACCGCCAACGACATCTACAGCACCAATAGCTTGATCGCCCACGGCGGCCTGACCAACATCTGCGACGGCGGCGCCGGGTGCGCGGCCGACGCTCGGGCACCGGAGGTCAAGGTGACCGGCGGGCAAGAGGTTCTCGCCGGCCTGACCGTCACCGACGGCGGGCCGACGACCGTGATCGGACCCAGCGGCTCGCAAGACTTCCTGCATTCGTATTCGGTGATGCTGAGTGGCCTCGACTTCAGCCACTGGGCAAAGATTCGCGCGTTCTGGGGCACCGGCTGGTGCGCCAACGATACGGTTGAGGGCACGGCGGTGGTGCCGATCCCGGCGGCCCTGCCGATCATCGGCGCCGCGCTGGCCGGGTTCGGATTTGCCGGCTGGCGGCAGCGGCAAGTCGCCTGACCGGCACCGCAGACCCGCGGGATGCTGGGGCGGCCCGTCGGCCGCCCCTTTTGTTTCCAGCCGCCGGTTTCTGCCGCGCCGCGGGTGGCCTGCCTTGAGGTTTTCCAGTGGTCGCACCCATCGCCATCGCTTAGCATGCCGCTCGCCATGGATACCACTCCCCCCGCCGAGTTCGCCTTCGGCCTCACCTTCGCCGAGTTGTGGGATGACGCCGCTCTCCCCCGCCTCGACGCCGCCTTTCTCGCCCACCTCGACCGCGCCGACGCTCCGCTCGCGGCGGCCCTGCGCGCCGCCCGCGCCGATCCCGCGGCCCTGGCGGCAAAGGCCGAGTCGGAGCTGATCCTCAGCCTCGCGCCGCACCTCGATACCTTCCTTGCTGCCGGCTTCGGCGTGGCCGGCGAGGTGGCGGCGGCAAGCGGTGAGCACCGGGCGCTGGATCCCCTTTACGCCTGCAAGCGGCTGTTCGTGCAGCGGCGCGCCGTCAAGGCGTTCCCGCCGGCCGAGGCTGCCGCCTTCGACGGCGAGGCCCTGGCCGCCGACCTCGCCGCCCGCTGTGGCGGGCCGTTCGACCAGGCGACCTTCGCCGAGCGGGTGATGGCATGGCTCGCGGACGAGGCCGTGCACGCCGCCGACCTCGATGTCGCCGCCCGCTATGCCGCCTGGGCGGTGGCCAGCGACGCCGGGCGCCGCCGCCACGCCGCCGACATCCTGTTCCGGGTGCCGGAAAAGGTCGATGTCGGCAACCTCGTGCCGGCGCCGACGATCGCGGCCCACGGCACGGCGATGCGCGCGTGGCGTCAAGACGGGATCGAGGCGCGCGACGGCTTTGCCCTGACCGACGCCGGCACCGATCTCGTCGGCGCCCTCGATGAGGCCCATTACTGCATCTTCTGCCACCACCAGGGCCGCGACAGCTGCGCCAAGGGCTACCGCGACAAGAAGACCGGCGGCTTTGCCGTCAACGGCCTTGGCGTGCCGATCCCCGGCTGCCCGCTGGAGGAAAAAATCTCCGAGATGCACGAGGCGAAGACGCAAGGCCACGTGCTCGCCTCGCTCGCCATCGCCTGCGTCGACAATCCGATGCTCGCCGCCACCGGCCATCGCATCTGCAACGACTGCATGAAGGCCTGCATCTATCAGAAGCAGCAGCCCGTCAACATTCCGCAGGTGGAAACGCGGGTGCTGAAGGACGTGCTGGCGTTGCCCTGGGGCTTCGAGATTTACGCCCTGCTCACCCGCTGGAACCCGCTCAAAATCCGCCGGCCGCTGCCGCGCGCCACCTCCGGCTATAAAGTGCTCGTCGTCGGCCTCGGTCCCGCCGGCTTCGGCCTCGCCCACCAGCTGATGAACGAAGGGCATACCGTCGTCGCCGTCGACGGCGCCAAGATCGAACCGTTGCCGCCCGAGCTGTCGGGCGTCACCCAGGGCGGCGAACGGCTGCCGTTCCGCCCGGTGCGGCGTGCCGCCGAACTGTTCGAGAACCTTGATGAACGGGTGATGGCCGGCTTCGGCGGCGTCGCCGAGTACGGCATCACCGTCCGCTGGGACAAGAACTTCCTCAAGCTGATCCGCCTCATCCTCGAACGGCGGCAGCGCTTTGCCATGTATGGCGGCGTCCGCTTCGGCAGCGCGCTGAGCAAGGAGGGGGCGTGGGCGCTCGGCTTCGACCACATCGCGCTGTGCCTCGGCGCCGGCAAGCCGACGCTGCTCGGCATCGATGGCGAGCTCGCCCGCGGCGTGCGCCAGGCGTCCGACTTCCTGATGGCTCTGCAGCTGACCGGCGCCGCCAAGATGGACTCGGTCGCCAACCTGCAGCTGCGCATGCCCATCGTCGTCGTCGGCGGCGGCCTGACCGCCATCGACACGGCGACGGAAGCGCCCGCCTACTACATCCGCCAGGTGGAAAAGTTCACCCATCGCTACGAGACGCTGCTGGCCGAGCAGGGCCGGGCCGCCGTCGAGGGCGGCTGGAGCGACGAGGACCGGGAGATCGCCGGCGAGTTTCTCGCCCACGGCCGCGCCGTGCGGGCGGAACGGGAGGCCGCCGCCGCTGCTGGCCGAGTACCGAACTTCCAGCCGCTGATCGATGCCTGGGGCGGCTCGACCATCGCCTATCGCCGGCGGCTGATCGACGCGCCGAGCTACACGCTGAACCACGAGGAGGTGATCAAGGCGCTGGAGCAAGGGGTGCGCTTTGCCGAATTGCTGGCGCCCCGGACCGTCGAGGTGGACGATCGCCGTCACGTGAAATCGCTGCGCCTCGTTCGCATGCATACCGGTGACGGCGGACGCCTGGAAGCGACGGGGGAGGAGGTCACGCTGCCGGCGCGCAGCCTGCTCGTCGCCGCCGGCACCCAGCCGAACACGGTGCTGGCCCGCGAATGGCCCGGCTTCGCCGCTCTCGATGGCAAATATTTCCGCGCCGTCGACGAGGACGGCCAGCCCGTCAGCCCCGAACGCTCCGCCAAGCCGAAGGCCGCGCAGGTGCTGATGGCGGTGGAGGACGATGGCCGCGCCGTCAGCTTTTTCGGCGACCTTCACCCCTCGTTCGCCGGCAACGTGGTCAAGGCGCTGGCCAGTGCCCGCGCCGGCTATCCCGTTGTCGACCGCAGCCTGCGCCGGCGACCGCCGACGCCGGTGGCGGCGGAGGCGCTGATCGCGGCGCTGAACGACGATCTGCGGCCGCAAGTCGTCGCCGTCCGACCGCTCACCGGCCAGGCGACGGAAATCGTCGTGCGCGCGCCGGCGGCGGCCCGTGCCTACGCCGCCGGGCAGTTCTTCCGCCTGCAGAACTACGAGGCCAACGCACCGCGCGCGGCAGGGACGACGCTGGCGATGGAGGCGGTGGCGCTCACCGGCGCCGCCATCGACCGGCAGCGCGGCCTCGTCTCGCTGATCGCCCTCGACATGGGCGGCTCGACCCGCATCGTCCCGCACTTAAAGCCCGGCGAGCGGGTGATTCTGATGGGACCGACCGGCACGCCGAGCCACGTCGCGCCGGGGGAGACGGTGCTGCTGGCGGGCGGCGGCGTCGGCAATGCCGAGCTGTTATCGACGAAAACGGCGATCCGCGCCGCCGGTGGCCGGGTCCTGTTCTTCGCCGCCTACCGGAAGATCGCCGACCGCTTTCTGCCGGAGCTGATCGAGGCCGACGCCGACGCCGTCGTCTGGTGCTGTGAGGAGGCGCCGGGGCTCGACGCCCGCCGGCCGCAGGACCGAAGCTTCGTCGGCAACATCGTCGAGGCGATGGCCGCCTACGCCGATGGCCGGCTGGGGCCAACAGCAGTGGCGATGGCGGACGTCGCGCGCATCCTCTGTGTCGGCAGCGACGGGATGATGGCGGCGGTTACCGGCGCCCGCCATGGCGTGCTGAAGCCGCACCTGAGGCCCGATCATCAGGCGATCGGCTCCATCAACTCGCCGATGCAGTGCATGATGAAGGAGATCTGCGCCCAGTGCCTGCAGCCGAATATCGATCCCCGCACCGGCGCACGCACGGTGGTGTTCTCCTGCTTCTGTCAGGACCAGCCGCTCGATCATGTGGACTTCGCGGCTCTGCGCGACCGCCTCGCCACCAACCGGCTGCAGGAGACGCTGACCCGCGCGTGGATCAGCCGCTGCCTTGGCAAGCTCGATGCACCGGCGGCGACATGAGCGTTGACGGGAACGCCCTGGCGATCGCCGAGCGGGTGGTTGCCGCGATCATCGCCGGCGATCAGGCGGCGCGGGCGCTGGGGATCGTCGTCGCGGCGGTGGCGCCGGAGCGCGTGGCACTGGCGATGACGGTGAGCGAGGCGATGCTGAATGCCCACGGCGTCGCCCAGGGCGGCGTCATCTTCACCCTCGCCGACACCGCCTTTGCCTGCGCCTGCAACGCCGGCAACGTGACGACCGTCGCCGCCGGTGCCGACATTGACTTCGTTGCCGCCGCCCGTCTCGGCGACGTGCTGACGGCGGAAGCGACGACGACGGTGCAGCGGGCGCGGCTGGGGCTTTACGATGTATCGGTGCGGGCGGCCGACGACCGGCTGATTGCCTTCATGCGCGGCCGCGCCTACCGCGTCGGGGGCGAGGCTCTGGCCGCCATCGCCGCCGCGCACCCCGGTCGCTGACCGCCAGCCGCACCTCGCCGCCGGCCACGGCCGCGCACGCGGCATCCGCGGCGAAGGCGATGTTGCGAAGCCGACAAATGTCGTGTTGCGATCACGACCGATCGTCGCCTCCTGCGAAAACATCGATATATTTCATGGTGTTGGGTTATGGCACGGCCCTTGCTTGACGAGCCGCAGAGGCTGCGGCCCGAACCCTGCGAGGAGATATTCCGATGGTCGAACTCAGCGACAGCGCGACAGAGGCGGTCCGCCGGTTGATCGGCAAGTGTGGTCAGCCCGATGCGGGACTGCGGATCATGGTCGATCAAGGCGGCTGCTCCGGCCTGCAATACCTGCTGGGCCTCGAAAGCGAGCCGGCCGCCGGCGACGAGATTTATGACTGCGACGGCGTCCGCGTTTTCGTCGACCCGGAAAGCCTGCCGATCATCGACGGCATCAAGGTGGACTTCGTCGAGACGGTCGGACGATCGGGCTTCGTCTTCAACAACCCCAATGTCCGCGACGTCTGCTCCTGCGGCAAGTCGTTTGGCGCTTGAGGGCACCGTAGCGGCGAGGACCGATGATGCCGGTGATCATCAGCGATACGACGCTGCGCGACGGCGAGCAGACGGCGGGGGTGGCGTTCACAACCGCTGAAAAGCTCGCCATCGCCGAGGCCCTCGATGAGGCCGGTGTTCCCGAGCTGGAGGTGGGCATCCCGGCGATGGGAGCGGAGGAGCAGCAGGACATCCGCCGCCTCAAGGCCCGGCTGCGGCGCAGCCTCGCGGTCGGCTGGTGCCGGCTGAAGCGGCAGGACGTCGACTGCGCGATCGAGGCCGGTCTGGGTGCCGTGCATCTCGCGGTGCCCGTCTCCCGGCAGCAGATCGCCGGCAAGCTGGGCTGGGAGGAGGCGCGCGTTCTCGCCGAGATCATCGACGTTGTCGGGTATGCGCGATCCCATGGCCTGCTCTGCTCCGTGGGCGGTGAGGATGCCTCGCGCGCCGACCTCGCATTCGTTGCCGAGGTCATCCGCGTGGCGCAGGCGGCGGGGGCGCGGCGCTTTCGCTTTGCCGACACCCTCGGTGTCCTCGAGCCGTTCGCCGCCCATGCGATCTTTCAGCGGCTGCGCGAGCAGACCACGCTCGATCTTGAGATTCACGCCCACGATGACCTCGGCCTCGCCACCGCCAACTCGCTGGCGGCGGTCCGTGGTGGCGCCACCTCTGTCAGCACCACCGTCAACGGCCTTGGCGAACGTGCCGGCAACGCGCCGTTGGAAGAAGTCGTCGTCGCGTTGTCGACGCTCTACCGCACCGAAACCGGCGTGGCGATGGCGGCGCTGCCGGCGGTGTCCCGCTTGGTGGCGCTGGCGTCGGGCCGGCCGGTGCCACCCGGCAAGAGCATCGTCGGCGAGGCGGTGTTCACCCATGAATCCGGCATCCACGTGCACGGGCTGCTGAAGGACCGGCGGAACTATCAGGGCCTGGACCCGGGCTTGCTGGGCCGCGACCATCGTATCGTCCTCGGCAAGCATTCGGGCCAGGCGGCGGTCCGCCACGTCTTCGCCGGTTGCGGCATCAGCCTGACTGCGGCGGAGGCGGCCGCCGTTGTGAGCGAACTCAGGCAGCGCGCCGCCGCCAAGCCCTGCGTCATCCCATCGGCAACCCAGTCGGACATGGCGGCGGCAATCCCCAGTGAGCATCGAATCCCCAGTGAGCATCGGAGACGCGCGTGAGCGGGTTATTGGAAGACCTGAAGGATCTCCAGTCGGCAGAAGAGTTTCTCGACTATTTCAACGTCGTCTTTGAGCGGCGGGTGGTGAACGTGCATCGCCTGACCATTCTTAACGGTGCGCGTGGCCTGATCGACGAGGCCGCCGCCAGCAGCCTGAGCGACAGCGCGCTGTTCGAGCGGTTCCGGCGGCGCCTGCAGGATGCCTACGCCGCGTGCCGGGATGGCAATTTCACCTCCGTCGCCCGCTCCGTCGCCCCGCCCGAATCCGCTTGCACCGAGAGCACGCTGCCGCCCGGTACGGTGTTCATCCCGATCGAAGCCGTCATGGGCGTGCGGCGGCTGAAGCGGGACGGATCGTGACGGGACCGGCGCCCCGCGCCAGCGATGGCCCTTAGGTCAGGGAAACACCCATGCGCTGCGGCCGCCGCCGCCGCGCGTTCAGGCAAGGACAGCTGAGCATGTACCAGATCGTTCGCCGCGAGGCCTTCTCCGATGTGACGTTCCTGTGGGACGTCCTGGCGCCCGACGTCGCCCGGTCCGCCGAACCGGGGCATTTCGTCATGGTGCGGCTGCATGAAGGTTCCGAGCGGATCCCGCTGACCGTTGCCGACTTCGACCGGGAGCGGGGCACCATTACCATGGTGGTGCAGGCGCTCGGCAAGACGACGCGGGAGATGCGCGACCGCTACGCCGAGGGCGATACCTTCGACGATTTCGTCGGGCCGCTGGGCTTGCCGCAGCACATCGCGAAGGTGGGACACGTCGTCCTCATCGGCGGCGGACTTGGCGTCGCGCCGGTCTATCCGCAGTTGCGCGCCTTCAAAGCAGCGGGCAACCGGGTCACCGGCATCATTGGCTTTCGCTCCCGTGATCTGGTGTTCTGGGAGGACCGGTTCGCGGCGCTGTGCGACGAGCTGATCGTTTGCACCGATGACGGCAGCTACGGTCGCCCGGGGTTCGTCTCGCAGGCGCTTGACGATCTGCTCGTCCGTGACCGCCCCGATCTCGCCGTCGCCATCGGCCCGCTGCCGATGATGGCGGCCTGTGTCGAGACGACGCGGCCGCACGGCGTC
>JALOTH010000080.1 GCA_025458035.1 Rhodospirillales bacterium
GGGCGAGGATCCGGTGAGCGAACGCTTGCCGCCGCCCGCCGTTCCGCCGACAATCGTTGGCAAACTGCGTGAGCCCAGCGCCGCCGGCGCGGGCTTGCCGATCAATGACAAAGACCGAGCGGAGGAACGCGTCGCCATGAAGGTTGCCCTGTTCGTGCCCTGTTTCATCGATGCCTTCTTTCCCGAAGTCGGCATCGCAACCTTGGAGCTGCTCGAGCGCCTCGGCATCGATGTCGACTACCCGCTGGACCAGACCTGCTGCGGCCAGCCGCTGGCCAACAGCGGCTGCCAGGCCGACGCGGCCGCGGTCGAGGCGCTGTTCGTCCGCAACTTCACCGGCTTTGAGTGGATCGTCACGCCCTCCGGCAGCTGCACCCACCATGTGCGCCACCACTTCGATGCCATTCCGCAGACCGCGGAGGTGGCCGCCGTGCGCGCCCGCACCATCGAACTGGTCGAGTTTCTGCATGACGTTGTGAAGGTTGAAGCGTTCCCGTGGGCCGAGTTCGCGCACACCGTCGGCCTGCACAACAGCTGTTCGACGCTGCGCGGCCTGCGTCACGCGTCGATGTCGGAACTGGGCGAAGCGCCGTTCTCGAAGCCGCTGGCGCTCCTGTCCAAGGTCAAGGGGATCCGTTTCACCACCCCCGCCCGCCCCGATGAGTGTTGCGGCTTTGGCGGCACCTTCAGCGTCTTCGAGGAGCCGGTGTCGTCAAAGATGGGCTATGACAAGGTCAACGATTTCGCGCAAGCCGGCGCCGAATACATCGTCTCCGCCGACAGCTCCTGCCTGATGCATCAGAAGGGCTGCGCCGAACGGCTCGGCCTCAACCTTCAGTTCATCCACATCGCGCAGATCCTCAATGGAGCGCCCGCATGAGCCGCATCGACCACGCCGAAGCGTCCTCCCAGTTCATCGCCGACCGCGCCCACGAGGCGTTCCACGACAAGCGGCTTTGGGAGTTGCGGCTGAAACGGGATGCGACGCGCGATGAGGTGCCGGAGTGGCCGCAATTGCGCGACCTCGCCTCGGCAATCAAGGAGCATACGCTCTCCCACCTTGCGCAATACCTCGAACAGTTCGAGGCGCGCGCCAAGGCCAACGGCGCGCACGTGCATTGGGCACTGGACGGCGAGGAGCACAACCGCATCGTCGCCGATATCCTCAGCCAGCGCGGCGCGACGACGCTGGTGAAAAGCAAGTCGATGCTGACCGAGGAGTGCGACCTTCGTCCCTATCTGGAGCGGCGGGGCATCTCGGTGGTCGAGACCGACCTCGGCGAACGCATCCAGCAACTGGACAACGAGCCGCCCAGCCACATCGTCGTGCCGGCGGTGCACAAGCTGCGCGGCGACGTCGCCGCGTTGTTCGGCCAGGCGCTGGGGTCCGATGCCGGAAACGACGATCCCCAGTACCTGTCGGAGCAGGCCCGCCAGGCGACGCGGCCGCTCATCCTCGGCGCGGCGGCCGGCATGACCGGCGCCAACTTCGCCATCGCCGAAACCGGCAGCTTCGTCGTCTGCACCAACGAGGGCAACGCCGATCTCGGCGCCACCGTGCCGCCGCTGCACATCGCCTCGATCGGCATCGAAAAACTGATCCCGCGATTTGAGCATCTGGCGGTGTTCGTGCGCATGCTCTCGCGCAGCGCCATCGGCTCGCCGATCACCCAGTACACGACCCATTTCCGCGCGCCGCGGCCCGGCAGCGAGTTGCACATCATTCTCGTCGACAACGGCCGCAGTGCGCGCCTCGGCATGGCCGACTTCTGGCGGTCGCTGAAGTGCATCCGCTGCGGCGCCTGCATGAACACCTGTCCGGTCTATCGCCGGTCCGGCGGCCTCAGTTATGGCGCCGTCTACTCGGGGCCGATCGGCATCATCCTCAATCCGACGTTCGACATGCGCCGCTACAGCAACCTGCCCTATGCCTCGACGCTCAACGGCAGCTGCACCGCCGTCTGCCCGGTGAAGATCGATATCCACGATCAGATCTATAAGTGGCGCCGGCTGATGGCCGAACACAACCAGCTGCCGTTCGTCAAGCGGACGGCGATGAAGATCACCGGCCGGCTGCTCGCCGACCCCAAGGCCTTTCGGCGGACGATCGCGGTGACCGACGCCGCCCTCGAGCATCTGCCCCGCTTTCTGCTGTACACGCGGTTCAACGCCTGGGGAAAGCAGCGAGAGGTCCCCGTGTCCCCGGACGGCACCTTCCACGCCTGGTATCTGAAGAACCGAAAGGTGGCGCCATGAGCAGCCGCGAAAGGATACTCGACGCCGTTCGCCGCAACCTGCCGCCGGTGGCCGACGTGCCGGCGGTCCCGGTGTTCGAGGAGGACGACCGAACCTCGCTGTGGCCACGCTTTTGCGCCGGCCTCGAACGGATGGGCGGCAGGCTGGTGGAGCCGGCGACGGGCGCCGACCTGGAGGCGCTTTGCCGCGCATTGTTCCCCGACGCGGCGGTGGTGTGTTCGGCGACGCCCGAGATCGCCGGCACCCGCAGCGCTGCCGCGGCGGCACGGCCGCACGACTACGACGACGTCGATGTCAGCGTCGTCCGCGCGCTGTTCGGCGTTGCCGAGACCGGTTCCGTCTACCTCGACGAGGCGGCGCTGGTTCGCCCGGCCCTTGGCTTTCTCGCCCAGCATCTGATCGTGTTGCTGGACCCGGCGGATGTGATCGCCAACATCCACAGCGCCTGCCATCGCCCGGAATTCCGGGACGCTCCCTACGGCGTACTGATGACCGGACCGTCGGCAACCGCCGACATCGAAGGCGTCCTCATCCGTGGCGCGCAAGGCGTCCGCTCGCTCACCATCATTGCCGCACCCCGCCGGTGATGGCTCAACCGAGGCGCAGGTCCTTAAGGGTCGCCGGGATTTCCACCTCCGGCCGGTTGCGGGGATCCGGCTCAGGCGCCAGTACCGAAAGCTGAACGGGCACCACCCCGGCCCAGATCGGCAGCGCGTAATCCGCCTCGTCGTCCTTGGGCGGGCCGCAGCGGAGCTTTGCCGAAGCCTCGTCGATGGGCATCGACAGCACCGTCGTCGCCTTCAGCTCCTGTGGCGTCATCGGCCGCAAGCCCGTCCACCGGCCGGGATAGAGGCCATCGACAAACGCCCGCAGCAGCCGCTCCTTGTCGGCCGGCGCGCTGACTTTTTCCGCCTGCCCAAACAGCATGACGGATCGGTAATTGACAGAGTGGTGAAACGCCGAGCGGGCGAGAACGAGGCCATCGAGCAGGCTCACGGTCAAGCAGACCGGGTGATCCGCTGCCGATCGCAGCATGCGGCTTGCCGCCGAGCCGTGCCAGTAGACGCGGTCACCCTCCCGCCACTGCAGCGTCGGCGTGACCACCGGCGCGCCGTCGATGACGGTGCCGACATGGGCGAGCGGCATCGCATCGAGGATGGCGTCAATGGTTGCCCGGTCGTAGCGGCCCCGCTCCGGCAGCCGGCGCACGCGCGCTCGTTCGCTCGGTGGCTTTCGACGCTCGCTCATCCTGATCACCCCGTGCTGTGTCCGGCGTTGGCAGCGCCTGGGTAGCGCGCCAACGCCACCGCCGCAATCGCCAACTCCCGGCGCCGGCGACACGCTCGCCGGTTATCGGCGGGTTTGCCGCGACCCCGGTGCCGCGCCGCTGGCACGGTCCTGCGCCGCGGTCGCGACGGTGGCGAGGATGATCGGGACAAGGCCGCGGTCGGTGCCGATCGGGCCAAGGTCGTAAACGTCCGGGCGCCCGCAGGCGGCCATGGCCGCCGCGACATCCTCGGCCGCATGCCGTCCGGCGCCGGCGAACAGGCCAACGGCGATCACCGGTCCCGGCAGGGCGGCAAGGACGCCGTCGAGACGGGGCTCCTGCTCGAGGAAGGCAACGGCAGTGCCGGCGAACAGGCGGCGCCGGCGCAGCCTTTGCGCCTGCTGCTCGGTTGCCGCCGCCGAAGCGGGGAGGCGCGAAGAGCCATGGCCGATGAGCAGCACGCGGGTTGCCGCTGGCCGTCGGCCGGCGGCGATCGCCGCCGCTGCCGCGCGCTCGGCGATGAGGGCGGCCAGATCGGGGTGCGTTCCCACCGGCGGGCAGAAGATCAGCTCCGGTCCGCCAGCAGGCGGGCCAGCCGCCGCCGCGAACGCCGCCGGCAGCTCCCGCCGCACCGTCTGGCCGTCGCACATCATCATCGGCACGACGAACGCCCGCCGGACGCGCAGACGCCCGTATACCGCGGCCGGCTCGTCGCCGCCGCCGCGCAGGGCCGCCACGTGCACTTCGGCGAAGCGGCCGGGCCGGCGCAGCGCGGTGGCGTGGGCGTTGAGGCTGTCAAGGCCGCCCGGCCGGCGCGAGCCGTGACCGACCAGAATGAGCGCCGTCGCCGATTCGGCGAAGGACGCCGCGGCGGCACTGGCGGGCGGATGCGGCGAGATCATCGTCATCGTCCGCAGACATGGCGATGGCGTCGGAGATTGTGAAGGGCCGCCGCGCAACTTAAGGGTGAGCCGGCGTAAAGACGATGGCATCCAGCCACAGCGTCGGCTGGCCGCCGGGGTTGTGCTGGCGGTTGGCGATGGCGACGAACGGGGTGACGACGCGGCCGAGCCGCCGCCCGTCCACCGGCAGGGCGAAGTGCTGCCACGCCGTCGAGAGGGTCAGCCAGCCGCTGTCGAAGGGCAGAGGTGCCGAATCGCCGAAGGGCTGATCGCCGGCGACGGCGACCTTCACCCGGATCCGCTCGCCGCCGTCCCGGCCGCGGGCGCGGAACGTCAGCTGCCTCGCCGCCGACAGGTCGAAAGCCGGCGAAGCCTCGGCACCCCAGGCCGCCGGGGCGGCAAGGACGACGACGCCGGCCCAGCCCAACGGTGGCGGCAGCACGAAATCGAGGCGTACCGCCGCCTCACCGCCGCCGCCGGCCGGGTCGGGGGTGATGGTGACGGCGGCGCCCGGGGAGCCGATGCTCTGCCACGCCCCCGCCGCCCCCGGACCCGGCGCCAGGGAAAGCCGGGGATCGCTGCCGGCCTGCGCCTCGCCAATCACCGCGAACCCCACCAGCGCGACGGTGATCAGAAACCCCGCCAGCCGCGCCGATGTCGTCAGCGATGTCGTCATTTTGCACCCCGATGTCGTCCTCAATGTCGTCACGATGTCGTCAAAAGTCATCATTTTGGCGCCAACACGTTCGGCTAACACCTTGAAATCGCACCACTCTGTTTTCCCAAGCCGCTTTCGTGTCGTCATCCGTCATCATTTGTCGTCATCCGCGGCAGCGGCCGGGAGCGGCGCGTGAATAGAACATAAAAAGAACGTAATGCCGGCACCCCTATGCCGTCAAGCTGCAACCGGCTTCCACTGCCCCGGCGCCGGTGCTTTAATGAACCTGTCACAATTTATCCGCGAACGAAGGACCCGGATGATGTTCGCGTCCGCTGAGCAAACCCACAAGGTCGACAAAACGACCTTCAAGACCGAAGAAGCGAAACTGCGTGAGGCGCTGCTCGACGTGCAGTTCGATCTCGTCGGCAAAAAACCGTTCGCCGTGCTGATCCTGCTCGCCGGCATCGACGGCGCCGGCAAGAGCGAGGTGCTGGCGCGGCTGAACGAGTGGCTCGACCCCCGCCACTTGCACACGATGGCCTTCGACGCGCGCGACGAGGCTGAGCGAGAGCGCCCGCCGCTCTGGCGGTACTGGATCAACCTGCCCCCGAAAGGAACCATCGGCATCTTTCTCGGCTCGTGGTATCGCGATGCGCTGGAGGAGCACCTGTTCGGCGACAGCAGCAGCGACCGCTTGGAGCGCGACCTCGCCGCGATGACCCGGCTGGAGACCATGCTCGCCGACGAGGGGGTGCTGCTGATCAAGCTGTGGTTACACCTTTCGCGCGCCGAACAGGAGAAACGTCTCGCCGATATCAAAAAGCTTCCCGGCGGCGGGCGGCACATCATCGAGTACCGCCGCATCGGCAAGCATTACCAGCAAGCGATGGCGGCAATCGAGAACGCCGTGCGACTGACCAGCACCGGCGAGGCCCCCTGGGTCGTCGTGCCGAGCGCCGATCCCGCATACCGGGACCTGATGGTAGGACAGACGATTCTGGCGGCGATGCAGAAGCGCCTCGCCTCCGACCGCCCGGCGCCGACGGTTCCCGCCGCCCCCGTCGTCGGCGCCAAGCCCGACCGGAAAACCGCTCTCGATGCCGTTGATCTGACGCTCAGCCTCGGTGGCGCGGACTACAAGGAAAAGCTCGCCAGTCATCAGCGCCGGCTGGCCGGCCTCACCGACAGCAAGCGGTTTCGTGATATCGCGCTGGTGGTCACCTTTGAAGGTCACGACGCGGCCGGCAAGGGTGGCAGCATCCGCCGGGTGACGCGGGCGCTGGATCCGCGCCGGTTCAAGGTGCATTCCATTGCCGCGCCAAGCCATGAGGAGCGGGCACACCCCTATCTGTGGCGTTTCTGGCGGCACATTCCGCGCAAGGGCAACGTCGCCATCTTCGACCGCACCTGGTACGGGCGGGTGCTGGTCGAACGTGTCGAAGGCTTTTGCAGCGAGGCCGAGTGGCTGCGCGCCTACAGTGAGATCAACGACTTCGAGCAGCAGTTGACGGACAGCGGGGTCATCGTGGTGAAATTCTGGCTGGCGATCAGCAAGGACGAACAGCTGCGCCGGTTCCAGGAGCGGGAAAACACCCCCTACAAGCGTCACAAGATCACCGACGAGGACTGGCGCAATCGCGAGAAATGGGACGACTACGCCAGCGCCGTCGGCGACATGATCGACCGCACCGGTACCGACTACGCGCCGTGGACGCTGGTGGCGTCCGAAGACAAGCGCCACGCCCGGGTGATGATCGTCAAGACGCTGTGCGAGCGGCTGGAGGCGGCCCTGTAACCGGCGGCCCTGTAACCGGCGGCCCCGTCGGCTTGTCGCGCCCTTCCGCCGTTACCTCGCTGCGCGGGCTTTCTCGGCGGCCGACTGCACGGCGCGGGCGACGACCTTGTAGACGTAGAGGTCCGGCAACAGGTTGCAGGCGCCATACACCAGCGGCGTGATGCCATCATCCAGCTTCGCCCGCTCCGCCGCGGTGTCGGCGAACCGCATCCCATAGCGGCGGCCGGCGTGCACGGCGAGGTCGAACTCGACCGTGTCCTGCTGCACGTCGGTCATCTGCGCGTACTGCTCGCAGGTCAGGAAGACGGCCTTGTCGAACGGCAGCGGCGGCGTCGGCAGGACACTTTGCGTCACCGGCGATGTCTGGCGGCGCACGGCGAGCGCCGCCAGCGTCTGCACGTAGGCGTCGGGAAAGAGGGTGCAGCCCGCCCGCAGCATGCCCGCGACCTGCGTCTCGGCGGCACTGCCGTCGCCAATGGTGACGCCGTAATGGGCGGCGGCGCGCTGCACCAGCGCGACGGCCAGGGCGACGCGCTTTTCGCGTGCCATCGCGTCGGCCTCGCGGCAGGTGACGTAGGCGGCGTCATCGAAGCTCATGCCGGGATCTTGGGCAAAGGCGGGCAGCGCCATCAGCGTGGCGGCGAACAGGGCAGCCGTTGCAGCGCGTTTCACGGGCGATCTCCCGAATGGGGGCGGAAGGCGATGGGTGGCGACGGGTGATCTGTGGCAGGGGCGCGGCTCAATTGCCGACCGCCGAGCCGCCCAGATAGCCGGCGGCACCGCCGATGAGGCCGGCGCCGACGGTGGTCACCAGACCAGCGCCGGTGACCATGGCGATGCCGGTGCCGAGGGCGGCGCCGGTGGCCGCGCCCTTCTGCCCCGTGGTCATGCCCTCGCATGCCGTCATCGTGGCGGCCAGCAACACGGCCGCGGCAACGGCGGCGATCGTGCGGCCGCTCAAGTGCCCGACAGAACTCTGTGTCACGACAGGCCCTCCCTGTACCGTTAGCGGTTGATCGGCAGCGGCAAACGGGCACCGCCCGATGGCGTTGGTGACTGGTAGGCCCAGGATAAAATCATCCTCCCGGGGTTGGCAAGGCGCGGGCCCGTGGTCGCCCACCCGCCCCCGTAAGCCGGCACGGGGGCGGGCGGCGAAGTCTTGCGAGCGCGTCAGGCGCCGCGGTTGTGGATCAGCTCATCGACGACCGTCGGATCGGCGAGGGTCGAGGTATCGCCGAGGGCGCCGAAGTCGTTCTCGGCGATCTTGCGCAGGATGCGGCGCATGATCTTGCCGGAGCGGGTCTTCGGCAGCCCCGGCGCCCACTGGATGACGTCGGGCGAGGCGATCGGGCCGATTTCCTTGCGCACCCACGCCACCAGTTCCTTGCGCAGCTCCTCGGTCGGCGTCTCGCCGGCGTTGAGGGTGACGTAGGCGTAGATGCCCTGCCCCTTGATATCGTGCGGATAGCCGACGACGGCCGCTTCCGCCACCTTGGCATGGGCGACCAGCGCGCTTTCCACCTCGGCGGTGCCGAGACGATGGCCGGAAACGTTGATGACGTCATCGACGCGGCCGGTGATCCAATAGTACCCATCCGCGTCGCGGCGGCAGCCGTCACCGGTGAAGTACTTGCCGGGGTAGGTCGAGAAGTACGTCTGCATGAACCGCTCGTGGTCGCGGAAGACGGTGCGCATGATCCCCGGCCAGGCATCGGTGATGCACAGGTTGCCGGTGCAGGCGCCGTCAAGGACCTTGCCGTCGGCGTCGACGATCGCCGGCTGCACGCCAAAAAACGGCCGCGTCGCCGATCCCGGCTTCAGCGGCGTCGCCCCGGGCAGCGGCGTGATCAGGATGCCGCCGGTCTCCGTCTGCCACCAGGTGTCGACGATGGGACAGCGGCCGTCGCCGACGTGGTTGTGATACCACATCCAGGCTTCGGGATTGATCGGCTCGCCGACGGAGCCGAGGATGCGCAGCGTCTGGCGCGAGGATTTCTTCACCCACGCCTCGCCCTCGCGCATCAGCGCACGGATGGCGGTGGGCGCCGTGTAGAAGATGTTCACCCGGTGCTTGTCCACCACCTGCCAGAAGCGGCCAGGATCGGGGTAGTTGGGGACGCCCTCGAACATCAGCGAGATGGCACCGTTGGCCAGCGGACCATAGACGATGTAGCTATGGCCGGTGACCCAGCCGATATCGGCGGTGCACCAGTAGATATCGCCGTCGTGATAGTCGAAGACGTATTGATGCGTCATCGAGGCGTAAACGATGTAGCCGCCGGTGGTGTGCAAAACGCCCTTCGGCTTGCCGGTGGAGCCCGACGTGTAAAGGATGAACAGCGGGTCCTCGGCGTTCATCTCCTCCGGCGGGCAGTCGGCGGAGGCCGAGGCCATCAGGTCGTCCCACCACAGGTCGCGGCCCTCGGTCCAGTTGACGGCGCCGCCCGTCCGCTTGACGACGACGCATTTCTGTACCGTCGGGCAGCTCTCCAGCGCCTTGTCGGTATTGACCTTCAGCGGCACCGGCCGGCCGCCGCGCAACCCCTCGTCGGCGGTGATGACGAGGTTGGAATCGCAGTCCTGAATGCGGCCAGCCAGGCTGTCGGGGGAAAATCCGCCGAACACGATCGAATGCACGGCGCCGATGCGCGTTCAGGCCAGCATCGCCACCGGCAATTCGGGGATCATCGGCAGGTAAATGGTGACCCGGTCGCCCTTCTTGATGCCCAGCGACTTCATGACGTTGGCGAACTTGCACACCTGCTCGTGCAGTTGCCGATAGGTGATGTGCTGGGATTCCGCCGGATTATCACCTTCCCAGATCAGCGCCGTCTGTTCGCCGCGGCTGGCCAGGTGACGGTCGAGGCAGTTCGCCGAGACGTTCAGCGTGCCGTCGTGGAACCATTTGATGTGCACGTTGGGAACGTTGAGGTCGACGTCCCGCACCTGCGTGAACGGCTTGATCCAGTCGATGCGCTTGGCGTGCTCCGCCCAGAAGCCCGCGGAGTCCTCGACGGACTGCTTGTACATGGCGAGGTACTGGTCGTTGTTGATCCACGCCGACTTGGCGATGGCCTCGGGTACGGGGAACACCTGTTCGTCCGTCATGGTCTCGAAATCCTCCCTGGAGGGTGTCGCGAACTTTGTCATTGATCGCTGAGCCGTCACCGCGCGCTGCGCGCAGTCCGGTCCAACGGCCGCTTCGTTGAGGGGGATTATCGCAAAACACCCCGGCCTGACAAGCCAAAGCGCCCAGCCGGCGGGCGATCGCCCGGCGAACGGCGGGCCGCGGGCAGGGGCGGCCCCGCCGCCGGCGCTCAGAAACAGGGGTTGCGGTAGTCCACCTGCTGCCAGGCGCCGATGCGGTAGATCTCCACCGGATTGACGGCGGGGTCGAGCTTGACCCCTTGCCGGGCGTTGCGCCACAGGTGGCGCCGGCCGGTCAGCAGTTCCTCCACCTGGAAGGTATCGCCCGCCTTCATCCCCATCTCCTCCATGGGAAAGATCAGCTCGGCAACGTGTGGATCGAACGGATCGACGTTGACGGCGATGAACACCATGTTCGACCGGTCCGCGGTCATTTTTCCGTAGAACAGGATGTTGTCGTCATCGGCGGGGTAGAAGCGCAGGTTGTCGAGTTCGTGCAGCGCCGGGTTTTCGCGGCGGATGCGGTTGATGCGGGTAATGAAATCCTTGATGTTGCCGGGCCGGTCCCAGTCCCACACCTTGTATTCGTACTTCTCGGAGTTGAGATACTCTTCCTTGCCCGGAACGGGCGTGGCCTCGCACAGCTCGAAGCCGTTGTAGATGCCGTAAACCGTCGACAGCGTCGCCGCCAGCGCGAAGCGTACCATATGCGCCGGCCGGCCGCCGGTCTGCAGGTAGGGCGGGTTGATATCGGGCGTGTTGGCGAAGAAATTGGGCCGCAAGTACTCCTTCGTCGGCGAACTGGTCAGCTCCGTGAGATATTCGATCAGTTCGTGCTTGAAGTTGCGCCAGGTGAAATACGTATAGGACTGGTTAAATCCGACCTTTGCCAGCATCTTCAGCACCGGCGGCCGGGTGAAGGCTTCGGCGAGGAAGATCACTTCCGGATCCCGCCGCCGCACTTCGCCGATCATCCACTCCCAGAACGGGATCGGCTTGGTGTGCGGGTTATCGACGCGGAAAATCTTCACCCCTTGCTCGACCCAGAACAGCACGATGTCCCGCAGCGCCGTCCATAGCGCGTCCTGGTGCGGCCCGAAGAAGTTGACGTTGACGATGTCCTGATACTTTTTCGGTGGGTTTTCCGCATACTTGATGGTGCCATCGGGGCGGACGATGAACCACTCGGGATGCTCCTTCAGCCACGGGTGATCGGGCGAGCACTGGATGGCGAAGTCCAGCGCCACCTCCATGCCCTGGGCGTGGCAGGCGCGCACGAACCGGCGGAAATCGGCGAGGGTGCCGAGATCGGGGTGCACCGCCGTGTGACCGCCCTCGTCGGAGCCGATGGCATACGGGCTGCCGGGATCGCCGGGGCCGGCGGTCAGCGCATTGTTGGGACCCTTGCGATGGCTGCGGCCGATGGGATGGATCGGCACGAAATAGATCACGTCAAAGCCCATCGCCCGGACCTCGGGCAGCCGCGCCTCGCAATCGGCGAACGTCGCGCTGCGCCCCGGCAGCTTGCCCTGGCTGCGATGGAACATCTCGTACCAGGCGGCAAAGCGTGCCTCGACACGGTCGACGATCACCGACAGTTCGCGATCGAAGCGGACGGCGCGGCGGCGGTCGGCAAGCCGGGTCATCGCCGCGCGCAGTCCGGCGTCGAGCATCACCGTCGACCGCAATTCGTCATCGGCATGGGTATCGAAGATGCGCAGCGCCTCGCTGACCCGGCGCATGTCATCGCCGGCGGCGCGGCCGAGGGCGTCGGCGAGCAGCATGCGCCCTTCCTGCAACTCCACGGTCACCGCCTGGCCGGCGCCGAGCTTTTTCTCCAGCTCGCTGCACCAGGACTCGTAAACGTCCGTCCACGCCTCGACAGTATAGACGTAGGTGGTGTTGGCGGTCAGGGTGACGGCGCCGGCCCAGCGGTCGAGGCCGGGGTTGAGCAGCGTCATCGGCGCTTCCGACCATCCGGTCTCATCGTGGCGCCGGTAAAGAATGACGGCGCGCAGGACATCATGGCCCTCGCGGAAGATGGTGGCGCCCACGTCGAGGGCGTCGCCGACTTCCCGCTTGACCGGAAAACGGCCATCGTCGATCTGCGGCGTGACATCGAGAATGACGATCACGCGGCTGTTCAGGCCCGCCGCCAGTGCCGGCGCCACGCGGGTTTCACCCCACAACGCCGGCAGGTTCGCCACGGTTGTCATCGACCCCTCCATCGTCCCGGTTGCTGTTGGGCTTGTTCCCGTTGGCCGTCAGGCGTGCGCAAAAATGCGGATCTCTCCGGCCTCCAGGCTGTAATCCTGGCCGGCGCGCAGCGGCTCGCCGGAACCGCGTCCGGGCGTCACTTCGCGGCCGCCGTTGACGTCGGTTTCCAGATTGCCGACCCAGCCGCGCGCGGCGTTCCACGGATCGGCATTCATCAGGATGAACACCCAGCCCTGTCCGCGCATCGGGCGGCGCACGAGGCCGACGAGGCGGCCATCGCCAAACTGCTGAAAACGCTGCGAACCCTCCTCATTGAGGATGGGCAGGCTGGCCTTCATCGCATTGACCTCGCCGATGTAGGCGGTCAGATCAAACGCCGGGCGTTCCCAGTCGCTGGCGCGCGTGCTGACCACGTGCAGTCGCTTGCGAAAGCCGTATTCGAAGCCGATGGGAATCATCACGCCGGCCGAGAACGCCGCCGAAAACAGATAGGCGGCCCGGTAACGGCGTTCCATTTGGTCAGCGGGGACGCCCTGGTCGGCAAGATCGGCGGCGAGGCGGGCGGTGTCGTGGGTTTCCGGGAAGGCGATCGAGGGGGCAATGGAGCGGAACTTCTCATACTGCTCGAGCAGCCACGGCTGGCGGAAATCCCACCACTTGGCGCTGTTGAACAGGTAGTCGAAGCCGGCGCCGCGCAATTGCTCCACCTGCTCCATCATCGCCCCGAGATTTTCCGCGACGAACAGGGTGTCGGGGTCGATGCGGCGGCCGGCGGTGATGAGGGCGCGCCAGACTTCCTGCGATACCTTGTAGGCGGCATCGCAGCGAAAACCGGCAACGCCGAGGCGGGTGTAATGTTCGATGACGCTACCGAAGTAATCGAGGATCTGCTGTCGTTGCGGGCGGTCGCGATAGTCGATCTCCGCCAGGTCCGCCCAGACGGTCTTGGCGCCGGTGCTGGGATCGACACAGAAGGGTGAGTGCAGCGAGCCATCCGCCTCATGCTCGAACCAGTCGGGATGCTGCTGCGCCAGCACCGAGTCCTTGCCGGTGTGGTTGACCACCAGATCCATCATGACGCGGATGCCCTTCGCCCGCGCCGCGTCCAGGAACCCCTTGAGCAGATCGTCCGCGGCACCGCCGGCGCCGCCGCGGATCAGCGGATTGAGGCTGTAATAGTCCTTGACCGCGTAAAGACTGCCGGAGAAGCCGGGAAGGTGGATGGGGTTGAGGTAAATCCAGTTAAAACCCATGCCGGCAATGCGGTCGAGATGGTTCTT
>JALOTH010000081.1 GCA_025458035.1 Rhodospirillales bacterium
CAAGCGTCCGGGAAGCTTTTGAGAGTTCGGCGGATCATTGGTTCACGGCGGCTTTGTCTCGTTCCTCCCCGCCCACCGCCTGCGCAATCACCGCCGAGATCTGCTCCGCGGCCGCCTTCACCGGATCGGCGGCGAGGTGGGCGTAGCGCGCCGTGGTCTGCACCTGGGTGTGGCCGAGCAGCTTGCCGATCATCGGCAAGCCCTGCCCGGCGGCGACGGCGGCGGAGGCGAAGGTGTGGCGCAGGTCGTGGATGCGGAGGTCGATGAGGCCGGCGCGAGCGCGCACCCGCTCCCAGACATCCTGCAGGCTGTAGAGGTGAGCGCCCGGCTTCCTACCCCAGATCACCCACGGGTTGTCAGGCAGGCGGGGTGCGGTGCGCAGGACCTCTACCGCCGGCTGGCCGAGATAGACGGCCTTGGCGCCGGTCTTCGAGTCCGGAAGATTCAGCACGCTGCCGTCGCAATCGACGTGCTCCCACTTCAGCGTCAGGATCTCGCCGAGCCGGCAGCCGGTGAGGATGAGGAGCCGGATGGCGACGAGCGCCGAGGCCATCTCCACCCGCTCCGCCTCCATCTCGGCGAGCACCTGGCCAACGCGCCGCAGCTCGGGGGCGGAGAGAAACCGCTCGCGCCGCTCCTCCTTGTATTTCCTGATGTGCCGGCAGGGGTTGCTGCCGTCCGCGCGGAGGCCCCACAGCTCGGCGAGATTGAACATCTTCGACAGGATGGCGAGGCAGCGGTTGGCGAAGTAGGGGACGTGCCGGTACTTGTGGCGGAAGCGGGCGATCTCCTCGCGGCTCACCTCGGCGATGAGGCGCCGGCCGAAGCAGGGCAGAATCGCCTTCTTCAGGGCCCTGCGATACTCGGCCGCCGTCAGCGGCTTGAGGTGGACGGCGATGTGCTCGGCCTCGAACCGCTGGGCAAGCTCGCGAACGGTGAGCGCCTTGCGGTAGTCGTCGCGATCGGCGAGCGGATCGCGGTTGTCCTCGATCGCGGCGAGGTGGGCGATCGCCATGCCACGGGCCTTGTCCGGCGTGATGACCTGGGTGTAGCCGAGGCTCATGGTGCGTGAGCGTCGGCCGATGCGGTATTGCAGCACGAACGCCTTGCGGCCCGAGGGCATCACTCGCACGCCGAAGCCGGGGATATCGCCGTCCCAAAGGATGTACGCCTTGTCCTTCGGCGGTGCCGCCTCGATGAACCGTTTGGTGAGCTTGCCCATGCTTTCCATCCCGTTGCGGCTGCGGCGTTTCCTTGCGAGTCAGCACTATGTCAGCAAGGGAGCAGGAAATTCGTCGCAGCCGATCGCAACGGAGCATGCCGCGCCGGCCATTATAAGTCAACAATATCACTGAGTTAGCGTGTTTTTGCGCAATCGCGCGTAAAGGATCGAAGTCCTCGCCGTAGCACTACGGATCAGAAGGTTAGGGGTTCGAGTCCTCTCGGGCGCGCCAATATTGCAAGGGGTTAGGGGCGAACCGTTTTCCGAACCGTGTTGCTGCCGCCACTCCCAAGGCGGTTCACGCCATGGCCCCACCTTCCTGCGCTTGGCTTCGCGTCCTCGGGTAGCGGCTAGAGCGGACGCCCATCGGATTGGATCGATGGGGGATTCCCGTCGGTTGCCGGTTCTGGTTCAAGATGTCTGCCGGAGGAGGAGGCCGGCGGACATGTCGAAAGCGCTTTCCCTCGATCTTCCCATCCGTGTCCTGCAGGCGGTGGCGGAGGGCGCCAGTCATCGCGCCGCGGCGGCTCGGTTCGGCCGTCAGCGCCGCTCCGCGCGTATCGAGGCGCAGGGTGCGCTGATCCGGCAGCTCCACTTCGAGACGCCGGACATCACCACCGAGGAACGGCGCGTCGCGCTCGCCGAGCGGGGTCAGCGCTTCGGCGACGGCACGCTTCAGCGGTTCTTTCGCCGCCACGGCCTGACGCGCAAAAGAAGATCGGCCATGCGACGGAGCAGAACCGCCCCGACATCCTGAGGCAGCGGCAAGCCTGGTTCGACGGCCAAAGCGACCTCGATCCCGAGCGGCTGGTGTTCATCGATGAAACGTGGGCGAAGACCGACATGGCCCGTACCCACGGCCGCTGCCGGCGCGGTAAACGACTGCGCATGGGCTTCCCGCATGGCCACTGGAAGACCACCACCGTCGTCGCCGGCCTCACCCTGCGCGGCATGATCGCGCCCTTCGTTCTCAGCGGAGCGATCAACCGCGACGCCTTCGAAGCCTATGTCGAGAAGGTCCTCGTTCCGGAACTCCGCCTCTGCGACACCGTCATCATGGACAATCTGTCGAGCCACAAGGGCCCAAAGACCCGGGCGCTCATCGAGGCGGCCGGCGCCAGACGGCTGTTCCTGCCGCCCTACAGTCCCGGCTTCAACCCGATCGAGAACGCCTTCGCCAAGCTCAAGGCCCGGCTCCGCAAGGCCGCCGACCGCACTACCGATGGCCTCTGGCGCACCATCGGCACCCTCATCGATCTGTTCACACCCGCCGAATGCGCAAACTTCTTCACCGCCGCAGGATATGTGCCAGACAGGTAGAATTCCGCCCTAGGCGCTGTTGGCTATAAGCGGATCGTAGTCAATAAGGCCGCTCGATGGGGCAGCCTTCTTTGTTCACCGGCGGTGCGGGGACCAGGCAGCGATACCCCCGTCTATCCACCGAACCCGCCCGCGAGCAGCGCTCTCTTGGGATCTGTCGGCAGGCGGCCAAGAGCTGGCGAAGAGCAGCGTTAACGCAGCAGCGGTCCCTCACCCGAAATCGGCAGCCTAAGGCGATGGCGCTGTTGGGTGATCATCGCTGCCGCAACCCGCCGAACGATGATTCGTGGACCACACGTGAGCGGCGGCCAATGACACGATGGCGACAGCAGTGCCGACAAGGTTGGCGACACCTGCGCAGCGACTGGAAACCCGATGACGCTGCGGTTACGCTGCCGGAAGGGTGAGGAACGGGCCGAGCCCCACCCGATGACAGCGAGGTGCCGGCGATGTGGGAGTGGACGCTCAACTGGAACGAGCTGCGCAGCGATCTCGTCATTGGCTCCTGCCCGATGACCACCGCCGACATCGAGCGGGTTTGCGAGGACACCGGCGCCACCGCGCTGTTGTCGCTGCAGTGCGAGGAGTGCCGCAGCGCCTTTGCCATCGACTACGAGGCGCACCACGCGTTCGGCGAGGAGCGTGGACTCGCCATGGTCAACGCACCGATGCGCGATTTCGACCCGCCCGATCAACGTAAGCGGCTGCCCGATGCGGTGCGGGCGCTGACGGCGCTGCTGTCAGCCGGGCACAAGGTCTATCTGTATTGCACCGCCGGCATCAACCGGGCGCCGCTGGCGGCCCTGGGCTATCTGTCCTTCGTCGAGCGGGTGGCGGTGGAGGAGGCGCTCGCCTTCATCCGCGAGGCGCGGCCGGCGGCCGAGCCGTCGTGGGAAGCCTACTGGGGGTGTCGCGAGGACTTGGCGGCTCTGCTCAGTCCGCATGTCCACGTGCGCGCCTACTACCTCGCGCAGCAGCATCCGGACACCGACGCCGAACAGAACTGGTACAATGCGGAAGCGGACGTGATCCGGCAAGTCTTCCTCAGTCCGCGTTCGCTGCCGATCTCCCGCCTCGATCCCAGCCGGGCCTGAGCCAAGGCGCCGTCCTGCGCCAGTATCGCCGACGGCTTTCGGGCCGGAACGCAGCACTCTTCGCTTCGGTGGTTTGCTTCCGCACGGTTTCGATGTAAGCAACGGACCATGCGCCGGCTCTATCATTTCCCGTTGTCGCCGTTCTGCCGGAAAATCCGCATCGTGATGGCGGAAAAGAAACTCCAATTCGAACTCGTCGAGGAGCCGGCGTGGGAGCGGCGGCCGGCGTTCCTCGCCCTGAATCCGGCGGGCGAAGTGCCGGTGCTGATCGAGCCGGACGGCGAGGCGCTCGCCGATTCGCAGGCGATCGCCGAATACCTCGAGGAACTGGAGCCCGAACCGCCGCTGCTCGGCCGCCACCCGCGCGAGCGCGCTGAGATTCGCCGCCTCGTCAACTGGTTCGATCGCAAGTTCTGCACCGAGGTGACCGACAACCTCGTCGGTGAAAAGGTGATGGGCCGCCTCGTTCACAAGACCGGGCCCGATTCGCGAGCGATCCGCGCCGGCCATGCCAATATCGGCGTTCATCTCGACTACATCGGATTTCTGGTCGAACGGCGGAACTGGCTGGCCGGGGATCGCCTGTCGATTGCTGACATCACCGCCGCCGCCCATTTATCTTGCGTCGATTATCTCGGCGACATCCCCTGGGACGACTACGAGGAGGCGAAGGTATGGTACGCGCGTATCAAGTCGCGCCCCAGCCTGCGCCCGCTGCTCGCCGACTTGGTGCCCGGCATGCCGCCGGCAAAGGTCTACGCCGACCTCGATTTCTGAGCGGCCAGCCGGCGCCAGCGGACGCCGTCAGCGACCGCCCTCCGCATCGAGACGGGCGAGGTTGTCGCGCGCCACGGCGGCGGCGGCCGTCCCCGATTGATTGGCGGCGGCCTGCCAATCGGCGCGCGCACCGGCGATGTCCCCCCGCGCCCGTTTGACGTTGCCCCGTTCCAGCAAGGCCTCGCCATGCCCCGGTGACAAAGTCAGCGCTCGATCGAGGTCGGCTTCCGCCTCCCGCAGGGCCGACGTTTGCCGCCACGCGCTGGCGCGCAGGGTCAGCGCGTCGACATTGCCGGAGTCGAGGTCCAGCGCCCGGCTCAAATCCTCGATGGCGTCGGCAAACCGGCCGAGAGCGGCATTGGCCTCGGCGCGATCGATGCGCAGTGCCGCGTCGGCGGGATAGATGGCGATCGCCCGATCGATCGCGCCGAGCGCCGCTTCGGCTTCCCCCGCCAGTCGCCACGCAGTGGCGGCAAGGGCGTAAAAATCGGCTTCGGCCGGCGGCCGCGCCGCTGCCCCGGCGGCGAGGCGCTCATAGATCACCGCAGCATCCGCCGGCCGCGACAGAGCGACCAGGGCGCCGGCCCGGCAGCGCTCGGCCATGCCGCCGCCGCTGGCGGCGAGCCAGGCATCGGCCGCCGCCAGGGCGCGCTCCGGGTCGGCGGCGACGAGGCTCGCGCACTCGGCGTAGCTCCGCGGTACCTTCGCGGCGGCTGACGCCGCACCAGCCGCCAGCGCCGCCAGCACGAGCATGGCCGACACCATGACCCCGCGGCATCCTGCCCATCGCCGCCGCCGCTTGACAGTCGCCATTTCGCTTTCCTCATCCCGACCGCAACCGCATACTCCCGCACCATGGCGCCGTCCACACCCGGCGCGCATCCCCGGCGACGGCGGCGACCGCCGCGTCGTTTGATCTTGACGGACCGTCCATGGCGTTCGGCGCGGCTCCCCATCTGTTCTGTTTCGGTTTGGGCTATACCGCCCGCCGGGTTGCCAGTCGTCTGTTGCCGGAGGGTTGGCGGCTGTCCGGAACCTGTCGCGACGAGGGGCAGCGGCAGGAGTTGCTGGCCCGCGGCATTGCCGCCTACCTGTTCGACCGGGACCGGCCGCTTGCCGATATCGCCTCGCTTCTCGCGTCCGTCACCGACGTGCTGTCCTCCGTGCCGCCCGACGAGGCAGGCGATCCGGTGCTCGCCTGTCACGGCGACGCCCTCGCTGGCGCCAGCGGGCTGCGCTGGGTCGGCTATCTGTCGACAACCGGCGTCTATGGCGATACGGGCGGCGCCGTGGTCGACGAGACGGCGCCGCTGCGGCCGACGACGCGCCGGAGCGAGCGGCGGGTGCAGGCGGAGGCCGCGTGGCTGGCGCTGCATCGCGAGCACCAGTTGCCGGTCCACGTGTTTCGCCTCGCCGGCATCTATGGGCCGGGGCGCAATGTCGTGCAGCAGGTTGTCGCGGGCGACGCCAAGCGGATCGACCGGCCCGGGCACCTGTTTTCCCGCGCCCATGTCGACGACATCGTCACCGTGCTGCGAACCTCGATGGCGCGCCCAGACCCGGGACGAATTTATAATGTGTGCGACGATGAACCGGCCGCCCCGTCCGACGTGGTGGCCTACGCCTGTGCGCTGCTCGGTCGCGGTGCGCCACCGCTCATCCCCTTCGAGCAGGCTGCACCGCAGATGTCGCCGATGGCCCTCAGTTTTTGGCAGGACAGCCGGCGCGTCGACAACAGCCGGATCAAGCAACTGGGTGTCCGTCTCGCCTATCCCAGTTATCGGGAAGGGTTGGCGGCAATTATCGGGGAATTGAACAGCGATGCTGCCGGCGAAACGCGTTGAGTGCCGCGGCGCGGTGCTGACCCTGTCCTGCCGGGGGCCGATCGAACCGGGCTACGCACCGTTCGTGATGGCACCGTTTCCCGAACTCGGTGGCAACGACCCGCGGCGGGCGCCAACGCTGGTTTGCCTCGGCAAGGATTACTGGCACCTGGCCGTGTCGGTGCAGGGGCTCACCGCGCCCGCCGATGCCGCCGTGTTCACCGCTGGCGTCCGCCCGCTGGAGACGATGGCGTTCAAGCGCGGGCTGGGCATCCGCATCGATGACAGTCTCGAGGTGTCTGCACAGATCACGCTGCCGCGGCATCCGGCGAGCCTGGATTTTCGCTACTACTCCGGCTGGCCGGAGGTGACGGCGCGGATCTTCGATCGGGCGCAGGACCATGAAATTCCCTTAAGGCCCTGCGGCGCCGGCCGTACGGCGGCGGAGACCTGCTGGCGGGCGGAGTTGCCGGTGGGCACCTACGGCCGGGACTGGAGCCTCGTTCTGGCCGGGCCCGACGGCGCCGTTGACCGGGCGCCCGGCGGCGGCAGCTACCGGCCGCGCGGCTCGCTGGTGCACCTTGCCGACGGCGAGCTGTTCTCCCAGGAACCGCCTCGCCGCCGCCGATCGCCCCCCCGCCTCGAGACGATTACCTTTGCCGCACCGGCATTGGCGCACGCGTTCGTCGTGCACGTGGTGCTGCCGCGAGATTTCGACGTCGAACCGTCACGCACCTATCCGCTCGTCTATCTGAACGACGGGCAGAACCAACTGACCGACCGCGGCGCCTTCGGCGGCTGGCATACCGACACCATCGCCGCGCGGATGATGCGCGAAGGCCGTCTTGCCGACTGCGTGCTCGCCTGCGTTGAGATGCATCCCGACCGCAACCGTGCGTACTTTCCCGCCGGCACGCTGACGACGGCGCTGGGGGAAGCGGACCTCTACACCGACTGGCTGGCGGACCGCTTGTTCGAGGCCATGCAGCGGCGCTACCGCCTTGCCGTGGACGAACCCTTGACCATCGTCGGCTCTTCCAACGGGGCCATCCACGCCCTCTCGGCCGGCCTGATGCGCCCGGACCGCTTCCGCCGGGTCGGCTGCCTGTCCTATGCGCGTTTGCGGCCGGAGCGCAATTTCCGCCAGATCGAAGCGATGGCGGCGCCTCCGCTCGAGCGCGTTTCCATCGATTCGGGCACGCGGTGGGGGGAAGGGGACAGCGAGGAGATGTCCGACGACAACGTCGCCGTCTCCCTCGGCCTGCGCGATCGGCTGCTCGCCCGCGGCATGGTGCTGGACGGAAGCCTTCGCTATGCTCTCGCGTGCGGTGATGCGCACAACGAGGGCGCTTGGCGGCGGCGCATTGGCGAGTGTCTGGCTTTTTTGCTGCCGCCGCCATAACCCGGCTGGGGCGTTTGGTCGGCTCAGGCCTAGCCCGCAAAACGATCGCTTGACAAACCTGGCAATTGTGCGAACGCGAACAGGCGCTGCCCGGGGCTTGTGCCGACGCGAAATCGCAAACGCATCCGTTTACAAAGGGTAAAGAGCTGTTTTGCCGCCATGCTAAGCGCGCAATGATGCAATGCAATAATTCGACTTAATGGCGTAGCGCGTCTCGTATAGACTTTTACGGGAGTGGACGTGGTGGCGGCTATCCTGAATTGCAACAAGCCGCTGTGCCAACGTCTCTGACAAACACGGCCGGAAGGAGCACGGGTCATGACGTTGGATCATCGCTTTGCGCAAGTCATTCCATATGCGGCTTGGGTCTCGGCGCTGCTGATCACCGCGTTGACCTTCGCTGTTTACGCGCACTGACGAGAGGGCGTCGGTCGCGATAACGCCACCAGGGTCAGCATGGCATCGGGCGGGCGAGGGGCCACAAGGCCCCTCGCCTGTTTTCTGGGTGCCGCCCACCCGGTTCGGCGACCGGAATGTCACAAGACCCTGCTGGCCCTGCGCTGCCGACAGCCGGCGCATCGCCTATGCCGGCGTTGCGTCGGCGGCGACGGTGAGACGGCGCAGCCGCAGCCCTGGGGTCACCGCCATAGCTGTCCGGCGACGATGGCGGCGAAAACGACAAAGCCGATCTGCCGATTGGCGCGAAACTTGGCAAGGCAGTCGTGCGCGTCATCGAGATCGACCGTGGCGATTTGCCAGGAAAAGTGGAGCGCGACAAGGCCGACGCCGGCGATCAGCGCCCACGGGTTGAGGCCGACCGCATAGCCGGACAGCGCCACCAGGATGGTGGCGGCGCCATAGAAGACCATCAGCCAGTACGGCGTCGCCGCGCCGAAACGCAAAGCCGTCGACTTGACACCGACGACCTGGTCGTCCGCCTTGTCCTGATGCGCATAAATCGTGTCATAACCGAGCGTCCAGAACAGCCCGGCGAGGTAAAGGGTGAAGGCCGGCCAGTCGATCCCGTCCGCCACCGCCGTCCAGCCGACCAGGGCGCCCCAATTGAAGGCGAGGCCGAGGATCAACTGCGGCCAGTGGGTGACCCGTTTCGCGAAAGGGTAGACGGCGACCAGCGCCAGCGAGGCGATGCCGAGCCCAATGGTGACGGTGTTGAACTGCACCAGCACGGCAAGGCCAACGAGCGACAGAATGGCCATCATTGCCCATGCTTGCCGCGGCGTCACGGCGCCGCTGGCGAGCGGACGGCTTGCGGTGCGCGCCACTTGCCGGTCAAAATCCCGGTCGGCGAGGTCGTTGACGATGCAACCGGCGGCGCGCATCACCGTGGCACCGAGGCCGAACAGCACCAGTAGCCACGGGTCGGGCCACGACGGCGTTGCCAGCGCAACGCCCCACCAGCACGGGAACAGGAGCAGCCAGATGCCGATCGGGCGGTCGAAACGGCCGAGACGGACGAACGGTCGCCATGACGGCGGCAGCCAGCGGTCAACCCAGTCGCCGGCGGCGATATCGCTCGCCGATGCAGTCATGGCTTCACTCCTCGCGGCGACCCCTCCTCCATCCGCCGCCGCCCGCACCGCCGCCACGATGCCATGAACGGGGCCGTCGGCGAAGCGGCGATTGAACAGGCGCGCATTCGGCTTTACGTCGCCGCCGATCTTGAAGACGCCGCCGCCGTCCAACTGTCCGCCAGCCAGACCCATTACCTGCGTACCGTTATGCGGTTGCAGGCGGGCGCCAGCGTGCGTCTGTTCAACAGCCGCCACGGCGAATGGCTGGCGAGCCTCCGCCAGCTGCGGCGGGAGGATGGCGAAGCCACGGTCATCCAACAGTTGCGGCGACAGCGGGCGGAACCGGGTCCGGCGCTGCTGTTCGCGCCGCTGAAAAAGGACCCGATGGATTTCGTCGTCATCAAGGCGACCGAACTCGGTGTCACGCAACTGACGCCGGTTTTCACCCAGCGCACGGCGACCCAGCGCGTCAACATCGAGCGCTTAAGAGCGCAGGTGATCGAAGCCGCCGAACAGTGCGGCCGGCTGAGTGTGCCGGAAGTGCATCCGGCGATCGGCCTCGACCGGGCGCTTGCCACCTGGACGCCGGACCGGCGGCTATGGGTTGCCGACCCAGCGGCCCGCGAACCGATCCTCGCGGCGTTTGCCGCGGACGGCCGGCGCGCCGGCGCGACGCCAGCCGTTCTCATCGGGCCGGAAGGCGGACTTGCCGCCAACGAGCTTGACCGGCTGGCCGCGCTGCCGTTTGTTAGCCTCGTTCATCTGGGTCCACGCGTGCTGCGCGCCGAGACCGCCGCCCTCGCCGCGCTGGCTTGCTGGCAGGCGATCGCCGGCGATTGGCGTGCCTGCGATGATAACGACTCACCCAGCGGGACCACGCGCGAGGGGTAGGGATGGCCGCGGACATCAAACCGGAGATGCTGGCGCCGGCGACCGATCGGCGCGTCCTCATCGAATACCTTGCCGCCGGGTGCAAGCCCGAGCGCGAATGGCGCATCGGCACTGAGCATGAAAAGCACGTCTATCGCCGCGAGGACTATCGTCCGCTGGCCTACGACGGCGCGCCGCAGAGTATTCGCGCCATCCTCGAGCGGCTGGTCGAACGCGGCTGGCGGCCAATCCTGGAAGGCGGCAACCCGATCGCCCTCGACGACGGTAAAGGCTGCTCGATCACTCTCGAGCCCGGCGGGCAGTTCGAGCTGTCGGGGGCGCCGCTCGCCTCCATCCACGAGACGTGCGACGAGATCGGCCGCCACCTGACCGAGGTCAAGGCAGTCGGCGCCGAACTCGACGTCGGCTTTCTCGGTCTCGGCTATCAACCGAAGTGGCCGCGCCCCGGCCTGCCGTGGATGCCGAAGGGCCGCTACGCCATCATGCGCCGCTACATGCCGCCCCGTGGCGCCCTCGGCCTCGACATGATGCAGGCGACATGCACGGTCCAGGTCAATCTCGACTTCGATTGCGAACGCACGATGGTCGAGATGTTCCGAATCGGCCTCGCTCTGCAACCCATCGCCACCGCGCTGTTCGCCAATTCGCCGTTCAAGGAGGGCACGCCGTGCGGATGGCTCAGCTATCGAAGCCACATCTGGACCGATACCGATCCCGACCGCTGCGGCATGCTGCCCTTCGTCTTTGACGACGGCTTCGGTTTCGAGCGCTACGTCGACTATATGCTCGACGTGCCGATGTACTTCGTCTACCGCGACGGCCGCTATATCGATGTCGCCGGTCAGTCGTTCCGTGACTTCATGGCGGGTCGCCTGCCTGGCTATCCCGGCCATTACCCGCGCCTCGGCGATTGGATCGACCACCTGACAACCGTGTTCACCGAGGTGCGCCTGAAGCGCTTTCTGGAGATGCGCGGGGCCGATGGCGGACCCTGGAACCGGCTGTGCGCGTTGCCGGCGTTCTGGGTCGGCCTGCTCTACGACGCCGCGGCGCGCCGCGCCGCTCATGACCTTGTCCGCGACTGGTCGGAGGCGGAACGGGCGGCCCTGCGCCGCGACGTGCCGCGGCTCGCGCTGAAGACACCGTTCCGCGGTGGCACCGTCCGCGACGTGGCGCTAAAGGTGCTGTGCATAGCCCACCAGGGCTTGGCGCGGCGGCGTTGCGAAGACTGGGTGGGGCGTGACGAGACGGTGTTCTTAAAGCCGCTGTTCCAGATTGCCGAGGCCGACTTCACCATGGCTGAGGAATTGCTCTGCGCCTTCAACGGCCGCTGGCAGGGGCAGATCGACCCCTTATTTCGCGAATACGCCTACTGACGGCCTCGGCGCAGGCAAACCGAGCAGCGCGGTGCCTCAATAGGGCCAAATGCGCCTTGGTCTTCGACTGCTTGGCATGTAATCTTTGTCTCGGTCGCACGGCTTACTTGCGATGGAGGAGGAGACGATGCCAAAGACCACCCATAAGACGATCGCGGCGGCAGCGTTGTTGACGATTTCCCTTTCCGCCGGCCATACATTGGCGGCGACGTCTGCCGAGATCCAATCGGGCGTTAACGCCGCGATAAAGAGATGCCAAGCCGAGGTCGCCGGCTGCAAGACGCTTTACGGCAAAGCCAAGGGCGTTCTGGTGTTTCCCGAGGTGACGAAGGCCGGCGTCGGCGTCGGCGGCTCGTATGGCACGGGCGCGCTCCGGGTCGGTGGCAAGACGGTCGGCTATTACAGCACGACAAGCGCTTCGATCGGCCTCCAGTTGGGCGCCGAACAGCACGCGGAAGTGATCATGTTCCTCACCGACGACGCGCTGGCCGCGTTCCGCAAAAGCTCAGGCTGGCAGGTCGGCGGCGACGCCAGTGTCGCGGTCATTGACGAAGGCACGACCAAGGACATCGATACGCTGAGCAGCAAGAACCCCGTCGTCGCCTTCGTCTTTGGTGAGAAGGGGCTGATGGGATCGCTGTCGCTGGAAGGAGCGAAGATCTCTCCCTATACGCCCAAGTAGCCGGTGGCGGCAGCACCTGCGGGCGCCAGCGATGGCAGGCCGCCGGTCTGCCGCAACGCCTCGGCAAGAACGATAGCGGCGGCCATGGCAACGTTGAGCGACCGCAGCCCCGGCCGCATCGGCACTCGCACGCGGGCGTGCGCCGCAGCATGGACGGTCGCGGGCAAGCCGGCGGTTTCCTGCCCCAGCAGCAGAACATCGGCGGCGGCAAACGCGAACGCGGTGTAAGGCATTTCGGCCCCGGTTGTCAGCGCGATCAACCGCGCCGGCGCGGCCAGCGTTGCCTGAAACGCCTGCCAATCGCGGTGGCGAGTGATCGCCGCCCGCTCCAGGTAGTCGAGGCCGGCGCGGCGCAACTGCTTGTCGCCGAACAGAAAACCGCAGGGCTCAATGATGTCGAGGCCAGCGCCGAGGCAGGCGGCGAGGCGGGCGATGGCGCCGGTGTTCTGTGGGATATCGGGCTGATAGAGAGCGACTCGCATTGGCACCGCCGGGCGTTATATGGAAGGGCCGGCTCGCGCACAGCGCCTCCCCTACGGACGCCACGGTCGCCGGAAAATTTTTGGTACCGTGAATTGTGCTTTTTGCCAAACCTGTGTAAACTTTGATGTTGCAGGTGCGAAGATCAAATCGCGTCGTCGGGTGGCTGGAACTTTACAACTCCTGCGCTCCATCAACATCAACGGCCTGCACGATTAAGGGGAAGAGGGGACGGCAGCTGGCGGGTGGGACCCGCGGCGTCATCCCAGTTCAGGGGGCCATAAGCGGGCAGTCGGCATCGGCTGTCCGGGTCGCCGAGGTAGTGATTAACGAGGTCTCCCATGGCTACAACCGCAAACGCCCCTCACGATCCTGCGGGTGGTGAGGAAAGCCGCCGCGACTTTCTCCTTCTGGCCACCGGTGTGCTCGGCGCAACGGGCGTCGCGCTGGCCGCTTGGCCCTTCATCGACAGCATGAACCCCGCCGCTGACGTGCTGGCGCTGGCTTCCACTGGCGTCGATCTGTCGCCCGTCGCGGTGGGACAGCGCATCACCGTCACCTGGCGCGGCAAGCCGGTGTTCGTCGACCACCGCACGGCGGAGGACATCAAAGCGGCGCAAGCGACGCCGCTCAGCGACCTGATCGACCCGCAACCGGACAGCGCCCGCGTCGAAAAACCGGAATGGCTGATCGTCGTCGGCATCTGCACCCACCTCGGCTGCATCCCTCTCGGTCAGAAGTCCGGCGATCCCCGCGGTGAGTTTGGCGGCTGGTTCTGCCCCTGCCACGGTTCGCATTACGATACCTCCGGTC
>JALOTH010000187.1 GCA_025458035.1 Rhodospirillales bacterium
TACGTGTTCTTGTCGAGGCCGAGCTGACGAACTTTTTCAACGACGCGCCCGATCCGGGTGTCGTTTTCGACAATCGAGTCGGCGAACTTGCTCTTGGACATTGATTTGTGCTGGAAGTCCGGGTGCGGCATGTTCGGCTGGTGCACCTTCATGAAATTGACGCTCATGAAGAACGGCTTGTCCGATTTGGCCACCTTGTCGAGATACTCGATGCTCGCCTTCTCGACATACTCGTCGAAGTAGGGGATGCCGACCACGCCTTTCGGGTAGTTGACGCCCTGGATCGTGACCGGCTTGCCCGGCTCATTGACGTATTGTCCGTTGATCATGAATTCCTCGACCACCCCGCCACCTGCTGTGCCGGACAAGGCGCCCTTGGTCACTTGCTGGAACATGGCGCGCAACTTTGGATCCATGTCGGGGAACCAGGTTGGGTCGCCGTAGGTGTAGGCATTGAGATGGTAGAGGCCGACGTACTTCATTTCGTCGTAACCTTGGGCCGTAGGCAGCGCGTAATCGGCTTCGCCCAGGTGCCATTTCCCGGTGAAGAAGGTTTGGTAGCCCCCTTGCTTGAGCACGGAAGCTAGCGTCCATTCCGCCTTGGGCAGACCGCCGCCCTGACCCTGGAAGGCGACCGTCGTCATGCCGCTGCGGTTCGGGATGCGCCCGGTCTGCACGGCAGCACGACCCGGTGTGCAACTCGGCTGGGCGTAGAAAGAATAGAAGGTCATGCCTTCCTTGGACAGCCGATCCAGGCTGGGGGTCGGCATGCCGCGTCCTTCGCCACCGCCATAAGGCCCGGAGTCGCCGTAACCGAAGTCATCGGAGAGGATGAGGATGATGTTGGGTTGCTTGCCCGACCCGGCTGCGGGCGCGGCGGATGCCGCAGCGGCCGGAGCCGCACTCGCGGGAGCCGCAGCGGCTGGCGTAGCATCGGCAGGGGCCGCAGCCGCAGCGGGAGCAGCCGGAGCCGCAGGGGCCGCAGCAGTGGCGATGGGCGCCGGGGCCGGCGCGGCAGCCGGCTTGGGTTCTTCCTGCTTGCTACAAGCGGTAACAGCAAGAGCGACCAGCGCAGCGACCAGGAGGGGACTCCTGAAGTTTGTTGTAGCTGAAGCATGCGTCAAGGCCAACAATCCTTGTTTCATGGACTTTCCTTTCAAGAGTCATGGCAGTAATTTGGCGGCGGTTTTGAAGAGTTTGCCCGCCTGGGTACCATCGGTCGGTCGAACATCAAAGTAGCCGCGGAGAAATCTAGCACTTGGCAACGATTATTGAAAATAGCCAATAGCGTCATATTTGATAGCATAATGGCAATCATGATTACCCAACGCCGTCTTCAGCACCTCCTCGCTCTCGTCGAGCACGCGCATTTCGGGCGCGCGGCCGAAGCGCTCGACATCTCGCAGCCGACGCTCACCAAGAGCATCCAGGCGCTGGAGTCCGAACTGGGTGTGATGCTCATCGACCGCACGCGCGGGGCAGTCGCGCCAACCGTATTCGGGGAACTGGTCATCCGGCGCAGCCGGCGAATGCTCACCGAGGAAGATGAACTGCGGCGCGAGATTGCCCTCCTCGCGGGCGTCGAGACCGGATCGTTGAAGCTGGCGCTCGGCCCCTATCCGAGCGTCACGTCCGGCTATGCGGCGATCGCGCGCCTGCTCGCGCGGCATCCGAAGGTCGGCGTCGCGGCGCACGTAGCCGGCTGGCGCGAGGTCGCCAGGCAGGTGCTGGCGCGGACGGTCGATCTCGGCATCGCCGAAATCAGCAGCGTCGAGAATGACGAACTGTTCACTACGGAACGCCTGCCCCCGTACTACGGCCACTTCTTCTGCCGGCCGCGGCATCCGCTGCTTGATGGCAAGCCGGTAGCGCCACAACGGTTGCTTGCCTATCCGTGGATCGGTACCAGGCTGCCTCCCCGGGTTGCCGGCGGACTGCCCGGGCCGCTCGCGGCGGCAGGGACGATCGATCCGTCCAATGGCGACTTCGTGCCGGCGGTCGAGATCGATGTGCCGATGCAGCTCGGCGTATTGCTGGCGGGCAGCGACGCGCTTTCCATCGCTTCGCTGGCGATCATGGAGCGTGAATTGCGGGCGGGCGAGGTCGCCGTGGTCCCGATGACCAGTCCGTCAATCCAGGCGGGTTACGGGTTCATTTACCTGAAGGATCGTTCGCTGACCCCGGCCGCGCTGGCCTACATGGCGGAGGTGCGGGCCATGGAGGCGGAGTTCGTCGAGCGGGAAGCGGCGCTCGTCGTCGAGTTCGTTGATCACGCCGAAAAACCGGGGTCCGGAGGTGTCGACCGCAAGCGCTGAGTAGGGCAGCGATGAAACAGGTCGCGACGATCTGGACACTCGTGCATTGTCTTCCCGAACGGTTCGCCTTGGTTGATAATTCACGACATCAGCGTTTTTCGAGTGCTTTGATGTCCGAGATGGATACCGCCCATTTGCCGGCGGTCAGAAGCTTCGGCGATATTCAGGATGGCTGTGTGCGTGTGCAGCCGATCATGCATATCGCCCGGACGATCAGCGAACTGGGGGCCGATCCGGAGCGAATTTTTGCCGAGGCTGGGATACCCGCCGACCTCTTCGCGAATGCGGAGAATACGATCTCGCTGCAAGCGATCGGAGAACTGCTCGAAATCTGCGTGGCAGCCACCGGCTGCGAGCACTTCGGCCTGCTGCTGGGCGCCGGCGCGGGTGCCACTCCGCTCGGAATCCTTGGCGACATCATGGAGCAGTGCGCCGACGTCGGGACGGCGATCGCCCAGTTTCAGCAATATTTTCACGTGCACGATCGGGGGGCAATGGCGACCCGGACGGTCGAAGGCAGGGACGCGTCGATCGGTTACGCCTTGTTTGACGCTCCGGGTCCCGGCGCTGACCAGATCTTCGATGGCGCCCTCGCCATCGGCATGGGGCTGATGCGCCGGTTATGCGGCCCGGAGTGGAAGCCACGGGCGGTTCTGCTGCCGCGCCGCCGGCCGCGCGATGTGCGGCCGTACGAGGAGGTCTTTGCCTGTACGCCGGAGTTCGCCGCCGGCCGGGCCGCGCTGATCTTTCCCGCCGCCAATCTCCAGCGGCGAATTGCCGGCGCCGACCGCGAAAAGTATGCCCTGCTCAAGGAACGGCTACAGACGGTCGCCGGGCAGAACGATCTGGATTTCGCCGACCAGGTACGCCGGGTCGTCCGCGGTCTGGTGGTGGTTCGCCGCTGCTCGCTCGACGAGGTCGCCGCCCTGTTCTCGATGAGCCGCCGGCGCATCAATCGCAGGCTCGAACGTCAGGGAACGACTTTCCATCGGATATCGCAGGAGGCGCTATGCGCCCAGGCCGAGCGACTGATGCGCGAAACCGACATGGCGCTGGGCGACATTGCGGCAGTGCTCAATTACGCCGAGGCCGGCGTATTCACCCGCGCGTTTCGCGGCTGGCGTGGCATGACGCCCAGCGAGTGGCGCCGGATGCATGCGCCACATCGGGGTTCCAGGGGCCGTTGACCGCAAGGCTTGGGTGACGTCGGGCCAATGGCGACGGGCGACCTGAAGTCTTCCGCGACGCAGTCGCCGGGGCGCTTCAGGCGGCCTGCTCGACGCGGCTTTCCCGGGTGGCGATGCCCATGCGGTCGATGCCGCTCACCAGCGCCTTGATCGACGCAGTGACGATGTTGCCGTCGATGCCGACGCCGTAGAAATCGCCATTGCCGCTGCCGGCGATCTCGATGAAGGCGCAGGCCTGGGCATTGCCGTCATCGCCGGTCGGTAACATCGAGCGCTCTTCGTAGCTGCGGACCTGGACCTTGATTCCGGCACTCTGGAAGGCGTGGACCGCGGCATTGATCGGGCCGTTGCCCTCGCCGGTCAGGATGTGCGGCGTGCCGTCGAGTTCGACAGCGAGGCGGATGCCCTGGACGTTGCCGTGCTCGTAAAGGTG
>JALOTH010000188.1 GCA_025458035.1 Rhodospirillales bacterium
AACGCAAGCGGGTGGAAGTGCTGCGTCAGAAGCTGGCAACGATAACGTCCGACGATGCGACCCACCTCAAGGCGGTGATGGATCACCTCGTGCGCCGGTCGATCTGGCTCGTCGGCGGCGACGGCTGGGCTTACGACATCGGCTCGTCCGGCGTCGATCACGTGCTGTCGAGCGGCCGCGACGTCAACCTGCTGGTGCTCGACACCGAGGTGTACTCCAACACCGGCGGTCAGGCGTCGAAGTCGACGCCGATCGGCGCTGTCGCCAAATTTGCCAACGCCGGCAAGCAGGTCGGCAAGAAGGACATGGCGTTGCAGGCGATGTCGTACGGCAACGTCTACGTCGCCCGCATCGCCCTCGGCGCCAATCCGCAGCAGGCGCTGCTCGCCTTCCGCGAGGCGGAAGCCTACAACGGCCCGTCGCTGATCCTTGCCTACAGCCACTGCATCGCCCACGGCATCAACATGCAAAAGGGCCTCGACCAGCAGTCGCGCGCGGTACACAGCGGCTACTGGCCGCTGGTTCGCTACAATCCCGAGGTGCGCGCCGCAGGAGAAAATCCGTTCGTCATCGACTCGCCGCGGCCATCGATGACGCTCAAGGACTACGCGGAAAACGAACTGCGCTACCGCATGCTCTATCGGACCAACCCGAAAATGGCGGATGAATTGATGCGAATGGCGCAGGCGGCGGTCGACCGTAAATGGCGCTTCTACGAAGACATCGCATCAATGTCCTGACGCCGAGCACGCAAGGGAGCACGCGGATCATGGATCTCAGCACAACCTATCTCGGCCTCAGCCTCGAACATCCGATCGTGGCCTCGGCGTCACCGCTGTCGAAGTCCCTGGAGGGTATCAAGCGGCTGGAAGACGCCGGCGCGGCGGCGGTCGTCCTGTTCTCGTTGTTCGAAGAGCAACTCCGGTATGAGAACGAGTCCTTCGAATACCTCGCAGCCGCCGGGGCGGAGAGCTTTGCCGAATCCCTCAGTTATTTTCCGGCCGTCGCCGACTATCGGGTGGGCCCGGACTCCTACCTCGATTTGCTGCGGCGGGCTAGCGAGGCCTGTTCCATTCCGATCATCGGCAGCCTCAATGGTGTGACCGATACCGGCTGGACGGAATACGCCAAGCTGATGATCGAGGCCGGCGCCAAGGCTATCGAGCTCAATATCTTTCACATTCCGGCGGATATTTCGGAAAGCGGCCGCGACGTCGAGCAACGTTATGTTGACGTGGTGTCCGCGGTACGCGGAGCGATCGCCGCGCCCTTATCGGTCAAGCTGAGCCCGTTCTTCAGTTCGACCGGGGAGATGGCCAAGCGCCTCGTCGATGCCGGGGCGAATGGGCTGGTTTTGTTCAACCGCTTCTACCAGCCGGATTTCGATCTCGAGGAACTGGAGGTGGTCACCAACCTGGAACTCAGCACCGCCTCCGAGATCCGTCTGCCGCTGCTGTGGATCGCCGTGCTTCACGGCCGGCTCAACTGTTCGCTGGCGGCGACCCGCGGGGTACAGACGGGCACCGAGGTGTTGAAGTACCTGATGGCCGGAGCGGACGCGGTGATGTCGACATCGGCACTTCTGCGCAACGGTCCCGGCTACATCAAGACCCTGCTCAAGGGTGTCACCGACTGGATGGAGCGCCGCGGCTACCAGTCCGTTCAGGAAATGAAGGGCTCAATGAGCCAACTCAAGGTCGCCGATCCGGCGGCATTCGAGCGGGCGAACTACATCAAGGTACTGCAAAGCTACCGGAGCCCTTATCTGTCATAAGTGCCGCAACGACCGCCGCCGTGCGACGGGCATGTCCAGCGCGCGGCGGCATCGGGTCACATCTCGTCGCCGCTCGAATGGCGGCTGATGGCAACGTCGCGGTGCACGTGCACCGACAAGATCAGACCAAAACCAAACATCAGCGATAGCACCGCTGTTCCTCCGTACGAGATCAGCGGCAAGGGGATGCCGACCACCGGCACCAGCCCCATGACCATCGCCATGTTGATGAAGACATAGAGGAAGAAGACGGTGGTGATGCCGATGGCGACAAGCCGGGCAAACTGGCTGCGCGCCGACAGCGTCATGGCAAAACAGTAGGCGAGAACCAGCGTGTAAACGGCCAGCAGCGCCAGCGTCCCCACCAATCCAAATTCCTCGGCAAACATCGTGAAGATGAAGTCGGTCTGCTTTTCCGGCAGGAAGTCGAGCTGGCTTTGCGAGCCCTGCATGAAGCCTCGGCCGAAAACACCACCGGAGCCGAGAGCAATCTTTGACTGGATGATGTGGTAGCCGGTGCCGAGCGGATCGCTTTCGGGATTGAGAAACGTCATCACCCGCGCCCGCTGATAGTCGTGCAGCATTCCCCAGGCGACCGGCAACGCCGCCAGTCCCGCACCGCCGACGACCGCGAAGATCCACCACGGCACGCCAGCGCAGAAGAACATGGTGGCTGAGCTGGCCAACAGCATGGATGCTGTGCCGAGGTCCGGCTGCTTCAGGACCAGCGCCGCCGGCAGCAGCACCATCAGCGCGGGCACGATCAGCTTCCATGGCTTTGAGATCTCCTCGGCGCTCAACCGGTGAAAATACCGCGCGAGGACGAGGATCAGCGAAATCTTCATCAGTTCCGACGGCTGCAAGCTGATGACACCGAGGTCGATCCATCGCTGCGCCCCCATCCCCACGGTGCCGGCGACTTCGACCGCAGCCAGCAGCACGAGGGAACAGCCATAAAAAACGTAGGCGTAGCGCAGCCAGAACCGCACGTCGACCATCGCCACGGCAAGCATGATGCAGACCGCGATACCGAAACGGGTGATGTGGCGCAGCGCCCAGGGTTCCAGATTGCCGTTGCCGGCGGAATACAGCATGACCCCGCCGACGCCGCCGAGCACACACAGCAACAGCACGAAAGACCAGCGCACCTGCGCCAGTTTTCGGAATAGCGGCAGCCGTGATCCCCCCAGTGATAATCGCAGCGTCATGCCGCTAGGCGTTCCGTCGGGACGGCGGCGCGACGCTGGCCTGGCGCAACACCGGCCCCGCCGGCCGCACCGCATCGAGTTCGCGCGCTTTCATCAGAATATCGCGGGCGATCGGCGCCGCCGCCTTCGAGCCGCCGCCGCCGTGTTCGACGATGACGGCGACCGCAAATTTCGGCGCGTGCAGCGGCGCATAGCCAATGAACAAGGCGTGATCGCGACGTTCCCAAGGCAAGTGTTCGTTCTTCTTGACGCCCGTCGCCCGTTCCGCCCGGGTGATCCGGCGAACCTGCGAAGTCCCTGTCTTGCCTGCCATCAGCCAGGACGGATCGCGGATCGCCGAGCTTTTGGCCGTACCATTGCCGGCATTGACGACGGCGTCCATGGCGTCCTGAACAAGCCGCAGATGAACCGGGTTGACTTGCAGGCGCTCGAATGGCGGCTGGACGCGCGGTCCTCCGTGCGCGGCGGTGGCCGGAGCATCGCGAACGAGGCGCGGGCTCACCGCGAATGAGCCGTTGGCGAGGCGTGCCGTCATCACCGCCAACTGCAAGGGGGTCGTCAGGACGTAGCCCTGACCGATACCCGCGACCAACGTTTCCCCCTGGTGCCACGAACCGCCCATGCGCGCCTCCTTCCAGGCGCGCGTCGGCATCACGCCCGGCTTCTCCGACGGCAGGTCGATCCCCGTGGTCATGCCAAGGCCGAGCCGGTTTGCCATGGCGCTGATGGCGTCGACCCCGGTGCGGCGGGCCACCTCGTAAAAATAGCAGTCGCACGATTGGACAATCCCGAGCTTCAAGTCGACGCTGCCATGGCCGCCACGCCGCCAGCAGTGAAACTCGGCATTGCCCAGGGCAACCTTGCCGCGGCAACTGATGCGTGTCGCCGGTGTCATGGCGCCCCGTTCGAGGCCGGCAAGGGCGACCACCGGCTTGAACGTT
>JALOTH010000189.1 GCA_025458035.1 Rhodospirillales bacterium
CTGGCTCGACCTGTCGCTGGTCTACCTGACGCCGACCAGCATCGGCGCCCAGCTTCTCGGCGGCCTTCTGCTCGGCGCCGGCTTCATCATCGGCGGCTACTGCCCGGGCACCTCGGTGACGGCGGCAGCCACCGGCAGCGGCGACGGCGCGGTGTTCCTCGCCGGCTTCGCCTCCGGTCTGATCCTGTACGCGGTGGCCTTCTCCGGCGTCGAGCTGTGGGCCAATGCGGCGAGCCTCGGCGAGCTGACGCTGCCGCAGGTCTTCGGGGTGTCCTATGGCGCGCTCGTCCTGGCGCTGGTCATCATGGCGGCGCTGATGTTTCTCGGCGCCGAGTGGGCGGAGCGCCGCTTCAGCCACTGGCGGCCGGCCGGGCGCTGATCCGGATCGGAATGACAAAAAGGGCGGGGATTCTCCCGCCCCTTTTCTTCGAGCCCGGTGGCCGCAGCGGGCGGCCTCGGGGCGACGGCGCCGGTCAGAACTTCCAGCCGTAGGCGACGCCGAAGGACATTTCCTTCATCTTCAGGTTGACGTTGCCGCCGCCGAAGGCCGGCGGGATTGAATTCTCGCCGGTCACCGTCACGCTCGGCGAGTACAAGAACGAGAACGACAGCTCCGACTTGTTGGCCAGCGTCCAGGTCGCGCCCAGCGTCCAGTGGTCCTCCATCACCCCCGGGGCCAGCACGTTGAACAGCGTCTCGCTGGCCGGGATCGGCTGCTTGCCGTAGTTGTAGCCGCCGCGCAGCGTCAGCTGCGGGTTCAATGCGTACTGGATGCCGAGCTTGTAGACCGTCATGTCCTCCCAGCCGAAGCCGGCGCCGCCGTCGGTTCCGAGGCGGGCCTGGAACAGGTTTGGCAGCAGCGGATTGTTGATCGACTTGATGCCCGAGTAATCGATCCAGACCACGTCGAGGGCGATGTCGAGGCCAGGCATCGGCTTCAGCGCGATGCCGAGGCCGTAGTTGGCCGGGATGTCGAAGCCGCCCTGCTCGGCGAACAGCCCGCGGTAGTTGTCGAAGTCGGTCATCCAGGTCTTCGACTGGTAGGTCGCGCCGACGGCGAACTGCGGCGTGATCTGGCCGATGTATCCGAGCCGCAGGCCGTAGCCGTAGGAGTTCTCGTAGCCGTTGTTCGTCACATCGGAGGGATAGGCCGAGAACTGCATCGGACCCGACGGCGCGGTGAAATTTTCCAGGCCGTGCGCCTTGAAGCGCTGGAAGGCGAGGTTCAGCGACACGCCAACCGCATGCTCCGGCGTGACCTTGTAGCCGACGGTCGGCGCGATGAACAGCTGCGACAGGTCGACCCCCGGCTTGGTCGAGCCGAAGAGGGGGAACGGCCGGTCGTAGAAGGTGTTCATGCCGCCGTTGCCGTACACCGAGACGCCGACCGACGTCCTGGCGTCGAGCATCTGGTTGTAGCCGAACTCCGGAACGAAGAAGTTCGACTTCTCGTCGCCGTAGTAGCTGGTGTTATTGAACGGCGCCGGGCTGCCGACGATCGTCGCCTCGCGGCCGGTGGGGCGGAACCAGTTCAGGCCGAAATCGACGCGATTGCCGACCACCGTCATTCCGGCCGGGTTGTAGGCGGCGGCGATCGCGTCCTGCGGCAGGGCGATGCTGGCGCCGGCCATGCCCATCGACTTGATGCCGTAGCCATGCGACAGATAGCCGTTGGTCGCGTGGGCCGGCGTCGCCAGCAGCAGCGGCACGAAAGCCGCGGCGACGGCTGCCGCGGCGGGAATCAGTCTCGTTTTCATGGGCGTGTCCCCGGGGTGGGTTGAGGTCTGCGTCGTTGCTTAGGGCCGCGGCCACGGCAACCCGCGGCCCGCCGCCGGTGCGACGCCCAGTCTGTCCCGGCGGCGCCTCTCGACGATTGCGGATCGTCAACGATGCGCCGCGCGGGTGCGATACCCCGTATGGCTTACACGACAGCTGGGTCTTTCGGGTGGTACGGCGCCGATGCCGCGTGGCCCGGCCCGGCTCAATCGAGTTCGCCGCGCTCGACCAGTTCGCGGATGCGCCAGACGGTATCGATGTCGGCGCTGTGGTACGCCTGCTCGCGCAGCTGCCGGGTGACGGCGTCGGCGTCGCCCGCCTCGCCGGACTCGTAGACGAAGCGCAGGAACAGGCTGCCGGGCTGCGGCTCCTCGATGCGGATCGTCAGCCGCCCGGCGGCGTGGCCGGCGCCGGCCTCGACCTCGGTCACGCTCGATCCGTCGTCGCCGAGCAGTACCCGGTCGCGCACGCGAAAGCTGCCGAAATCGAGCGTGCGGGCCAGCGTGACCCGCCCGGGTTCCTCGCTGCGCTCGTCGATCGTCGCCCCGGCGAGGCCGAGGATGAACTCGGCCGGCCGCTCGGCGCGGCGCAGCAGGCCGCGCCACAGCTGCGCCCGCGACACTTCGGTCAGCAGCGGCTGCAGCGGATCGTTGATCTGGACCAGGTGCTCGAAGCGCATCGGCGGCCGCTGCGCCCGGCGTTCAGCCGCTCTGCGCCCGACGCGTTGCCTGCCATGCCTGCCAGCCGGAGGCGCGAAGGCCGCAGGCCGGACACAGGCCGCAACCGCGGCCCCAGTCGAAGAGCTTGTTGCGTTCGCCGAGCGTGCAGCTTGCAGTCTCTTCGCGGATCAGTTCGACCAGCACGTCGCCGCCGAGGTCGTGGGCCAGTTGCCAGGTCGCGGCCTTGTCGAGCCGCATCAGCGGCGTCTCGATGGCCACCGAGTGGTCCATGCCCAGTGACAGCGCCACCTGCAGCGCCTTGAGGGTGTCGTCGCGGCCATCCGGGTAAGCGGAGAAGTCGGTCTCGCACATGCCGCCGACCAGGACCTGCATGTTCCGCCGGTAAGCCACCGCCGCCGCGTAGGTGAAGAACATCAGGTTGCGGCCGGGAACGAAGGTCGGCGGCAGCCCCTTGGCGCCCATGCGCGCGGCCGCCTCCGGGGTCATCGCCGTTTCGGCCAGCTGGCTCAGTTCAGGCAGTTCGGCGCGGTGATCGACGCCGAGCTTCGCGTTCCACGCCGGAAAAAGCCTTCGCAACGCGGCGATGAAACCGAGGCGGGCTTCGGCTTCGACGCTGCGGCGCTGCTTGTAGTCGAAACCGATCGTCTCGACCCGATCGAAGCGCGACAGCGCCCATGCCAGGCAGGTGGCGGAATCCTGGCCTCCGGACAGCAGCACGAGGGCGGCGTTTTTCACGATGCGAGTTTAAGAGTGCGTTCATGCGCCGGCGCGTGCTGCATCCGCGGCCGGCGCCGCACCGGCGCTGCGGCGGCGGGCTCGTTCCGTCGTGACTGCGATCGGGCATGCGGGGCGATGGCGCGGCGCCCGCCCGCCGCTCGATCGATCGGACTACCCGGAATCCGTGTTGCGTCCATGTTTAACCCCTCCCGGTCGTTCCGGCCGTTCAACGACCAGTGCCGCCGACCGAAGGGAGCCGCCGAAATGAAACCCCCACGCTTGCTCGTGCTCGCTGCCTCGAAGAGGGCGCTCGGTGGCTTCGGACGGCCGGGCGCCACCGGGATGCTGACCGGAACCCTGCTTGCCGCCGCGCTGCTGGCGAGCGGTTGCGCGACCGGTGCGCCGCCGCCGCCGCTGCTTGCCGACGTCACCGTGATCGATCGCATCACCGGCGAGACGCTCCCGGTCCACGCCCACCGCGGCGAGCGCTGGGTCGCCGGAACGCCGGGCAATCGCTATTCGATCGTCCTCCACAACCGCGGCACGGAGCGCGTGCTGGCGGTGCTGTCGGTCGACGGCGTCAACGCCATCTCGGGGCAGACGGCGGCCTGGGACCAGACCGGCTACGTCCTCGACCCTGGCGAACGGGCGGAGATCCGCGGCTGGCGCAAGAGCCAGGAGCGGATCGCCGCCTTCGAGTTCACCGCCCTGCCCGACTCGTATGCGGCACGCACCGGCCGCCCC
>JALOTH010000190.1 GCA_025458035.1 Rhodospirillales bacterium
TCCGCAGCCTGCTTTTGCGCACCTTCGCCGTGACGCTGGTGCTGGCCGCTGCCGCCGGCTGTGGCGATAAGGCGGAAAGCGAAGCCTCCTACATCAACCGCGGCAAGGAGCTCACAGCGAAGGGCGATCTCGCCGGCGCCGACGTGCTGTACCGCAACGCGCTGCAGATCAACCCGAAGTCTGCCGATGCGCTGTATCTGCTGGCGGCGAATGCGGAACGGCGCGGCGACATGCCCGCCGCCTATCGCATCTACCTGCGGGTGACCGAGGAAAAGCCCGACCACGTGGCGGCGCTGGCGAAGGTCGGCCAGGTGTATGCCGCCAGCGGCGATCTCGTGCGGGCGCGTGAGCAGGCGGAGCGGGCGGTCAAGCTCGAGCCGGAACACCCGGACGTGCTGCTACTGCTCGGCCTCATCGACTTCCGCGCCAACGACTTCGCCAGGGCGCGCGAGCGGGCGACGGCGGTGCTGGCCAAGGACCCCGGCAACGTCGACGCCACCGGCCTGCTCGCCCGCATCCTCGAAGAGAACGGCCAGGTTGACGAGGCGGTGGCGGTGTACGACGCGGCACTGCGGGCAAAGCCGGAAGCGACGCCGCTGCGGCTGATGAAGACGAAGGCCCTGGAACGGGCCAACCGCTTCGACGCGGCGGCCGCCAGCTACCGCGAACTGATCGGCCGCGAACCCAAGGTCTATGAGCACCGTTTGAACCTGGCCCGCGCCTTTGAGCGGCGCGGCGAGCGGGCGGCGGCCGAGGCGGTGCTGCGCGAGGCCATTGCCGCCGGCGTCGGCGCAAGCCGGCCGAAGCTTGAGCTGCTCGACGTGATGGTGCGGGCCAACGACGTCGACGCGGCGGACGCGGAACTGATCCGCATGGCGACGGCGGCGCCGGAGGAATATCCGCTACAGTTTCGCCTTGCCGATCGCCACTACCGCAGCCAACGCCCGGGCGAGGCGAAGGCGGTGTTGGAAGCGGTGGTCAAGCGCGACCCCGCGGGGCCGAACGGGATCACCGCCCGTCTGGCCTTGGCACGCATCGCGCTGCGCGAGGGCAACGGCGACGTGGGCGATGCCCTCCTCGCCGAGGTGATCAAGCTGGAGCCGGGCAATGACGACGCCCTGCTGCTGCGCGCCGGGCGGTCACTGGCACGCAACGAACCGGAGCCGGCGATCATCGATCTGCGCACGGTGCTGCGCGACGTGCCCAATTCGGCGGAGGCGAAGCGGCTGCTGGCCAACGCCTATTTCATGGCCGGCAAGAGCGACCTCGCGGAAAAACAGCTGTCATCGCTGATCGAGGAGAATGCCGACGACGCGGGCGCGAAATTCGATCTCGCCTACCTGCAGGCGCGGCGCGGTGCCAGCAGCGAGGCCCTCGCCCTTCTCGACGAGGTGGCGAGCGCGGTGCCGTCGGCGGTGGCGCCGCTGCGGGCGAAGGCGATGATGATGATCGCCGAACGGCAATGGGCGAGCGCCGAGGAAACCATCGCCCGCATCGGCGAGCTGCCCGACCAGCAGCTTCTCGCCAACATGCTTTCGGGCATCCTCTACTTGGCCAGCGAGCGGCCGAAGGACGCGGCAGCCGCCTTTGCCAAGGCGCAGGCGCTGGCGCCAACCGCGGTCGCGCCGGTGAATGGCATCGTCCGCGCCCACCTGGCGCAGGGTGACGTCGAAGGCGCCGCCCGCTTCGTCCGCGGTCTGACCGCCGAAAATCCCGACAGCGGCTATCTCCAGAACAGCTACGGCGAGTTGCTGATGTTACAGGGCAAGCGCGACGAAGCCGTCGGTGCCTTCGAAACCGCCAGGCGGCTGACACCCGACTCGCCGCTGCCCTATTTCAACCTGTCGCGATCGTACATCGGCAAGGGAGATTCCGGCAGCGGCCTTGCCGTGCTCGACGAGGGGCTGCAGAAAATCCCCGCCGACCCCCTGCTGCTGCGCGCCAAAGCCGATGCGCTGGTGATGCGCGGCCAGCACGCCGAGGCGTTGCCGATCTATCTGAAGCTCGCCGCAGATCACCCCGACGATGACGACGCGGCAAACAATGCGGCCGCGCTGATCGCCGATTTCGAGTACCAGGACCCGGCGAAGCTGCAGCGCGCGGTCGAACTGGTCAAACGCTTCGAGACCTCGGCTTCCCCCAACTATCTCGATACCCTGGGCTGGGTCCGGTATCGCACCGGCGATTATGAACTGGCGCGGGTGGCGCTGACGCGGGCGGCGCGGCGGCTGCCGGACGATCCGCAGGTCCACTATCACCTCGGCATGGTCAAGTACCGGCTCGGCGATCGGGAAGGCGCGCGCGCGGCGCTGGAGCTGGCGGCAGCCGGTGGCGGCTATCCGGGCCTTGGCGAGGCGCAGGCAACCTTGCGTCAGCTCACCGGCAGCGCCGCCGCGAAACCGTAGCCGCCGGTAGTGCCTCCGCCCCCCTTTTGGGAGGTACGCGGCCCGGCTACGATCCGCTCACGACCGCGTCCGCCGATGGCCGCGCGTCACCCCTGTTCCCGCCCTCGGTGAGAGAGTCGGGCGACAGGAACTGCCACACGAGGTCGAACACCGTCGCGTCGATGACGGTGCCATCGGCGGCCGCGCGGCGCAGCACGACATGATTTGGCCATTCGTGCCGGTGCCAGAACAGCTTGAGAAAGCGAAGAGGCGCGCCGCCAGCCGCCGGCGGAAAGTCGGCGAGTTCGGCCGCCGCCGCGCCGGAACGCGCCGCGCTGGCAAACTGGCTGATCCGTGCCGGCAGGCACCGGTTGCGCTGCCGCCAGAACGCGACGCTGTCCTCGACGGCAAGGATGCTGCCACCAGCGCCGGGCCGGCCCCCGACGGTACCGCCTTGCCATGGGATCATCGGATCCCGCAAGCCATTGACCATCATCAGTGGTGCCGGCCGGCCCGGTATTGCGTCGCGGGCGAGTTGCGCCGGCATCGCCGCCATGGTCGCCGCAAACCCGGCAAACAACTCGGGCACCTCAAGTGCCAACCTCAGCACGAACATCCCGCCATTGGACGCACCGACGGCATAGACGCGACGGTGATCGAGCCCCTCGGTACGGCAAAGCCGCTGACAAAGGTCGACGACGAACGTGATATCGGCTGAGCCGCGGCCGGTCGTCTCCCGTCCGTCGGCCCACAGACCGAGGGCCGACGGATAGACGGCGGCGAAGCCGTAGCGCTCCGCGGCAGGGTTGATCCGGGACGCGCGCGCGCAGTTTACGGGATTGCCGAGGCCGCCGTGGCAGACCAACAGCAACGGCGGCGGCGTACCACCGCTGGCGGTAGCAGGACGATAGTAGAGATACTGGCGGCGGTCGCCGTCGATCTCGATGTCGGCGAGCCGCCCGTCCAATTCCGGCGAAACCGCCAACGGCGGCAGACGGCGGCGGCGGGCAAGGCGGCGCGCTTCCGGCGGTGGCGGCGGTGCCGTGGCTTCCCGTTGTTGCCGGCGGCGGCGGCCGATGGCGTAGACGAGGGTAACGATGGCAACCAGCAGCAGGAGGATGAGAAGGCCCGGCATCATCACGGCGATCGGCGCGGTGCAAGGCCCTAGGAATCGCGTTTCCGGCGCCTGCGCGTTGGCATCGGGTAGACGGTCGGGTTGAAAAAAAACAGGTCTCTCGGCAAGGAAATAAGCAAGGTGACGATGTCGGCGACCTGCTCGGCCGACAGGAATGCACGCGGCCTGAATGCCGCGCTGCCGGTCTGGTCCCACATCGCCGTATCGACGGCATCCGGCAGCAGCGCCTGCACGCGGACGCCGTGCCGCCCCACCTCGTCGGCGAGCGATTCCGAAAACCCGACGACGCCGAATTTCGACGCACTGTAGGGCCCGTCGAAGGCGCGGCCACGCGCCCCCGAGGTCGAGGAAATGTTGACGATATCGCCGGCGCCCTGCTCCAGCATCGCCGG
>JALOTH010000191.1 GCA_025458035.1 Rhodospirillales bacterium
GCCGTCGGCGATGGCACGCTGCTCGCCGAGATGGCGCGCCTGCTGGAGGCGGCGGAGCAGCAGAAGGGGCGCTATGTCGCGCTCGCCGACCGCGTCGCGCGCCTCTATGCGCCGGTCGTGCACCTGGCCGCCCTACTGACCTTCCTCGGCTGGTGGCTGCTGGCCGGCATCGCTTGGCAGCCGGCGCTGCTGATCGCAGTCAGCGTCCTCATCATCACCTGCCCCTGCGCCCTCGCCCTTGCCGTGCCGGCGGTACAGGTGATCGCCACCGGCCGGCTGATGCGCAGCGGGGTGCTGGTGAAGTCGGGCACCGCCCTCGAACGCCTCGCCCGCGCCGAGATGGTGGTGTTCGACAAGACCGGAACGCTGACCGAAGGCCGGCCGGCGCTGACCGAAGGGGAGGCCATCGATGGTGATGCGTTTCGGCTGGCGGCCAGCCTTGCCACCACCAGCCGCCATCCCCTGGCGCGGGCGCTCGTTCGCGCGGCCGAGACGGCGGGCCTGCGGCCGCTCGCCGTCGGCGGCGCCCGCGAGGTGCCGGGCTATGGCATCGCCCTCGCCACTCCGGACGGCGAAATCCGTCTCGGCTCCCGCTCATTCTGCGGCATTCCCGAGGACGAAGAAGCGGCGACGGCGGCGGCCGATGCGGGCAGCGGCCCGGAACTGTGGCTGGCGCAACCGCCGCTACCGCCCGTTCGCTTCGCCTTTGCCGATGCCCTGCGCGCCGACGCCGCCGCCGTCATCGCCGCGCTCGAGGCCCATGATTATGACGTCGTGCTGATGTCCGGCGACCGCGCCGCCGCCGTCGATGCGGTCGCCGACGCCCTTGCCATCGACGACCGTCGCGCCAGATTGACCCCCGCCGACAAGGTCGAGCATCTGCGGGCGCTGGCCGAGCACGACCGGCTGACGCTGATGGTTGGCGACGGGCTGAACGACGCGCCGGCGCTCGCCGCCGCCTACGTCTCGATGTCGCCGTCGACGGCGGTGGATCTCAGCCAAACCACCGCCGATCTCGTCTTTCAAGGCGCCCGGCTGCGTCCGGTGATCGATGCGCTCGCCATCGCCCGCCGTGCCGCCGTGCTCGTCCGCCAGAACCTGGCGCTGGCCTTGCTCTATAACGTCATCACCGTGCCGCTGGCGATCGCCGGCCTGGTGACGCCGCTGATTGCGGCGATCGCCATGTCGTCGTCGTCGCTGCTGGTGATGTTCAACGCCCTTCGCCTCAATCGTGGTTTGCGGTCATGGATGTCCTCGTCTATCTGATCCCGATCGCCCTCGGCCTCGGCCTTGTTGGCCTCATCGCCTTCCTCTGGGCGCTGAAGAGCGGCCAGTTCGACGACTTGGATGGGGCCGCTCACCGCATTCTGTTCGACGACGACGAGATCGTGTCGCCCCGCGACGGCGGGCGCCGGTCACACGAAACGGCAGAAACCCCGCGCGATTAGTGTTATATTATGCGGTGGTGACGGCGACGTCGGCACTGCGGAACGAAGGCCGGCGCGCCGCGGGAGGCGAGGAACCGGCCATGGCCAACCTGATCACACTGACCCGTCTGAACCTGTTGTTCGTGCTTGTCGCCTCGGCCTATTGGGCGCCGCCGGCGGTGCAATTGGCGAATGCGCCGCTGATCATCGTGATCATCGCCCTCGACGGCGTCGATGGCTACGTCGCCCGCCGCCGCGGCGAGACCTCGCGTTTCGGCTCGATCTTCGACATTGCCGTCGACCGGGCGGTGGAAAACGTGCTGTGGATCGTCCTCGGCAACCTCGGCCTGGTGCCGATCTGGGTCGCCATCGTCTTCATCGTCCGCGGCGCCATCGTTGATACCGTCCGCCACGCGCGCATGGACGCCAGCGCTAGCGCCTTCGCCATCATGCGCTCGCGACTCGGCCGCTGGCTGGTCGCCAGCCGGATGGTGCGCGGCGCCTATGGCGGCGTCAAGGCGCTGACCTTCGCCTTCGCTTTGCTGCTGCAACCGCTGCCGCAGGTCGCGCCGGAGACATGGGCGGCGGCGGGCGCGCCACTGCAAGCCGTCACCCTTCTGCTCGTCGGTCTGAGCGTGGCCCTCTGCCTGCTGCGCGGCATGCCCGTCGTCGCCGAGTTCATCATCGCCGAGCGGGTGTTCACGCCGAAGCGCTCGGCGCTTGCCGGCGGCTAGACGGCTGGCGACGGGAAAAAGGGCAGGCGGACCCGGGGGCGATCGCCGCGGGTCCGCGCCGCCGGCGGACAGCCGTCAGCTGTTCGCCTTCGCCTTCAGCGCCGCATCCTTCAGTTCGGCGAGCTGCGCCGAGATCTGGCTGTGGACGCGGTCCAGCGCGTCGCGATATGACTTCGTCGCCATATCGGCGAGTTCACGGGCGTTGGCAATGGACTGGCTGATGGTCTGCTGCGCCGTTTCCGCCTGCTGCGCCATCAGATCGTGCGGCGAGTTGGCCAGCTGGCCCACCGTCTGCGCCGATTGCGCCACCTGCTGCACCGTTTCCTGCATCATCTCCGACTGCCGCTTCATCAGCGCCATCAGGCCTTCCATCAGCGTCTGATTGGCGGCAACGACCGCCTCCATCATCCCTTTCTGCGCTGAAAACAGGCCGGAGACGTCCAGCTGCGGCATGGTTTTCCCCGTGCCCAGCTGTCCGAAACCGCTGAATGTTTCCCGTAGCTTGTCCATCATTGCCGTGGGGTCGAACGGGCTTGACATCATCACTCTCCCTTCCGGTTGCAAACGCCCTGACGGATTAACTCGGAGGTCAACTGCCGTCCGGCCGAGCCGCGAATGGCCATCGGCGGCGGTCGCCCATGGGTGCCGATTCCGCGATGCCGCCATGGACGGCGGGCGCGATCCGCCCGCGACATCGGGTCCCGCTGTGCTGGCTCTGGTGCGCCGATCCACTGCGCCGGTCCGCCGCACAAAAGCCCCGCCTCTTAGCACGGTTAAGATGACACTCGCTACCGTCAATTCCGGCGCCGGCCCCCAGACGGGCGTGTGCTCGCCGCTCGCCACGCCGCCCCGTCTCGCCTATGCTCGCCGCCGCGGGGCGCCGCAGATCGAAGGGCAAAGGGTGGGCACCATGGCCACGTTCGCGTACGACCTGATCACCATCGGCGCCGGTTCTGGCGGCGTGCGCGCTGCGCGTCTCGCCGGCGGCTACGGCGCGCGCGTCGCCCTCATCGAAAGCAGCCGCGTCGGCGGCACCTGCGTCATGCGCGGCTGTGTGCCCAAAAAGCTGCTGGTATTCGGCTCCGCCTATGGTCCGGCGTTCGCCGATGCCGCCGGTTTCGGCTGGTACATCGACGGCGCCCGCCTCGACTGGGGTCAGCTAATCGAACGCAAGAACGCCGAACTCGACCGCCTTGAAAGCGTCTACCGCCGCATCCTCGCCGCCAACCGGGTGACGCTGATCGAGGGCGCTGCCCGCCTTGTCGACGCGCACACCGTCGACGTCGGCGGCCAGCGGCTGAACGCCGAGAAAATTCTCATCGCCACCGGCGGATGGCCGGCGCTGCCGGCGATCCGTGGCATCGAGCACGCGATCACCTCAAACGAGGCCCTTGAGCTGCCGGCCCTGCCGGCGCGCGCCGTCGTTGTCGGCGGCGGCTACATCGCCGTCGAGTTCGCCTCGATTTTTGCCGCCGCCGGTGCGGCGGTGACGGTCGTCTATCGCGGCGAGGAGATTTTGCGCGGCTTCGATGATGACGTGCGTGCGGCCCTGGCCACGGCAATGACAGGGCGCGGCATCGTCATCGAGCGCCGGCGCCGCGTGGAGGCGATCGTCCGCGAGGCCGCGGGGCTGTCCGTGCGTCTCGACGACGGCCGCGTGCTCGCCGCCGACGCGGTCCTCTACGCCACCGGGCGCCGCCCCAATACGGCGGCCCTCGACCTTGAGGCGGCGGG
>JALOTH010000082.1 GCA_025458035.1 Rhodospirillales bacterium
CCGACGCACTTAAGGATGGCGATGGTCCGCACTTGGCCGTCGAGATAGGTTCGCACCGCGTCGGCGATGCCGAGGCCGCCAATCAGCAGCGTGGTCAGTCCGGCAAAGCCGAGAAACATCGACAGCCGTTCAACGAAGCGTTCAATGCCGGGCGCGGCATCAGCAGTGCCACGGATCTGCCACCCGGCCTCGGCGAACGCGGCGCGTGCGGCGGCGCGCCATTGGCCGGCGGTTTCGTCCTGCGCCAGCAGAACCCGCGTCGCATGGCGGTAAAGGCTCCCGGGCTGGAGGAGGCCAGTAGCGGCGATCGCATCGTCGGCGATCATGAGACGCGGTCCAAAGGCGGAAACACTGGCGATCCGATCGGGCTCGCGATCGATCATGCCGCGCACGATGAAGCGAGCCTCGCCGACCTCGATTCCGTCGCCGGGCGCCAGCCCCAGCCGCGTAAGCAATGCCGGCTCGGCAACCGCGCCCCACGCCCCGTCGCGATAGGCCAGCAGGTCCGCGAGCGCCAGCGCCGGGGTCAGTTCCAGCTCGCCGATGAGTGGGTAGGCATTATCGACGGCCTTCAACTCGACCATGGCCGAAATACTGCCAGGCGTTTCAGGACGCGCCATCGCCCGCATCTCAATGATTTCCGAGCGGGCGGCGGATCGTTCCCGAAGGTACGCCGCCTCGGCCAGCGTTGGCAGCCGCTGCGTCAGTCGCACCTCCAGATCGCCGCCGAGCAGTGGTCGGGCGTCAGTTCGCAATGCATCGGTGACTGCCGCCGTCATCGACGAAACGGCGGTGATCGCCGCCACTCCAAGGGCGAGGCAAGCGAGAAACAGGCGGAAACCCTTAACACCGCCGCGCAGCTCGCGGCCGGCGAGAGTCATAGCGAGGCGCAGCCCGTTCATCCGGCGACGCCGATCCGCCGCGGTGCGACGCTGCGCCGGTCGCCGCTGATCCTACCGTCCCGCAGTTCGAGAATGCGATCGCAAGCTTCGGCAAGGACCGGGTCATGGGTGATCAGCAACAAGGTCGTACGGCGGCGGCGATGCAGATCGAACAACAGGCGGATGATCGCAGCGCCCGTTGCCGCGTCCAGGTTCCCGGTTGGCTCGTCGGCCAGCAAGAGCCGCGGCTCGCCGACGAATGCCCGCGCAAGGGCGACGCGCTGTTGCTCCCCGCCGGAGAGTTGCGCCGGATAATGTCGGAGGCGAGCTTCGAGGCCGACCGCGACGAGCGCCGCAGCGGCGCGATCGAAGGCCTGACGGTTGCCGGCCAGTTCGAGGGGAAGGGCAACGTTTTCGATGGCGGTCATCGTCGGCACGAGGTGGAAGTTCTGGAAAACGATGCCGACATGATCGCGACGGAAAGCGGCAAGTTCGTCCTCGCCCAGCGCGCTGATCTCAAGGCCGGCAGCGTGGATGGTGCCGGAAGTCGGCCGCTCCAGCCCGGAGATCAGCATTAGCAGGCTGGTCTTGCCGGAACCGGATGGACCGACGAGGCCGACCGTCGCGCCCGGCTCCAGTTCGAGGGTGATATCACGCAAGATCGGCGACGGCCCGCCGGGACCATCAAGGGTTAGGTTGACGGCATTAAGAGCGACGGCGTGCTCGGGCGCAGTGGAAAAGGTCAAGACCGATGTTCTTTCGTGGTCGTACAATTACAAGCAGGGCCTGTCATGAAGATGGACCGCGGCGTCGGCGGATCAATGCGGTGTGGGCTCAGCTGGCCTGGATCATGATCTTGCTAGTCATCGTGTCCGGGTCCCACGGTGCGCCACCGCCGCCGGTGAAGCTGCTGGTGATTGGCGATAGTCTTACGGCTGGATACGGCTTGAGCCGCGAAAATGGATTTCCGGCGCAGTTGCAACGGGCGCTGAGCGCACGGGGCTTGGCGGTGCGGGTGATCGACGGCGGCGTGTCCGGCGATACCACGAGCGGTGGGCGAGCGCGCTTAAGATGGATGCTGGGCGGCTCTCCGTCCCCAGGTCCGGACGCGGCGCCGGATGCCGTGATCGTGCAGCTTGGCGCCAACGACGCGCTGCGCGGTATCGATCCCAACATCACCTACGCCAACCTGGCCGCGATGCTAACGGAGTTGAAGGGGCGCGACCTGCCCGTCCTGCTCGCTGGCATGCGGGCGCCGCCCAACTTGGGCGAGGACTACCGGAAAAGCTTCGATGCCATCTATCCGCGCCTCGCCGAGGTCTATGGTGTCGCTCTCTACCCGTTCTTCCTCGACGGAGTGGCAGCCGTGCCCGCGCTCAACCAAGCGGATGGTATCCACCCGAACGCCGAAGGCGTCGCTGAAATCGTCCGCCGCATTACGCCCGCGGCAGCGGCGCTGGTGGCGACGGCGGCGCAGCGGATGCAAGAGCGCGCGGCACCGTGACGACTCGATCGGCTGGACGGCTCTGAAGCGTAGCGCGCGTCGAAAGCCATCAGTTGCGCGGCGGGAAGATTCCTTCGGTGGCGATACACCACAGCATGCCGAGGAACGGCTGACGATTGTCGAATGGCTGACCGGTACCGGTCGGTTGAACGGTGGTGGTCACCGCTACCGCCGTTTCTGCCGCGGTGCCACCCAGTGCGACGGCCGCCGGACCGCTGGCGTAGGTGTTCTCGCGCCCGGTGTTGGCGAGCACGTTGCCGGCCGGATTCGGTGTGCTCGCCGTCGCCGCCGACGCTTGCAGTGTTGTCGTTGCCGTGGCCACGCTGGCAGCCGTGTGCGTGTGGCTAGGCAACTGCTGTGCCGTCAGTGTCATCTGCTCGATGCCCGCCAATTCGCCCAGCGTGACCGGCGACAAGCCGGCGCCCTGCCCAATATGTACGGGAACGCGACCGCGTAGATCGGGAAGCGCGAAGGTTGTTTGCCCATTTCCGCCATATGTCGTGCCGAGAAGGGCAAACAGCGCGGTATTCGTACTGATTGCCAGCACCGATCCGTCGGCGGGAGAAAAGCCGCGGGGACAGTAGTTGAATCCGACCAGGATCAGTTGCCCGATGTAAACCTCCTGGGCCGCCGCTGGCTGCAACGGTCCTTGACCGGCGAGCACGACAACCGCCAGTCCAGCCGCCGCCGACGCGCGACGAGCCCTGCGAAGTGTCGACATGCCTTGCGCCTCCCCTGTGATTAATAACGCAAATGGGCTGTTGCTCGCTCAGCCGGCGCGCCGCCGCGTCCAGGCGACCAGCCCGACGTAGGCGGAGGCCGAGGCGAACAGCAGGGCCGCACCCGGCAGCGGTACCGCCGGCGGCGTAGCGAGGTTGGTCACCTCGTGGATGCTCAGGAAGGTCGTTCCGTCGAGCCGGGTCGTGCCCGGATTGTCAAACACGCCGCCTTTCGCGTCGAACAGGCCGAGCAGCACGAGATTGCCGCCTGGCGGTACGACGAAGGACAACAGGGTCGATTTGTCGGCCGACAACGGTTCGCCAAAGGTCTCCTGGGCGACTCCATCAACGACATCGCCGAAGAACGTGTCCGAGGTAATCTCGGAGAAGAAAAGTTCCGTAGGCAGCGTCGGGTTCGTTACGTCAAACAAGCTGTAATTTGCTTCGGCAAAACTGTCGCCACCGTCACCATTGACGAATTGGGTGATCGTCGCGCGGAAGACGAGTTTGAATGTGTCGGTGGCCGACGTATTGGTCACCGATACATTGATGTCGAATGGCAATTCATACTGCGGACTACCCTCCAGGACCGCGAACACCGAGCGAACTCCCGACGTGATGCCCAAGCCGTCATTGATCATGGTCAGCGGCACATCCAGCGGATTGCTGCCGGTGACCGTCTCACCGTTGACGACAGTCGATGTCGTCGTCCCGCCGGAGACGGCCGTCATCGTCGTGGTATGGGTGGTTCCGGGCTGGACCGTCGCGAGGCCGTCGACGAATTCGATGTTCCCGACAATCGACAGTGCCGGGTCGATCGATGCGGCCGATGCTGGCACTGTTGGTCCCGAGACGAAAGCCAGTGCCGCGCACGCCACAAGCATGTCGAGGCGCTTTGCCGAGTGGCGCATGCAGACCTCCTTATCCCCATCGCATTTTGTTCTTTCTGCGCACAGGGTATCGTACCTGTCCGGAGTGCGCACGGATAAAATTCGCATTCTCAACTGGCTGCGCTGTGGCTCTCCGGGGCGGGCAACGATAGCGGGGTTGGCGCCTTACCGACCCCATTCGCGGGTATATGGAGCGCTGGCCACCATGCAAGGAAGCGGAGCTGAGGCCGCGAGGGCGTGGCGTCCGCGTATTCCCCGCGTCGGCGGATCGAATCGGCCAGCGAAGTCGGCGCATGGTAGACTGGCGGTTCTCGATCCGCGCCGCCGACGGCGACCGGGCTTTCCGGGGCAGGCAAGGGCCAAACACAGCGATGACCACCATCCTCGACGCGCGTGGCTTGAACTGCCCGCTGCCCGTGCTCAAGGCGAACAAAGCGCTCAAGGCGATGGCGGCGGGCGAAACGCTGACCGTGCTCGCCAGCGATCCGGCGGCGCCAAAAGACTTCGAAGCGTTCTGCTCCGCCACCGGGCATCGGCTGATCGCCATCGAACACCGCGACGGCGAGTTTGTCATCGCGGTGCGTAAGGCGGCGGCCGCAAGCTGATCTCACAGTTCCCTTTGCGCGCGAAGACTGAACCGGGCACACTCCGCTATCTCGTAACGGCCTAAGGATGCGGGCGCGTGCGCAAGCGACGCATGGTTCATGTGCTATCGGGTCTAGCGATCGCGGCCGCCGTCACCGCCATCAGCATCGCCGCAACGCACACGCTGACCCTGTTCGGCACCGCCGAGCGCTGGCTCGCCGATCTGCGCGTCAGCCTGCTGTCGCCGCCGGAACCGCAGCACCCGACCATTGTCATCGCCGCCATTACCGAAGATACGCTGGCCACCCTGCCCTACCGCTCGCCGGTCGACCGCGCTTTCCTCGCCGCGCTGATCTCCTGGCTGGGCGAGGCAGGCACCGCCGCCGTCGGTATCGACATCCTGTTCGACCGGCCGACAGAGGCAGCCAAGGACGAAGCCCTTCGGGCAGCATTACGGGCGGCGCCGATGCCGGTCATCCTTGCCTACGCCGATACCTCGGATGGGTTAACGCCGGCACAGGTCGACTATCTCGATCGCTTCACGGCTGACTTATCCCCCGCCATCATTGCCCAGTTCACCGATCCCGTAGACGGCACAGTCCGCTGGATCTACCCGTTTCGTGACCGGCCGTCGGGCCCCATGCTTGGCTTCATTCCGGCGCTGGCCGCCGCCGTCGGTGTCAAGCCACCTAAGAGCGTCGTCACCATCGCCTACAGGCAAGCCCCCGATACGGAGACGCCGCCGTTCCGCATGTTCCCCGCCCACCAGATCGCGCAGCTGCCGAAACGCTGGTTTGAGGGCAAGATCGTGCTCATTGGCTCCGACCTGCCGCACAGCGATCGTCACCGGACACCGATGGCCACCGCTCTCGGCGCCGATCAGGGACGCATCCCCGGTGTCGTCATCCACGCCCACGCCCTCGCACAGCTGTTGGACGGACGCAGCGCGCCGCGCACCGCGCTGGCACTGGAGATCGTCGTTGTCGGCCTGATCGTGGGAGCGGCCATTATCGCCACGTCTCTGCCCATCTCGGCCCGCGCGCAGGTCGCCATCGGCATCGCACTGCTCGGCGCGCTGTGGGGTCTTGGCTTCGTCCTGCCGCAGCAATGGGTCGCGCCGCTGCCGCTGATCTCGCCGTCGCTCGGGCTCGCCCTCGGCTTCGGCCTCGGCACCGCCTATTCGGGCGGTCTCGCTCGCCACGACCGCGCTTTCATTCGCGAGACGTTTGCCAAGTTCTCCGCACCCAGCATCGTCGAGGCGCTGATTGCCGAGCCGGAACGGTTAACGCTCGGAGGGGAACGCCGCGAGATGTCGTTCGTTTTTACCGACCTTGCGGGCTTTACGACGCTGATCGAACAAAACGATCCGGCGGCGGTGCTGCCAGCAATAAACACCTACCTCAACGGCCAGTGCGGCATCGCCTTCGACCACGGCGGCACCATCATGAAAATCGTTGGCGACGCTGTGCACGTCATGTTCAACGCTCCGGTCGATCAGCCGGATCATGCAGAACGGGCCCTGGGGTGTGGCCTCGCGATGGCGGCTTTCGGCGCGGAATTCAGCCGCGAGCAGTGGACGCACGGTCTCGATTTCGGGATTACCCGTGTCGGTGTGCACTCGGGTCCGGCCACCGTCGGCAACTTCGGCGGTGATCGCTTTTTCGATTACACTGCCCACGGCGACACGGTGAACACGGCATCCCGGCTGGAGGCGGCGAACAAGTATCTTGGGCTGTTTATCTGCTGCAGCCGCGCCACCGCCGAGCGGTGCCCAAACTTTCGCTTTCGCCCCATCGGTCGGCTGCTCGTTCCCGGCAAGCAGACGGGGATCGACGTTATGCAGCCTCTGTTATCCAGCACACTGTTGCCGGAGAGCCTGGAGGCCTATACTCGTGCTTACGCGCTACTGGAGAACCAAGACGCGCGGGCCAACGCGACCTTCGCCGAACTTCGGCAGCGTTGGCCGGACGATCCGCTGATCCGCCTGCACGCGGAACGGCTCGCGGCGGGCGAGAACGGTATTGTTATCACGATTAAAGGAAAATAACGATGCGCTGGCAGACGAGTGTTACATGTGCTTTCGCCGCTCTGATGGCGGTGGCGCCGGCGAGCGCGGCCGAGTTTGTCGTCGTTGACGCCGCGTCGGCGCCGTTTCAATCCGGGCAGGTCATCAAGGGATCGGAACCTTTCGTCTTGCCCGTGGGCGCCGTCGTCACCGTGATTGGCGAGACGGGCACGGTCAGCAAGCTGCATGGACCGATCAACGGCACTCTCGATGCCCTTGCCGGCGCGTCGGCGGCGGCGAGCGGCGACGGTGCGAACGTCGTCGCCAGCATCTCCAAACTGCTGCAATCGGGCTCGGCAGGACAGGGCAAAGCGCTGCTGACGATCCGGGGTGCCGCCGTCCCGGGCATGCGCCCACAGCTGGACGCGAACACGATCGTATCCGTCGTCGAAGTGCTGACGCCGGGAACCTACTGCATCGCTGCGACGGTGCAGCCGGTGTTGGTGCGGGAGCGAGCGGCGGAGTTCCGGACGGTTCGACTGACCGATGCCGCCACCGGCAAGGTCGCGATCGTTGAGTTCCCGTCACATGTCGCCGACGTGCCGTGGCCAGCAGGCCTCGCAGTCACGGACGGAGCCGTGTACACAGCGGAAGCGTACGACAGCGGCGAGACGCAGGAATTCACCCTCTACCGGATTCCGACCGACCTTGCCAGCGACGCGCACCGTATTGCCTGGATGGTACAGCGCGGCTGTCTCGATCAGGCCCGCTCGCTGCTCCAGCAGTTCGCTTCCGCATCCACCAACCCGTAGCCCAGGCAAAGGCTTGGCGGGGGAGGAACGCTAGCACGGCGGAACTCAATCGACGAACGGATCGCGGACCAGAATGGTGTCATCCCGCTCCGGACTCGTCGACAACAAGTGCACCGGCGCATCGATCAGTTCCTCGATACGCCGGATGTACTTCACTGCCGTCGCCGGCAGCGCCGCCCAGGAGCGCGCGCCTCGCGTGCTCTCGCTCCACCCCTCCATCGTCTCGTAAACCGGCTCGACGCGCCCCTGTGCCGCCGTCGACGCCGGCAGGTGGTCAAGGCGGTCGCCATCGAGACGGTAGCCGATGCAGACCTTGAGTGTCTCAAACCCGTCGAGCACGTCGAGTTTGGTCAGCGCGATCCCGGAAATGCTGTTGAGCTTGACCGCCTGACGGACAAGCACGGCATCGAACCAGCCACAGCGGCGGGCGCGGCCCGTCACTGTACCAAATTCACGGCCGCGCTCGCCGATCAGCCTGCCAACCTCGCCGGTGAGTTCAGTGGGGAACGGGCCGGCGCCAACGCGCGTCGTGTAGGCCTTGACGATGCCGAGGACGTAATCGAGGAACAGCGGCCCCAGCCCGGACCCCGCGGCGGCCTGACCGGCCACCGTGGTCGACGATGTGACAAAGGGGTAGGTGCCATGATCGATGTCGAGCATGGTGCCTTGCGCACCTTCGAACAGGATCCGCCGCCCGCTCCGACGGGCCTCATCGAGGGTCTTCCACACCGTGTCGGCGAACGGCAGCACTTTCGGCGCGATGTCGCTGAGGGTGGTGATCAGCTCATCGCGATCAACGGGTGGCTGCTCGAAACCGCGCAATAGGGCGTTGTGATGGCGCAGCAGCGTGTCGATCTTATCAGCCAGTAGCGCTGGGTCGGCGAGGTCCCCAAGGCGGATAGCGCGCCGAGCTACCTTGTCCTCGTAGGCTGGACCGATGCCGCGCCCGGTCGTTCCGATGCGCGCCGCTCCTGCCGCCTGCTCACGGGCCTTGTCGAGATTGCGGTGCAGCGGCAGGATCAGCGGAGCGTTCTCAGCGATGCGCACGCAGTCAGGACCAACGGCAACCCCCTGCCCTTGCAAGGTTTCGATTTCCGCCAACAAGGCCCATGGATCGAGCACGACGCCATTGCCGATGATGGACATCTTGCCACCGCGCACCACTCCCGATGGCAACAGGCTGAGCTTGAAGGTGACGCCGTCGATCACCAACGTGTGGCCGGCGTTGTGGCCGCCCTGAAAACGGACGACGACATCCGCCCGTTCCGACAGCCAGTCGACGATCTTGCCTTTTCCTTCGTCGCCCCACTGGGCGCCAATGACGACGACGTTCCCCATGTCCTCCGTCCGCAACCGAGGGTGTATCGATCCGAGTCGCGTTCAGTGCGACGGGCCGCCAACAACTGGCCTCACCTCGCCGCCCATAAGGCAGTGGCTGCAGCCGAGGCGTTGCGCCGCCCGCTCGTCAGGTTCCGCATTGCTGAGCGCGGCCACGGTGACCCAGCCATCACGACGCAACTGCGCGCCAGCCTCATGGCTGGTGCCGAACGGCAAAAAGACGCGCGCGCCCATCGCTGGCGGCGGAAACGCCCGCAACACCGTATCCATGAACAGCGTAATCCCTGTCGCATCCTCATCCAGCATGGTCCGGTAGCGTCCACCGCGGCCCAACTCGCCGGCGACGACAGCGCTGAACAGCGCGAAGGTGACCCCGCTGTGATACTCGAAGCCCCGTCGCTCGACCGGATCAACGGTCAGCGTCAGCTGCGGAGCCACCGCCTCGATGCCGGTAATCACGGCACGAAGGTTGGCGAGCGCCGCTGCGGCAGCGGTTGGCAACGGCTGCGCCGACAGCGCCGCCATCGCTTCCGCCGCCGGCCCGCAGGCCGCGACCAGGCGCGCGAGTAGCTGCGCCGTCTCCCGCCCGATGTGCGCGGAAAGATCGCTGACGGCGCTGCCGTCCTTGCGCTCCAGCGCCGCCGTCATTCGGGCAGCGATGGCCGGCGACAGTGACCTGTCGGCGAGGATCAGGGGCACCAGCCCCGGCAGACCAAGGTCGACGGTCACCTCGCCGATGCCGATGGTGGCGAGCGCCTCGGCGGCTGCCAGGATCACCTCGATGTCAGCGGCGACGTCGGCGGATCCGATCAGTTCGGCGCCAACTTGGCCGAACTGCCGCTCCGGGCGCAGCTGAGATGAGCGCACCCGCACCACTTGGCCGGCATAGGCAAGACGTAACGGCCGCGGCCGGTGGGCAAGCCGCGAGGCGGCAATACGGGCGATCTGCATCGTCATGTCCGGACGCAGCGCCAGCATCTCCTGCGCCACCGGATCCATCAGGCGGAAGGTTTGCGGCGCCAGCGCGCGGCCGCTGCCGGAAAGGAGCGTCGCCTCGAACTCGAGCAGCGGTGGCTTGACCCGTTCGTAGCCATGACTGCCGAAAACCGCAACCAGCCGCTCCACCGTTGCCGCCTCGAAGGTGGCATGCGGCGGCAGCAGGTCCATCATTCCGGCCGGCAGCAGCGCCGGGCACGATGTTTCAGGTTCGCTCGCCATCGCCCATCCGCCAGGGGATCGCCGCGCGCCGCGATGGGGCGCGGCGATCAGCCGTTCCTTCTAACCGCATTTCATCGGTGCGCAAGGGCGGTGATGGCGCTCGTCAAGCGAGTGCCCAGGCTCGCGGAGCGCCCTTGCGATGGCTTGGGCCTTGCGACAGACTGACCTCTCATGCTGCGGCGCAGCGGTCGAGGCCCCGATGCCGCCCACACGAGATGCTGCGTTTCATAAGGAGACGTCACAATGTTTCACCGACTGCTCGTCTTGCTGGCAATTGCCGGCACGTTGTTCGCCCTGCCGGCTGCAGCCGACAGTCGCGGTTCCCTGTTTGTCAACCTCACCACGGACGAGGGCCATCGTGTCGACATGGCTCTGGTCTTTTCCAAAAGCGTGCTCGAAAGGGGCCATCCCGTGGCTATATGGCTCAATGACCGTGGGGTCCACATCGCAGCCAAGTCGAAGGCCGACGACTTCGCCAGCCAGCAGAGAATGCTGAGCGAACTTATGGCGAAAGGCGCCGCTGTCGTTGTCTGCCCGTTCTGCATGAAGCACTATGGCGTTCAGGATGCCGATCTCATTGACGGAGCGAAAGTCGGAAACCCTGAGCTGACCGGCGGCTACCTCTTCAAGGACGACACGCGAACGCTTACTTGGTGAGCTGTTTGGCAGCGCGTTCACTCCAACGCCGCCCCCTTCCTTGCCGACACACGCGGAGACGCATCCATGCAACGCGCCTTGTTCACGCTGATCGCAACAGCAATCATCACCCTCGCCGGGCCGCTGAGAGCCAGCGAAACCACGATCGGCAGTCTCAAAATCGAACATCCTTGGGCGCGCGCGACGGCCGGCGCCGCCGCCAACGGCGCCGCTTACATGGTCATCAGTACCAGCGGCAATGAGGCGGACCAGTTGATCGGCGCCACATCACCGGTGGCCGCTACGGTCGAATTGCATACTCACGTCATGGAGGGCGACGTGATGCGCATGCGCCCGGTGAAGGCGATCGAGGTCAACGCCGGCGAGCCCGCAGTGCTGAAACCGGGCGGCCTGCATGTCATGCTGATCGGGCTGAGGGCGCCGCTGAAGCAAGGAGCCTCCTTTCCGCTGACGCTTACGTTCGCCAAGTCGGGAACGGTGACCGTCAATGTCGACGTCGAAGGCCCTGGCGCCGGTCACGACGTCAGCAAGCATCGCCACTAAGCGATCAACCCGCGGCCGACGGCGCCAGGTCCGGTCAGCGCGCTCCCAGGCGGGCGGCTGTCGGTCCCAGCCATAGGCGCCGGGCATGAAAACACTAGCGAGACGGCATTTCTCCGAGCGGCCAACGGCGGCGCATGGTTGCGCGATCGTGCATGGTCAGGAACCCGAGGAAAGCCGCCGATGCCCAGCCACGCTCAATCCGTTCCCGCACCCCGTTTGCCGGTCCTGCCCCGGCCGGCGACGTCGCGCCTCGCTCCCGTTTTAGGGGCCTGGGATTGTTTCACCGCGACCCTAGCCGGCATCAGCGGTCCGCTCGACCTCGCTGTCCGGCTATGGCTGGCGCAAATCTTTTTCGTCTCCGGCATCCTGAAGACCACGAACTGGGACGTGACGGTGTTCCTGTACGCCAGCGAGCACCCGGTGCCCGGTCTTGCTGCGCCGACCGCGGCGGTGATCGGTACGGGCATCGAGCTGATCTGCCCGGTTCCGCTGGCATTGGGCTTTACCACCCGCTTCGCCGCCCTGCCTTTGCTGCTGACCGCCGCGTTCCTGCAATTCACCTATCGCGACCTCGCCGACCACCTGTATTGGATGGCGTTGCTGGGACTGCTCGTCGTGCGCGGTGCCGGCGCCATCTCCCTCGATCGCCTGATCGCGCCGCATCTTGCCGGTTCGGCCGTGCCTTTCGCGGCACCAATGCAGCGGTTGGCTGGATGGCTGGGCCGCTACGCCGAACCGCCGGCGTTGCTCGCCGCTCGCATCCTGCTGGCATGGCTGACCGGTAGCGCTCTGCTCGGCAGCGCCTCGCCGATGCTCAAGGCCGTTGGCCTTGCCCTTTGCGGGTTGTTCGGTCTCGGCTTGGCGACGCGGCCGGTTGCGCTGGTGATGGTCATTCTGGGGCTCACCCTGTTGGCGGGGAACCCGGCCCTCGGCGATCCCGTGCTGCGTGCATTTCTGTTCCTCGGCTTCGTTGCCGGTGGCGCCGGGGCGCTTTCCCTCGACCACTGCGCGGCGAACGCGGCACGGCGGCGGTTGCCAAGCCTGAACGGGGATGCGGGCTGGCTGCGTGGGGCGCCGCGCGTCGTCATCGTCGGCGCCGGTTTTGGCGGCCTTGCGGCGGCGACCCGCCTCAAGCATACGCGCGCCCAGGTCACCGTGATCGATCGGCGGAACTATCACTTGTTCCAGCCGCTGCTCTACCAAGTGGCGACAGCCGCTCTATCGCCCGCCGAGATCGCCGTGCCGATCCGCTCGCTGCTTAAGGGGCACCATAACGCTCGTGTCTTGATGGGGCGGGTCACCGGCATCGATGGCGAGCGTCGCGAGGTGTTGATGGGCGAGCAGCGCATTCCGTATGACTATCTCGTATTGGCAACCGGTGCCCGCCATAGCTATTTCGGTAAGGATGAGTGGGAGGCGGTCGCACCGGGTCTGAAAAAGATCGATGACGCGACGGGCATGCGCTCACGCATTCTCGCTGCCTTTGAAAAGGCCGAGGCAGCAAACGACGAATCCGAACGGCGACGGCTTCTGACCTTTGTGCTTGTCGGCGGCGGCCCCACCGGTGTCGAGCTCGCTGGCGCCATCGCCGAGTTGGCGCGCCAAAGCCTGAGCGCCGAATTCCGCGAGATCGACCCGGCAACGGCGAGGATCATTCTCGTGCAATCGGGTCCGCGCATTCTGCCAGCGCTGCCGGAGGCGTTATCGCTTGCTGCGACGCACTCGCTGTCGGCACTCGGCGTTGAGGTGATGACGAACGCCCGCGTCGATGCCATCGACGATCGCGGCGTTGCCATCGGCGAGCACCGGATCGAGGCGGCGACGGTGTTGTGGACAGCCGGCGTCATGGCTTCGCCGGCCGGCCGATGGCTCGGCGCGGAGCGCGATGGCGCCGGCCGCATCGTCGTTGGTCCCGATCTCAGCGTCACCGGCCATACCGGTGTTTACGCCATCGGCGATACCGCCGCCTGTCCCGGCAGCGATGGCCG
>JALOTH010000192.1 GCA_025458035.1 Rhodospirillales bacterium
AAAAAGCGGACCTTCGCCCGCTTGCTGACGTCGGCGACGCGCTCTTCCTCGTCGCGCCATTTTTCCTCGCCGATGATGGCGCAGCGGCGAACCACGTCGCCCAGCATCTTGCCGGTGATGGTGCCGGCGACCTTCGCGCCCTGCTCCCAGCCTTGCAGGTGCTCATAGTCGAGGAGGACGCCGACGCCGCCGTCCTCGCCGCCGGCGATGCGCACGTCCACCTGCGGGAACTGGGCTTCCAGGCGGTCAAGGGCACGGTCAATGGCCTCGACGGTGATCATTCCCGTCATCGTGATGGTGAGGACGCGGTTCGCTTCATCCGTCTCGAATTCGATCATCATCCGTCTCCCGCCACCGCGGATTTGCGCGCCGGCCCCGCGCGCCAGCGGGGTCAACGGCGATCGGCTCGCACCGCGGAACGAACGCTCGGCGATTCCTACACCACAACCACGACCGGCGCCAGGGAAGACGCCAGGGAGCAAGCGGCCTGATTGACGGCCAGCGGCCGTGTTGCGCGCTCGCCAGGCCGGTGTTGCGCGCTCGCCAGGCCGGCTTACAGGAAGGCGCCGTGGCTGCCCGCGGTGGCGCCGAACACGGCGATCAGGCTGATCAGCAGCAGGCCCCAGTGCAGCCGTTCGACGCGGCGGAAGGTCGCCTCCGGCCGCCGCGCCGCCTGCGCCTGTAGCCAGCGGTGCAGGAACAGCGGTTCGGCGACGAACAGCATGAGGGTAAACACGAGCCAGACCAGCAGCATCGCGTGCATCCACCAGAACCCCGGATCGAGAAAGCGATCCCAGGCATCGAGTGCCGCGGTCAGGTAGAAGCCGGACGCGCCGACGAGGACGGTGGTGAACCGTGCCTGCCAGGCGAAGCGGCGTTCGATGGCGTCAAAAAACGCCAGCCGTTCCTCGGCGGTTTTCAGCCGCCGCACCGCCGGCAGCAGCACGGTGGTGACGAAGCCGACGCCGCCGATCCACAGCACGACGCCGACGACGTGCAGCGCGCGCGCCAGGGTCAGATCGTCCATCGGCGGGGTCCGTGAAATCGCGGCGGTGGGCCGGGGCGCGGGCCCGCTGACTTAGGCCTCGCAGCGGGCTGTCGCCGGACGCGGGGAAGCGGCGGCGCGCGTAGACTTGCGTTCACCGCCATCATGCCTCGGCGCGCGCTCCTCGGCCGCTTGCCGGGTGGCGGCGTTGATCATCGTCCGCAGCGTCGCCTCGCAAAGGCCGCATTGCGGCTCGGTACCGAAGTGGTGATAGATGCCGCCGGGGGTGCGGACGCCGCCTTTGATGATGGCGTCCTCCACGTCCTGTTCGGTCAGCGCGTTGCAGACACAAACAAACATAAGCTTCCTGCCAAGATCGTTGCCGCCGGCATGATATTGCGAACGTCTCTCAATTGCAATCGACAGATTGATCACGGTCGTCCGCTGCCCGACAGGGGCTCACTGGGGTGACGGCAGCGATTGCGATTGCAGGTAGTTGTGCAGGCCGACCTTGTCGACGAGCGCCAGTTCCGTTTCCAGGAAGTCGATGTGCTCCTCGCTGTCGGTGATGATGTCGGTGAGCAGTTCACGGGTGACGTAGTCCTTGTCGGTCTCGCACTCATCGATGGCGGCGACGACATCGAGGCGCGCCGCCGATTCCATCGCCAGATCGTTCTTGAGAATTTCCACCACGTCCTCGCCGATGGACAGCTTGCCGAGGTCCTGCAGGTTCGGCAAACCTTCCAAAAACAGGATTCGCTTGATGATGCGGTCGGCGTGCTTCATCTCGCCAATGGCTTCATGATAAACCTTGCCGCCGAGAACGGTAAAGCCCCAGTCCTCCAGCATGCGGGCATGCAGAAAGTATTGATTAATCGCGGTGAGTTCGTTCTTCAATATGGCATTCAACAGCTTGATGATTGGCTTCGTGCCCTTCATTATCATTCCCCATTTGTCATGAATAGACTGTCCCTGGCGCTCGACGCCGTGCCGCCCCTAGATATGTAAAGCCGCGGCGGCGCCATACAACGGCTTGGTCCGCCGCCACGGGTTAGACGGTGCCGCACAGCCACCGCGCATGGTGGGCGATGTGCTCGCCGATGAACGTGGCGATGAAGTAGTAGCTGTGGTCGTAGCCCCCGTGCCGGCGCAGGGTCAGCGGGATGCTGGCGGCGGCACACGCCGCCTCAAACGACTCCGGGCGCAGCTGCGAGGCAAGAAACGGGTCGGCCAGCCCCTGGTCGACGAGGATCGGCCGGCGCCAGCCGCTGGCCGCCGCCAGGGCGCAGGCATCGTGCGCCAGCCAGGTGCGGCGGTCGGTGCCGAGGTAGCCGGTGAAGGCTTTTTGCCCCCAGGGCACTTCGCTCGGCGCAACGATCGGCGCCAACGCCGACAGCGAGCGATAACGCCCCGGCCGCTTGAAGGCGAGGGTGAGCGCGCCGTGGCCGCCCATCGAATGGCCGAAAATGCCCTGCCGCGTCCCGTCCACCGGAAAGTGCGCGGCGACGAGGGCCGGCAGCTCGTCGGCGACGTAGCTCTCCATCCGGTAATGCCGCGCCCACGGCGCCACCGTCGCGTCGACGTAAAAGCCGGCGCCGGAGCCGAAGTCGTAGGCGTCGTGCTCGCCGGGAAGCTCGGTGCCGCGCGGGCTGGTGTCCGGGAACAGCAGGGCAAGCCCGTGCTCGGCGGCAAAGCGCTGGGCGCCCGCCTTCTCGCAGGCGTTCGCCCAGGTGCAGGTCAGCCCGGACAGATACGTCAGCAAGGGCACCGGCGCCGCCGCCGCCGCCGGCGGCAGGTAGATCGCGAACGTCATCGCCGTGCCGGTGGCGGCCGAGTCGTGGCGGACCACTAGGAGGCGGCCATCGAAGCAGCGATGCTCCTCCACCGTTTCCAGGGACATGCCGGCGCCGCCGCTAAAAGGTGATGACGCTGCGGATCGACTGTCCCCGATGCATCAGCTCGAACGCCTCGTTGATGCGCTCCAGCGGCCGCGTGTGGGTGATCAGATCGTCGATGTTGATCTTGCCGTCCATGTACCAGTCGACGATCTTCGGCACGTCGGTGCGGCCGCGCGCGCCGCCGAAGGCGGTCCCCCGCCAGACCCGGCCGGTGACCAGCTGGAACGGCCGCGTCGAGATTTCCTGGCCGGCGCCGGCGACGCCGATGATGATGCACTCGCCCCAGCCCTTGTGGCAGCATTCGAGCGCCTGGCGCATCAGCTTGACGTTGCCGACGCACTCGAACGCATAATCGGCGCCGCCCTTGGTCAGCTCGACGAGATGGGCGACGAGGTCCCCCGCCACGTCGTTCGGGTTGACGAAGTGGGTCATGCCGAACTTCTCGGCGATCGCCCGCCGGTCCGGGTTGATGTCGACGCCGATGATCTTGTCGGCGCCCACCAGCCGCGCCCCTTGAACGACGTTGAGGCCGATGCCGCCCAGGCCGAACACCACCACGTTCGCCCCCGGCGGCACCTTGGCGGTGTAGATGACGGCGCCGATGCCGGTGGTCACGCCGCAGCCGATGTAGCAGATCTTGTCGAACGGCGCGTCCGCGCGCACCTTGGCGACGGCGATCTCCGGCAGCACGGTGAAGTTGGCGAAGGTCGAGCAGCCCATGTAGTGGAACAGCGGCGTGCCGTTGAGCGAAAAGCGGCTGCTGCCGTCGGGCATCAGCCCCTGGCCCTGGGTGGCGCGGATCTTCTGGCAGAGGTTGGTTTTCGGGTTCAGGCAGTACTCGCACTCCCGGCATTCGGGGGTATAGAGCGGGATGACATGATCGCCGGGCTTGACGGAGGTGACGCCGGCGCCGACCTCGACGACGACGCCGGCGCCCTCATGGCCGAGGATCGCCGGAAACAGCCCCTCGGGATCGGCGCCCGATAGGGTGAATTCGTCGGTGTGGCAGACGCCGGTCGCCTTGATCTCGATCAGCACCTCGCCGGCCTTCGGCCCCTCGAGTTGCACGGTCTCGATGGCCAGCGGCTTGCCCGCTTCCCATGCGACGGCGGCGCGAACGTCCATCTCCCGGCTCCTCCCTGGCTGCTTGTATCCGGTCCCCATCGGTCTCGCCGAACTGTTAATCCACCGCGCGGCCAAGAACCAGAGGCACGTCTGCCATCGGAGCGTCGATCCTGACTGGCCAGAATCGTCAACGCGATGCATAGTCCCTCGAAGGGCTGGCTTTTTCAGGCGAAGTGCGGCGGATGGGTGGACAAGGTCGCGAAGAAATTCATCTGGGCCGCGATGATGCGCGGATGATCGCCGTCGACGTCGTACGGGAACTCGCCGTGCTGACGCGGCGGCGCTCGCCGCACGGCGACAGCCCAGCCCGCGACGCTCTCGATATCGCGATCCTTGTCGGGCTCGGCCTTGCCATCG
>JALOTH010000083.1 GCA_025458035.1 Rhodospirillales bacterium
CGTGCTCAACATCAAGTCACTGGCGCTGCGGATGGGGGGCGACGGGCCGAAACGGATGATGCTGCAGTCGACGGGCCCCGGCGAGGTGAAGGCGGGGATGATCGCATCCGGCCACGATATCGACATCCTCAACCCGGACCTGGTGATCTGCACCCTCGACGATGGCGCGAAGCTGTCGATGGAGCTGACGGTGGAGGCCGGGAAAGGCTACGTCGCCGCGGGCAGCGGACGGACCGAGGATGCGCCGATTGGCATGATCCCGATCGACGCCATCTATTCGCCGGTGCGCAAGGTTGCCTATAAGGTGGAGAATACGCGCGTCGGTCAGGTCACCGATCACGACAAGCTGTCCATCGAGGTTGCGACCAATGGCGCCGTTTCGCCTGAACGGGCGATCGCCGTGGCCGCGCGCATTCTGCAGGATCAGCTGGCGCTGTTCATCAATTTCGAGGAGCCGCAGTCCGCGGTCGAGGAGGAGCGGCGCGACGAGCTGCCGTTCAACAAGAACCTGCTGCGCAAGGTCGATGAGCTCGAACTGTCCGTGCGGTCGGCCAACTGCCTGAAGAACGACAACATCATCTACATCGGCGATCTCGTGCAGAAGTCCGAGGCGGACATGCTGCGCACGCCCAACTTTGGACGCAAGTCGCTGAACGAAATCAAGGAAGTGTTGACGGTGATGGGGCTGACGCTGGGCATGGAGATTCCCAACTGGCCGCCGGAAAACATCGAGGAACTGGTCAAACGGCTGGAAGAGCCCTACTGAGGCGGGCTCGGCACCGGCGTCGCATAGACACGAGGGAGCGTTAACGCATGCGCCATGGCATGGCCGGGCGGAAGCTGCACAGGACCAGCAGTCACCGCCAAGCAATGTTCGCCAACATGATGGTGTCGCTGCTGCAGCACGAGCAGATCATCACCACGCTGCCGAAGGCGAAGGAGGTCAGGCGCACCGCCGACCGCATGATCACCCTGGGCAAGCGCGGCGGCCTGCATGCCCGTCGCCAGGCCATCGCCATCCTTGGCGACGAGACCATCGTCGGCAAGCTGTTCGGACCGCTCGCCGAGCGTTACCGGGCCCGCCAGGGCGGCTATACGCGCGTGCTGAAGGCCGGCTTCCGCTATGGAGACAACGCGCCGCTGGCCGTTCTCGAACTCGTTGATCGCGATCCCGAAGCCAAAGGGGCGGTTGATCGCCAGCGGCTGGCCGCCGAGGCGGCGAAGGCGGAAACGCCAACGGAGGGCTGAGCGGCGCGCTCTGCCTCGCGCCGGTCAATGATGCCGGCGCGGCGCCAGCGTGGAGCCGCAAGGGGTTGGCGGCGGGGACGCAGGGAGGAGCGGAGATGGCGGGCGGCTCCGGCCAGCCAGGCCTGTTCGAGGGGCACGCGCCGCGCCCGCTCGCCGATGTCCTGCGCCCCAGTCGCCTGAAGGACGTTCTGGGCCAGGATCACCTGCTCGGCCGCGATGGCGCCATCGGCCGCATGACCGAAACCGGCCGCCTGACCTCGATCATCCTGTGGGGGCCGCCGGGCAGCGGCAAGACGACCATCGCCCGCCTGCTCGCCGAACATACCCACCTCGCCTTCGAATCGCTGTCCGCGGTATTCTCCGGCGTGGCCGACCTGCGCCGCGTCTTCGATGCCGCGCGCCGTCGCCGCCGGGATGGCATCGGCACGCTGCTGTTCATCGACGAGATCCACCGCTTCAATCGCAGTCAGCAGGACGGCTTTCTGCCGTATGTGGAGGATGGCAGCGTCATCCTCGTCGGCGCGACGACGGAGAACCCCTCGTTCGAGCTGATCGCGCCGCTGCTGTCGCGCTGTCGGGTGCTGGTCCTCAACCGCCTCGACGACGCGGCGCTGGAAGGGCTTCTGGTGCGGGCGGAGCAGCATCTGGGCCGCGCGCTGCCCCTCGACGGTGATGCGCGGGCCGCGCTGCGGGCGATGGCCGATGGCGACGGCCGCTACCTGCTGAACCTGGTCGAGACCTTGGCCGAGGTGCCGGCTGACCCGCCGCTGTCCACCGATGCGCTGGCTCGCCTGGTCCAGCGCCGCCGGCCCCTGTACGACAAGAGCCAGGAAGGTCATTACAATCTGATCAGCGCGCTGCATAAGGCCCTGCGCGGCTCGGATGTGGATGCCGCCCTCTATTGGCTGGCGCGGATGCTGGAAGGCGGTGAAGATCCGCGCTTCATCGCCCGCCGGCTCGTTCGCTTCGCCTCAGAGGATATCGGCATGGCGGACCCGGACGCCCTCGTGCAGGCGCTTGCCGCCTGGGAGACCTTCGAGCGTCTCGGCTCGCCGGAGGGGGAACTGGCACTGGTGCAGTGCGTGGTCTATCTCGGAAGTGCGCCGAAATCCAACGCCCTCTATCGGGCGGAGGGCGCAGCGCGGCGGCTGGCCCGCGCCACCGGCTCGCTGATGCCGCCGAAGCATGCGTTGAATGCGCCGACGCGGATGATGCGTGAATTGGGGTACGGCACGGAATACATCTATGATCATGACACGGAAGAGGGATTTGCCGGCCTGAGCTACTTTCCGGACGAGGTGGAACGGCAGAGCCTGTACCGGCCCACAGGGCGTGGCTTGGAGGCGAAAATCGCCGCACGCCTGGCGGAATGGGCGCGGCGGCGGGCGCGCGGTGGCGATGAGCGGCCGGCGGGAGGCGGGCAATGAGCGGCGCCAGTGATGACCAGCGGCAGCACACCGTGCAGGACCGGCGGGGAGCCGCCGGCACCGGCGTGACGTTGCATACGGTGTTGGTGGCGGACGCCGGGATCCGGCTCGATCGCTGGTTTCACCGCCATCTGCCGGGGGTGCCCCACAGTCTGCTGGAGCGTTGGCTGAGGTCCGGACAGGTGCGGGTCGACGGCCGTCGCGCTCAGTCCGGACAGCGGCTTGACGCGGGACAGGTGCTGAGGGTGCCGCCACACGGCGATGGCGGCCGGGCCGGCCAGGGTTCCGGCGGGCTGCCGGCGAGCACCGCGGAGGTCGAAGCCCTGCGGCGCGCCATTCTCTATCGGGACGACGAGATCATCGTCGTCAACAAGCCGGCCGGGCTCGCGGTGCAAGGCGGCACGGGTACCGAGTCGCACGTGGACGGCATGCTTGACGGACTGCGTTTCGACGGCGAACGGCCTCGCCTCGTTCATCGCCTCGATCGAGACACCTCCGGCGCGCTGGTGCTCGCCCGCAGCGCCCGGGTCGCCGCAGAACTCGGCGAGGCGTTTCGCCGTCATGAGATCCGCAAGCTCTACTGGGCGGTGGTCATCGGTGGGCCGCGGCGGGATCAAGGACGCATGGATCTGCCGCTGGCCAAGCTGCGGGGGCTGCGTGGTGATCGCGTTCGCGCCGATGTGGCGGCGGGCGACAAGGCGATCACCGATTTCCACCTGCTCGCCCGTGCCGGCCGCCTCTTCGCGTGGCTGGCGTTATCGCCGCTCACGGGCCGCACCCATCAGCTGCGTGTTCACTGCGCCACCGCGGGCATGCCGATCCTCGGTGACGGCAAATACGGCCTGCCGTTCGAACCGCCGCCCCATCTCAGGCTCGGGCACGGGCTGCATCTGCATGCGCGCGCGCTGGCGCTGCCGCGACGGGGGCGGCTGCCCCTGGTCATCACCGCGCCGCTGGCGCCGCACATGGCCGCGACCTTCCACAGCCTCGGGTTCAGCGACGTGTCGACCTCGGCCGCGGCGGACTGGCCGGGCGTCGGTCCGGTGGCGGATCGGGTGGGGCGAGGGTTGAGCGGCGGACGATAAGACCCTAGATTGCAAACGGGCAAAGGGCGCGCAAGCTGTGGCGTGCCAAAACGCGTACAATCAACAGCAGCGACAAGGGAGCGCGTACCATGAACAGGGCGAATGCTGGATTGACCGGCGCCAGGGCCAGCGGCGCGGACGTCCACCGGCGGTGCGGACCGGCGCGAGCGGCGCGGGTGGCTCGCCATGGATCTTAGGGATCTGATGTCATGGCCATGGGCCAAGCCCGCCGACAGCGGCGGCCCTTCCTCTGACGACGCGTATCGGGCGCTGCGCGCGGATATCAACCGCGCCGTCGAGATATTCTGGCAGCAAATGCCATCGCCGCGACTGCGTGCCGGCATCGACCTGAGCATGGCCAGCGAGATGCGGGTCGACGTGTGCGAGACCGATGACGAAATCGAGGTCACCGCCGAGTTGCCGGGTGTGGCCGAAGCGGATATCGAGGTCAGCCTGTTCGAGCGGATGCTGCTGATCGCCGCCGAGAAGAAGCCCGATCATGGCGTCGAGGGGCGCACCTACCGGATCAACGAGCGCTCGTTCGGTCGCGTGTCGCGCTCCGTACCGCTGCCGGAGAATGCCGATGACAGCGGCGTGCAGGCCGTTTACCGCGACGGCGTGTTGAAGGTGACGATGCCGCGCAACGATGGTCCATCGCGGGATGTGAAGCGGGTTGCCATCTCCAAGGGCTGATTTCGCCACACCCATGAACGGGACTCGCGTCCGGCCGTGCTGGCGGCTGCCCGCTGCCATCGCCCTGGTGGTGGCCGGCCTGCTGGCGCCGGCGTTGGACCATGCGGCCGGTGTGGCGCGCGCCGAAGCCAGCGAGCTGCCGTCGCTGGCACCGATGCTGACGCTGGCGACGCCTGCCGTGGTCAATATCGCGGTCCTGTCGCGCGTCGCCGTGCAGGATAACCCGCTGCTGCGCGATCCCTTTTTCCGCCGCTTCTTCAACATTCCCGACCTGCCGCGCGAGTTGCCGCCGCGCATCAGTGCCGGCTCTGGGGTCATCGTCGATGCCGAGCGTGGCTACGTGTTGACCAACCATCACGTCATCGCTCAGGCCAACGAGGTTTACGTGACGCTGAAGGACCGGCGGCGGCTGCCGGCACGGCTCGTCGGCAGCGACCCGCCCACTGACATTGCCGTACTCAAGATCGAGCCGGACCGGCTGACGGCGCTGCCTTTCGGCAATTCCGACGCACTGCAGGTTGGCGATTATGTGGTGGCCATCGGCAATCCCTTTGGCCTCGGGCAGACGGTGACTTCCGGCATCATCAGCGCTCTCGGCCGCAGCGGCCTCAACGTCGAGGGCTATGAGGACTTCATCCAGACCGATGCCTCGATCAATCCGGGGAACTCCGGCGGCGCCCTCGTCAACCTTCGCGGCGAGTTGATCGGCATCAACACGGCGATCATTTCGCCGGCGGGCGGCAACGTCGGGATCGGCTTTGCCGTGCCCAGCAACATGGTGCGCGCGGTGATGGAGCAGCTGATCGCGTACGGCACCGTCCGCCGCGGCCGCCTTGGCATCCGCATGCAGCCGGTCACCGCCGACCTTGCGGAAACCCTGCGGCTGCCGGAAATTCGCGGCGCCCTCATCGCCAGTGTCGAGCCGGGCACACCGGCCGATGCCAGCGGGTTGAAGCCCGGCGATGTGGTCGTCGGTGTCAATGGCCGCCGGGTCGACGATCCCGCCGACTTGCGGGCACGGCTTGGCCTGTTGCCACCCGGCGAACGGGTTGATCTGACCATCATCCGCAATGGCCGAACCCTCTCCATCCGGGCCCGCATCGAATGAGCGTGCTGTGCCTGTTCGATTGCGACGGCACGCTGGTCGACAGCGCGCATACGATCGTGGCGGCCATGACCCGCGCCTTCGCCGACTGTGGGCTGGCCGCGCCCGATGCCGAGGCGGTGCGCGGCGTCATCGGCCTGCCGCTGCGCGGGGCGATCGCGGCGTTGCTGGTCAACGGCGAGGAGTGGCGGCTGGAACCGCTGGCGGTCGCCTACAAGAGCGCCTTTGCCGACCTCGCCCGCCATCGCTCCCATGCGGAGCCGCTGTATCCGGGGGTCGAGGCGGCGCTGTCGGCACTCGCGGAACGCGGCTGGCTGCTGGGCGTCGCCACCGGCAAATCCCGGCGTGGCGCGCTGGCGACGCTCGGCTCCCATGGTCTTCTTGACCGCTTCGTGACCGTACAGACGGCGGACGATGGCTCCGGCAAGCCGGCACCGGACATGGTTTTCAATGCCATGCGCGAGACGGGTGTCGATCGTCGGCGCACCGTCATGATCGGCGATTCCATCTATGACATGGCGATGGCGCGCAACGCCGATGTCCGCGCGCTGGGCGTCAGCTGGGGCTACAACGGCGTGCAGCAGTTGCGTGGTGCCGGTGCCGAACTCATCGTGCATGGTTTCGATGAGGTCGTCGTCGCCCTCGATGAGTGGTTCCAGGCCGATCGCCGCTGATCGCTGGCGGGCGGCGGCGAGCGGATGAAAGGGAGGAGCGCAGGCGATGAATGCGGGACAGCTGCGCCGGCGCTTCTACCGGCAAGCCGCCGCCGCTGCCGACGGCGGCAGTTTCGTCGTTCGGCTGGACGGCCGGCCGCTGCGAACACCGGGCGGCCAGCCGCTGCGGCTGGCGTCGCTGCGCATCGCGCAGGCGGTGGCGGCGGAGTGGCAGGCCCAGGATGCGACCATCATGCCGGCGACGATGCCGCTGATGCAGCTGGTGGCCACTGCCATCGACCGCGTGGCGCCGCAGCGCGCCGGCGTCATCGATGAGCTGCTGAGATATGCGGAAACCGACCTCGTCTGCTACTGGGCGGAGGGGCCGGCCGATCTCGTCCGCCTGCAGCATCAGTGCTGGCAGCCGCTCCTCGACTGGCTGGCCCGGCGCTGGCGGGCGGAGCTCTGCCCGGTGTGCGGGGTGATGCCGGTGGCGCAGCCGGCGGCGGCGATCGCCGCGCTGCGCGACGCCCTGACCGGCCGCGATGATCTGGCGCTGACCGCCCTGGCCAGCGTCGTGCAGGCCAGTGGGTCGCTGACCATCGGCCTCGCCCTCGCCGACGGGCACATCGACGCCGAGGCGGCGTGCGCGGCGGCGCTGCTGGACGAGACTTATCAGGCTCAGCGATGGGGGTGCGACGAACGCGCCGAGCGCCGGCGCACGCGGATCCGCGACGAGATCCGAGCCGGCTGGCAGTTGCTGGACCTTCTGGCTGTGCCGGCGGCGGATGGGGACGGCGGCGATGCCGGACGGGAATGAGGCGGCGGACGCCGATCACGCCGCGTCACGCCGGCGGCTGCGCGCTCTCGCCGCACACCTGATCTGCGGCACCGCCGCATCGGTGGCCCTCGTCGTTGCCGATGTCGCGCAGAACCGGCTGCCAACGTGGTCGCCGCTCGTCATTGTCGGCTGGGGCGGCATCCTCGCGCTGCATGTCGGCTACGTGATGGGGCTGTTCGACACGCTTCGTCGCCCGCGCCGTGGAGGGCGGCAAGGCGGAGACACCGGGAGATAGCGGGTGGACGAGGTCAGCGGAGTTCCCAAGGCGGTGCACGTGCACATCGAAGGGCGGGTGCAGGGCGTCTGGTATCGCGGCTGGACGGTGGAGCAGGCGATGCGGCGCCGGTTGCGGGGCTGGGTACGCAACCGCCGCGACGGCAGCGTCGAAGCGCTGTTCGCAGGGCCGGCGTCTGCCGTCGACGACATGCTGGAGGCGTGCTGGCAGGGACCGCCGGCGGCGCGCGTCAGCGCCGTGGTGGTGCGCCCCGCCGATTGGCCGGTCACGCCGCACTTCACCGCCCTGGCCACGGAGTAGGACGGGCGCTGGGCTCAGTCGGAGCACACGGCGAGGGTGTTTCGGCCACTCTGCTTCGAAGCGTACAAGGCGCGGTCGGCCAGTTCCAGCGAGCCCTCGACGCCGATCGATGCGGAGAGCGGAGCGACGCCGATCGACATGGTCGCCCGCAGCATCTCACCGTTGCGCGCCGGCACCGTCCATTGGCCGACGCGCAGCCGCAACCGTTCGACGATCGCCCAGGCCGTGCGCAGGTCGGCGCTGGGCAGGCAGAGCACGAACTCGTCGCCACCGTAGCGGAACACTTCATCGTAAGGGCGGATGCTGGCGGCGAGCAGGCTGGCGATGCTGCGCAGCACGACATCGCCGACCGCGTGGCCATACGTGTCGTTGATCGCCTTGAAGCAGTCGAGATCGATGATGGCAACGCAGCAAGGCTGCTGGTTGCGGGCGTGGCGGTCGCTCTCGATCGCGAGTTTGCGCAACATCGCGGCACGATTGCCAAGGCCCGTCAACGGATCGATGTTGGCAAGCCGGTTCCAGGTGTCGGACAGCAACTGGCGCATGCTGCGTTCGACGTCGAGGGCGCTTTCCAGAAACCGTCGCAGATCGGCGATGGGAATGTGGTCGGACGCGCCTGTCAGGGTGGCCAGCCGCATCGCTTCCCGCTCGATGGTTGACAGTTTCCGATTGACCGCCTCCAGGGTCGGACTGTCGAGGAGGAGATCGTCGAAGGCGTTGGCGTTCCAGATGCTGGCCAGTTGAAACGCCGGCAGCTTGCCGCCCGTGCCGTCATCCTGGACCAGCATGACCAGGTGGATCTGCACATCCTTCACCCACTCGCCGAGTGCGGCGACGCATTTTTCCAGGTCATTGACCGCTTGCAGGATCCGCTCCGGCCGCACCTGGCCGCTGAGAGCCGCCGGCAAGTCGTCCCCGGGCGCGGCGATCTGCGACCAGTGCTCGGAGGCCATCCCGCCGAATGGCGGTGGCTTCGGTGGACCCGACCGGTCGGACACGCTACGGAACGCCCTGGCGATCGGCACGAACCTGGCTCGCCGAGACCTGGCTGAAATGCCAGCGGCTGCGACCTATTGCCATTCCCACTTACGTCTCTCCGCCAGCAGGACACGCCAGAGTAGTGGGAGGTGGCGACCGGTGGGGTGTGCCAGCGCCTTCCCTGACGATTTCGCGCCTTTGTGGTTCATCCGTTTTTGCCGTCGCGGAAGGCTTCAAGTGTCCACTCGTCATTTATCCGATCAGGACCGGTGCGCCGTCAAGGGCTGAGGGAAACTTCCCGATAAAGTTGTTGTTGAAAGCGCGGATCAGTTCCGTATCGAGGGTGTCCAGTGTCACTGGCCGGCCGAGCGCCTGCAGCGAGGTCACACCGAAGCCCGTCAGCCCGCAAGGCACGATGCCATCGAAAAAGCCGAGGTCCGGACAGACGTTGATGGCGAAGCCGTGGTACGATACCCAGCGGCGCAGGCGAAGACCGACGGCGCCGATTTTGGCCTCGCGGCCGTCTTCACCCAGCACCCAGAAACCGACGCGGCCGGTCCGCCGCTCGGCGGCGATACCGATGGCGGCGAGGGCGCCGATCGCCCACTCCTCGATGCCGGCGACAAACCGGCGCACGTCGCGACCACGGCGTCCCAGATCCATCAGCACGTAAACGACGCGCTGCCCAGGTCCGTGGTAGGTATAACGGCCGCCGCGTGCCGTTGCGATCACGGGAACGTCGCCGGCGGCCAGCAATTCGGCCGGGTGCGCGCTGACGCCACCGGTGTACACCGACGGGTGTTCCAGCAGCCAGACCGCTTCCGGAGCGCGACCGGCGAGGATCTGCGCGACGCGGTTTTCCATTGCCGTCACCGCCGCGGCATAGGGCACCGGTTCGCCGCTGCGCCGCCATTCCACGTCATCAATCACGGTCAAGCAGGAGGCCGCGGCCAGAGGCATGAGCATCTTCACCTTCGCCAGCACGGGTGTGGCCGGGGTGCGCTGTGCTTGATCGCTGGCCCCACGTTTGATATGTGGGTTGCTCGCGTCCGGTGCATGGAAAGCCCGGCGTCCAAGCGGTCGTGGCGGAACTGGTAGACGCGCAGCGTTGAGGGCGCTGTGGGGGAAACCCCGTGGAAGTTCGAGTCTTCTCGACCGCACCAAGGCATTGATGCAACTCCCTTACCGCAAGTGGTCGCGCGGGCTCCGGCGTCGTTTCGGACCACGTTGGCAGGATCGCCAGCCGAGCCGGAGGCGCCGGCGCGGCGGCGGCCTTTAGGCAGGGACGCCCGATGATGATCGATCCGGCGGAAGACGCCAAGGCGCCTGCAACGGCTCCGCATCCCTCGGCGCCGCCTCGCCCGGGCGATGCCGCCGGCGCGGACGTCCTCGCCACCGGGATCGATCCGTTCGTCGTTGCGGCGACACGCCTCGCCATCGAGGCGGGCGACATGGAAGCCGTACGGGCGCGGATCGAACCGCTGCACGCCGCCGACCTCGCCGATCTCATCCAGGATCTCGATCGTGCCGATCGCCGTGCGGTCATCCCGCTGATCGCCAAGGATCTGCTGCCCGCCGTTCTGGCGGAACTCGACGAAACGGTTCGCGACGAGGTGATCGAAGCCCTCGGCGTCAGCGAAACCGCGGCGGCGGTCGCCGATATGGAAATCGACGACGCCCTGCATGTCATCTCCGAGCTGGACGAAGAGGACCAGCAACGGGTTCTGGACGCCATTCCGGAGCCCGACCGCGTACTGATCGAGCAGGGGCTGTCCTACCCCGACTTCAGCGCCGGCCGGCTGATGCAGCGGGAGATGGTGGCGGTGCCGACGTTCTGGACCGTCGGTGATACCATCGATCACCTGCGGTGGACGGCGGAAGAGAGCCCCGACACGCTGCCCACGCTGTTTTACGACCTGTACGTGGTCGATCCGGGCCATCGGCCGGTGGGCGCGATCGCGCTGAGCCGGCTGCTGACCGCGCGACGTGCCGTCGCCCTGACCGACCTGATGCAGACGGAACTGAAGCGCATTCCCACCGATATGGCGCAGCGGGACGTCGCCTTCCTGTTCCGCCAGCGTGACCTGACCTCGGCGCCGGTGGTTGACGACGGCGGACGGCTGGTCGGCGTGATCACCATCGACGACGTCGTCGACGTGATCGAGGAGGAGCACGAAGACGAGGTCATGCACCTCGGCGGCGTTCGCTACGATGACCTCTATAGCGCGACGTTCGACACCGCCCGCTCCCGCTTCACCTGGCTGCTCGTCAATCTGGTGACGGCGATCATCGCGTCGCTGGTCATCGGCCTGTTTGACGCGACCATCGAACAGATGGTGGCGCTCGCCGTGCTGATGCCGATCGTCGCCTCCATGGGCGGCAACGCGGGGACGCAGTCGCTGACCGTCGCGGTGCGCGCGCTCGCGACAAAGGAATTGACGGCGGCCAACGCCGGCCGTGTCGTCGGCAAGGAGCTGCTGGTGGGCTCCATCAACGGCGTGCTGTTCGCGGTGGTGACCGGTGCCGTCACCTGGGTCTGGTTCGGTGACGGAGCGCTGGCGGCCATCATCGGCATGGCGATGGTCATCAACCTGATCGTCGCCGGGCTTTCCGGCGCGGTGATCCCGATCGTTCTCGATCGTCTCAACATCGACCCGGCCATTGCCTCCAGCGTCTTCCTGACGACGGTCACCGACGTTGTCGGCTTTTTCGCGTTTCTGGGTCTCGCCACCTGGCTGTTGCTGTAGCCGTTCGCGCTATACCGCCGCCGGCTGCAACGCTCTATAGTGGCAGCAAACAATCGAGACCCGGGAGGACTCATGCCTGCTAACGAACTGCCGTCGCTCGACTTCGGGTTGGGCGAAACGGCAGAGATGCTGCGCGCCTCGGTGCGGACCTTCGCCGCCGAGAACATCGCGCCGCGCGCCGCTGCGATTGATCACGACAACGCCTTTCCGCGCGACCTGTGGCCGGCGCTCGGTGCGCTTGGCTTGCACGGCATCACCGTCGAGGAGGAATGGGGCGGCGCCGGCATGGGCTACACCGAACACGTCATCGCCATGGAGGAGATCAGCCGCGCCTCGGCGTCGGTCGGGTTGAGCTATGGCGCCCATTCGAATCTCTGCGTCAACCAGATCCGCCGCAATGGCAACGACGACCAGAAACGCCGCTATCTGCCGAAGCTGATCAGCGGCGAACACGTGGGTGCGCTCGCCATGAGCGAAGCCGGCGCCGGCTCCGATGTCGTCGGCATGCGCTGCCGCGCCGATCGCGACGGCGACGCCTACCTTCTCAACGGCACCAAGATGTGGATCACCAACGGCCCCGACGCCGAGGTTGTTGTCGTCTATGCCAAGACCGATCCGGCCGCCGGACCGCGCGGGATCACCGCCTTCCTGGTCGAGAAGGGCACCGCCGGGTTCCGCACGGCGCAGAAGCTGGACAAGCTCGGCATGCGCGGCTCGAACACCTGCGAGCTTGTGTTCAACGACTGCCGGGTGCCGGCGGAAAACGTGCTGGGCGGCGTTGGCGGCGGCGTCCGGGTGTTGATGAGCGGTCTCGACTACGAACGCCTCGTTCTCGCCGCCGGCCCGCTCGGGATCATGCAGGCCTGCCTCGACGTTGTCGTGCCGTACCTGCATGAGCGTCAGCAGTTTGGCGAGCCGATCGGCAGCTTCCAGATCATGCAGGCCAAGCTCGCCGACATGTACACGACGATGCATGCGTGCAAGGCCTACGTCTACGCGGTGGCGAGGGCCTGCGACCGCGGCGCCGCGACGCGCAAGGACGCGGCGGGAGCGATCCTGTACGCGGCGGAAAAGGCGACCTGGATGGCGCTCGAAGCCATCCAGTGCCTCGGCGGCAATGGCTACATCAACGAATACCCGACGGGCCGGTTGCTGCGGGACGCCAAGCTCTACGAGATCGGCGCCGGCACCAGTGAGATTCGCCGATGGCTGATTGGTCGGGAGCTGTTCATGGAGACGGCCTGACGGACGAGCGGCTCAGTCCGGCGAGACGGCGCGGAAATTAGCCAACGCGAACCGTCTTATTCCCGTCATGCTTGCTGGAAGACGCCCCCGTTCTGTCCTGGGCGCCCGATGAAACGAACGAAATCAGCTCATTAGCGCTGGGCGCTTGCAACCCATTTGGGTTATAAGATATCCCTGTGTCCCGATCGGCGTTAACAACTTTTGCGCACAATGGCAGCTATCGTCGATCGGGGGGCGTGGGGCGTCGACGCTGGCGAGCCGTTCCGGGCAAGCGTCCAGGGGTTGATGAACATTAGGGAAAGATCAACGCAATGCGCCCCGTACCCACCCCCGTACCCACCCCCGTACCCACCCCCGTACCCAACGCCGTGTCGGCGGCGGAGAAAACGCGCCTCGAGCAAGCG
>JALOTH010000084.1 GCA_025458035.1 Rhodospirillales bacterium
AGGGCGAACTTGCCAACGTTGGCGGCCTCGCCTAAAAGGAAAACTCAGCACCTGCGGTGAGCCGCGGGCGTTTGGTGGCGCGGGCGCGTAGCTCAGCGGGAGAGCACTACGTTGACATCGTAGGGGTCACAGGTTCAATCCCTGTCGCGCCCACCATTCATTGGCTGACGCCGGACGCCACCCCGCTGGCCGCCCCGGTTGTGAAGCATCCGCACCATCCTCTCTCGTCGGTCAGCCGGCGTCGATGTTGCCGTCGACGGTGAAATCCAGGTCGATGCCGTCGATGGTGATGCGGGCGCGTGCCGGCAGCGAGGCGCCCGACGGCAATCGGCCGGCGGTGGCGGCGGCGCGCACCGCTGTCTCGATTTCCCGCTGCGATGTGACGCCGACGTGCTTGAGAAACTTCCGCACACTCATGTTCAGTTGGTCTTCGTGCATCGCCGTTCCCTCCCTTGGTTAGCCGTCGCTCTGATCCTCGCTGCCGCCGCGCCGGGTCTGTTCGCGTTCGCGCAGGTAATCGTCGGTGGTTCGCGGCACCGGCCGCTGGCCCTTCTGGAACGGCGCTGCCGGATCGTCGAACTGGGCCTCGACGCGGCAGTCGGCGCACATCTTGATCAGGTCAAGGGCGCCATCACGGGCATACAGGGCATGGCCTGCCATCGCCTCCAGCATGCGGGCGATGGTTGCCGGCGAGGCAAAGGGCTTGCCGCAGCGGATGCAGTGAAACGGCGCTTCTGATTTCAACACCGCCTTCGCCCGCGCCGCGTCGGTGAAGGCGAGGCGGGGTTCGAGTGAAATCGCCCGCTCCGGGCAGGTCGCGCGGCACAGTCCGCACTGTACGCAGGCGGACTCCGTGAACGTCAGTTGCGGCATCTCCGGATGATCGCCAAGGGCACCGACGGGACACGCGGGGACGCACGCGAGGCACAGCGTACACCGTGCCTCGTCGAGAAGGATCCGGCCGAACGGCGCCCCCGCCGCCAAGGCGATGAACTCCACCGGCCGCGGCGCGCTGGCGGACAGATGACGCAAGGCCGCCTCAAGCGTGTCCTGTCGGCCGCCCAGCACGATGTGGCCGGCCGCACGGGCCACCGCCGCCGGCGGCCTTCTGCCATAAAGGTCCTTTTCATAGGCTTGCGGATCGGCAATCCGATCGATGATGAGGCGTTCGCCCGGATAGCCGAGACCGGTCATCACGCTTTCGATCAGCGACTGATGCTGGTGTAGGGGGGCCAGTGCATCCGCCTGCGCGGCGGCCGCGATGATGCGCACCTGCGCGGCGCCATAGGCGAGGGCGGTCAGCAGCACGTCGAGCCCAATCTGGGTGATCTCGTGCACGGCGAACGGAATGACATGCGCCGGCAACCCGTCGCCGCTGCGCGCGATCACGGCAATGAGTTCTTCACCGAAGCGCGCATCGTGCATCAACAGCACCGGATCGGTGCCCCCGCATTGCCGGTAGGTGGTGAGCAGCGTGCGCAGGCGCTCGAACAGCAGGTTGCCGCGGGGCAGATCGAAGGCGACGGCGCCGGTCGGGCAGACGCTGACACAGGCGCCGTGGCCGGCGCAGATGAAGGGATCGATAGCCACGTGATCGCCCGCCGGCACGATCGCCTGCGTCGGGCAGACCTCAAGGCAGCGGTTGCAGCCGACGATGCCGTTGCGGGAATGGGCGCAGATGGCCGCGTTGAAACGGACAAAGCGCGGCTTGTCGAATTCGCCGACGAGATCGACGATGTCGAACAGGGCACGCTGCACGGCAAGCTGGTCCGAGGGTTCGACGCGGAGGTAGCCATCCCGGAGCGCCGGCGCCGCGAACAGCGGCCGTTCACCGGAAAGATCGAGGATGAGATCGCAGGCGATCGCCACACCGTCCGCGCTGCCATCGAACCGAAAGCGAGAACGGGCTGACGGCGCGGCCGCGCCGTAGGCGTCGACGGTCACTTCGAAGGCGCCGAGACGGCCCTTGGCCGCCCGCACGGTGCCGCGAAATATCGCGAAATCGGTGAGGCTCGGCGGCATCGCGTCGCCGGCGTCGCGCAGCAGCAGCGTCACGCTGAGCCGGCGCGCGAGTTGCTGGGCAGCGGCGAGCGCCTCGTGCCCGTCGCCATAGACGAGCGTGGTTCCGCGCGAGGTGAGCGTTAACGCCGGCGTCGGCTCGCGGTCGAGAGCGGCTTCGGCGAGCAGCGCCGCGACCTTGGGCAACGCCCGATCGCCTTCGGCGGACCAGCCGGCGCGCTCGCGGATATTGGCGTAGACGACGTCGGTCTCGGCGGCCACCGCCGTCAGGACCTCGTCGAACACCGGCTGTTCCTGCGTGCAGCCGATCAGGAGTGGCGCGCCCGCCGCCGCTTTGACGGCGTCGATTTGCTGGCGGCAGAGTTGTGTATAAATCGGGAGCGCATCGGCGCACAGGCTGCGGGCGAGTGCTTGGCCATCCAGCGCCATCGTCCGCTCGCAGTTGCAAACCAGCGCCGTGCGCCCTCGCAGTTTGATCTCGTAGCCTCCCTAATGGCCGATTGGTTTTTTCATTGGCCGTTTTCCTATGTTTGCCGGAACGCGCGCGCTCATTCAAGCTCCGTTACGGGGTCGGGCAAAGACTTCGCCTTCCCCGAAGGAGCCATTAGCGAGTACCCTGTCGGCAACGCCTTGGGAGGATTGCGCGATGACGGAGACCGATGCCACCGCAGCGCCGGCGCGAGACAGCCTGCGCATCGGTGTGGTCATCGAGCGGCACCCGTTGGATCACCCCTGGCAGGACCATGCTTGGCGCATTGGCGGCTTGATTGTCGAAGGCGGGCCAGCGGACGCGTGGCGGTTGCTCAGCGAGGACGGCGGCGTTCGGCGCTACTATGCCGGCACTCTGCCGCTGGAGGTGTTTTCCGGGGAGACCGCCGGCTACCTCGAAAACCTGCTGAGCCGACAGCCGGTGGTCTACGTCGTTCTGCGGCGCGGCGTGGCGGATCGGGAGGTGGTGCCGCTGCTGCTCACCCTATGCCCCAGCGAGGCCCAGAGTTACCACGACAACGGTGACGATATCGTCGAGCCGGTGCCGATGCCGCCGGCGATCGCGGCGTGGGCGTCGGCTTTCGTCAGCCGCCATCACGTCGAACGGGCGTTCGTCAAGCGCCGGCAGAAGCCGAAGCGGCCGGGAGAGGCACCCGTGGCGCCGGCCGCGCCGCCGCCGGCCGCGCCGCCGCCGGGAGAGCGGCGATGAGCGATCGGCCGCAGGGCTGGCTGCAGCGCTGGTCGCGCCGCAAGCGGGCTTCGGCGGTGGAGCACGTGCGCTCGCAACCCATGGCGCCGGTCACCACCGCATCGCCCTCGCCGCCGGCGCAAGCGGCTCCGCCGTCGCCGATCGAGGCGCCTGCCGACCTGCCGGAGGTGGAGGCGCTGACGGCGGAGTCCGATTTCACGCCGTTTCTGCGGGCCGATGTGCCAACGGACCTGCATCAGCGCGCCTTGCGCAAACTGTGGGCCAGCGATCCGGCCTACGGCTATCGCGACGGGCTGACCGATTACGATGAGGATTATACGGCGATCGGCATCGTCGAGCGGGTTGTGGAAACCGCCTACCGGGCCGGCAGCGGCTACGAACCCAGTGCCGGTGAGGGCGAAGGCGGAGAAACGTCAGCGCCGAGAGACGATGGCGAGGAGGCGCCGCCGCCACCGGCAGGAGCGGACCCGGCACCGGCCGCGGGGGCTGGCCGGGATACCCGGGATGAAGTGCCCGGTGCGAGCGCAGCAAGATCACCGGATGACGACGACAGCGCCGAGGATGATCAGGCTTCGTGTAAAGCGGGAAAACGCTAATACAGCTCTGGCGAGTGCCCCCTTGCCGATAATATAGGAGTTGCGAGGAGCTCTCATTTCAAGCCGCTCGCGCTTTTCTGATCCATCGGCAAGCGATAAGTGTTGACACGTTTTCCTTTGCCCTACAAAATTCAATTACAGGGAATAGGCTTTTTATCAATCGCAGCGCGAAAGTCGCTCGACAAAAATTGCGGCTCGTGACTGCGGGAGGCGGTGCGAGTGCTCCGAATTGAGGAGGGCGTTCGTCCTGAGTTGCAGGGCGACGAAGCGGGCCGTGCGCATCTTTACGGTTTTCTGGCTGGCTTGCTGGCGGCGCCGCCGTCGGCCGCCACGCTCGCGGCCCTGGCGGCGGTACCCAACGACGGCAGCACGCTGGGGCGGCTTGTCGGCGCCTTGTCGTCGGTGGCTGCGCGGACCTCGGTTGATGAGGTCGAGTGCGAGTTCAGCACCCTGTTCATCGGGCTCACCGCGGGCGAGTTGCAGCCCTACGCGTCCTACTATCAAACCGGATTTCTGTTCGAAAGGCCGCTGGCCAATCTGCGGCGCGACATGCAGCGGCTGTCGATCGGCCGCGGTGACAACGTTCATGAACCGGAAGATCATATCGCCGCGCTCTGCGAAATGATGCAGGGGCTGATCCTCGGCCGCTACGGGCCGCCGGCCGATCTGTCTGTACAGCGCGCATTTTTCGCAGCGCACATGGCGCCCTGGGTCGAGCGGTTTTTTCACGACCTCGAAAAGGCGGAAGCCTGTCCCTTCTATCGCCAGATCGGGGTGCTGGGCCGCGCGTTCATGGCCATTGAAGAGGAAGCCTTCGTGCTCGCCGGGTGACCGGCGAGGGTGACGCCGCCGCTTCGTCGGCGAAACGGGAATGGAGCCGGGCTCCATGGCAGGGAGAGAAGCGATGAGATGCGTCGATGAGGAGCGTGGGAAGCGCGGAAGCGGCGAACACCCTGGCGACGTGAGCCGCCGCCGCTTTTTGCGTCATGCCGGTGTCGGCGCGGGAGCGGTGACACTCGCGGCGGTGGGGTCGGCGGAGGCGCTGGCGGCCAGCGATGCTGGCAGGCCTGACCGGACCGTGGCGGGCTATCATGAAACCGCGCATGTCCGCCGCGTTTACCAACTCTCGCATTTTTAATGCGCGTTATCGCTGGGAGACTTTGTCCATGCTGATCAAGAAAGGGTCCGGTCGGGGCGCCGCGCCGCGCTTGTCGCAGGCGCTGACGGCGGTTCTCGGTGGGGCCGTCGGTCGACGGGAATTTCTCAAACGCTCCGGCATCGTCGCCGGAGGCTCGGCACTGGCGGCGGTGGCGCCAATCGGAATGACGCGGAAGGCCGAGGCGCAGCAGGGCGGCGCGCCGCCGCGCGCGCTGAAGCAGGTCAAGAACATCTGTACCCATTGCTCGGTCGGCTGCACCGTCGTGGCCGAGGTCGACAACGGCGTCTGGGTGGGGCAGGAGCCGGGCTTCGACAGCCCATTCAACCTGGGGGCCCATTGCGCCAAGGGGGCGGCGGTGCGCGAGCACGCCCACGGCGAGCGCCGGCTGAAATACCCGATGAAGCTGATCAGCGGCAAATGGGTGCGGATCGGCTGGGACCAGGCGATCAATGAGGTCGGCGACAAAATCCTCGAGATCCGCAAAACGTCCGGGCCGGACTCCGTCTATTGGCTCGGATCGGCCAAGTTTTCGAACGAAGGGGCCTACCTGTTCCGCAAGTTCACGGCGCTCTGGGGTAGCAACAACGTCGATCACCAGGCGCGCATCTGCCACTCGACTACGGTCGCCGGCGTCGCCAATACCTGGGGATACGGCGCCATGACCAACAGCTACAACGACATCCATCTGTCGAAAGCGATTTTCCTGATCGGGGGCAACCCCGCCGAGGCGCACCCGGTCTCGCTCCTGCATATGCTGAAGGCGAAGGAGCAGAACAACGCGCCGGTCATCGTCTGCGATCCCCGCTTCACCCGTACCGCTGCCCACGCCACCGAGTACGTGCGGCTGCGGCCGGGCACCGACGTGCCGCTGATCTACGGCATGCTCTGGCACATTTTCGAGAACGGCTGGGAGGACAAGGAGTTCATCCGCCAGCGCGTCTGGGGCTTCGATCAGATCCGCAAGGAGGTCGCCAACTGGACGCCGGAGGAGGTGGAGCGGGTGACCGGCGTGCCCGGCGAGCAGCTCAAGCGGGTGACGCGGACGCTGGCGACGCACAAGCCGGCGACGGTGATCTGGTGCATGGGCGGCACGCAGCACACCGTCGGCAACAACAACACCCGCATCTACTGCATCCTGCAACTGGCGCTGGGCAACATGGGCGTCGCCGGCGGCGGCACCAACATCTTCCGCGGCCACGACAACGTGCAGGGGGCGACCGACCTCGGCCTCGATTGCTCGACGCTGCCCGGCTACTACGGGCTTGCGGCGGGCGCCTGGAAGCATTGGGCGGCGGTCTGGCAACTGGACTACGACTGGCTGGTCAGCCGTTTCGCCGACAAGACGGCGATGGAGAAGAAGGGCATCCCGGTTTCCCGCTGGATCGACGGCGTTCTGGAAAAGAAGGAGAACATCGACCAGCCGGACAACCTGCGCGCCATGGTGTTCTGGGGCCATGCGCCCAACTCGCAGACGCGCGGGCCGGAGATGAAGACGGCGATGGAGAAGCTGGATCTGCTCGTCGTCATCGATCCCTACCCCACCGTCTCCGCGGTGATGCACGACCGCACCGACGGCGTCTATCTGCTGCCGGCATGCACGCAGTTCGAGACCTACGGCTCGCGCACCGCGTCGAACCGCTCGCTGCAATGGGGCGAAAAGATCATCGAGCCGGTGTTCGAATCGAAGCCGGACCATGAGATCACCTATCTGTTCGCCCGCAAGTTCGGTTACGAGCAGGAGTTGTGCAAGGCGATCAAGGTCAATGGCACCGAACCGCTGATCGAGGACATCACCCGCGAGTTCAACCGCGGCATGTGGACGATCGGCTATACGGGCCAGTCGCCGGAACGGCTGCGCAAGCACCTCGAATACCAGCACACCTTCGATAAGACGACGCTGCAAGCGAAGGGCGGACCGTGTGATGGCGAGTACTACGGGCTGCCGTGGCCCTGCTGGGGCACGGCAGAGATGGGCCATCCCGGCACCCCCAACCTGTACGATACTTCGAAACCGGTGGCCCAGGGCGGCCTGTGCTTCCGCGCCAACTTCGGCGTCGAACGCAATGGACAGAACCTGCTCGCCGAAGGCTCCTATCCCGCCGGCTCGGAACTGAAGGACGGCTATCCCGAGTTCACCATGGCGATGCTGAAGAAACTCGGCTGGGATGCGGATCTCACCGCCGCCGAGCGGGCGGCGATCGACAAGGCCGGGGGTGATGCCGCCAACTGGAAGACCGACCTGTCCGGCGGCATCCAGCGGGTGGCGATCAAGCACGGCGCCGCCCCGTTCGGCAATGCCAAGGCGCGCTGCGTTGCCTGGAACTTCCCGGACCCGGTGCCGATCCACCGCGAGCCGCTGTACACGCCGCGGCGTGACCTGATCGAGCGCTACCCCACCTACAAGGACACCAAGGATTATCGTCTGCCGACCCTCTATGAGAGCATCCAGAAGCGCGACGTTTCCAAGGAGTTCCCGATCATCCTGACGTCGGGCCGGCTCGTCGAATACGAGGGCGGCGGCGATGAGACGCGGTCCAATCCGTGGCTGGCGGAACTGCAGCAGGACATGTTCTGCGAGGTCAACCCGCGCGACGCCAATAACCTCGGTGTCAAGTCGGGGCAGATGATCTGGGTGCACGGACCGGAGGGCGGCAAGGTCAAGGTCAAGGCGATGGTCACGGAACGGGTCGGTCCGGGCGTTGCCTTCATGCCGTTCCACTTCGGCGGCCACTTCATGGGTGCGAACCTGCGCGCGAAGTATCCCGAGGGCGCCGATCCCTACGTCCTCGGCGAAGCCTGCAACACGGCGACCACCTACGGCTACGATTCCGTCACCCAGATGCAGGAGACGAAAGTCACCCTGTGCCGCATCGAGGCGGCGTGAGGAGCTGAACCATGGCGAGAATGAAGTTCCTGTGCGACGCCGAGCGCTGCATCGAGTGCAATGCCTGCGTCACCGCCTGCAAGAACGAGCACGAGGTGCCGTGGGGCATCAACCGCCGCCGCGTCGTCACCCTGAACGACGGCCAGCCGGGTGAACGCTCGCTGTCGGTGGCCTGCATGCACTGCTCCGATGCGCCGTGCATCGCCGTCTGCCCCGTCGACTGCATCTACCAGACGGAGGAGGGCGTGGTCCTGCATTCGAAGGACCTGTGCATCGGCTGCGGCTACTGCTTTTACGCCTGCCCGTTTGGCGCACCGCAGTTTCCCCAGGCCAGCAACTTCGGCTCCCGCGGCAAGATGGACAAGTGCACCTTCTGCGCCGGCGGACCCGAGGCCAACGGTTCGGAGGCGGAATTCCGCAAGTACGGTCGCAATCGCCTGGCCGAGGGCAAACTGCCGCTGTGCGCGGAAATGTGTGCGACCAAGGCGCTGCTGGCCGGCGATGGCGATATCGTTTCGCAAATCTACCGCGAGCGGGTTGCCGCCCGCGGCTTCGGCTCCGGCGCCTGGGGATGGGGGGCCGCCTATCAGGAACGGGGCCGCACCTGAGCGGACGGGGGCAGCGGCTGGCGGGCCGCTGGCGACGGGGTCCGCCACCGGCGTCCGCACGTGTGTGAACGGAGAGACGACGGATGAAGATGATTGGTCCGATTCTGGCGATCGGCGGCGCCGCCGTCATCGGCGCCAGCATTGCCTTTACCGCCTACCACAGCGATCCCGAGCGCAGCCCGGAGCGGCGCTGGGCGCTGAACTACCAGAAGGGGACCTACCTCGGCCGCACCCAGCCGCCGCTCAGCCAGCAGACCGAACTGCAACTGCGCGATCGCGCCCTCTACCAGGCGGGCCCCTCGTCGTCCGGCTTTGCCATGAGCACGTCGAGCTTCGGCCTCACCGGTGCCGACGTACGGCCGCCGGCCCAGCCCTACGGCACGCCGATCGCCGTTTCGCCGTCCTCTCGTTAAGGCCGCCCGGAGACCCCCGAGAGGGATGATCAGGAGACCCGCGATGACCCAAGGCAACCTCAACTCGCCAACGCTGTCCGCCCGATGGCTGGCTGTCCTTTGCCTGCTCGTCGGCCTCGCGGTCTCGCTCCCCCTGACCACGGCGCTGGCCCAGCAACAGGGGGCGGTGCCGGGCAACACCCTCGGCACCGTCAACGATGCCGAGGTCTGGCGGCAGATCCGCGAGGGTGCCATGGGCACCGTCTCCATCCCGGATACGAAGGCGGCGCTGCTCGTCCAGTCCGAGGGCGACAACTGGCGAGCCTGGCGCGAGGGGCCCATCGCCATCGTCGGCGCCGTTGCCTTTTGGACGATGTTCTTTGTCGTCGTCGTTTTCTACCTGGTGCGTGGCAAGGTCCGCATTCAGCATGGCCGGTCGGGGCGCATGGTGCTCCGCTTCACCTTCATCGAGCGGTTCTCCCACTGGCTGACCGCCATCTCCTTCCTCGTGCTCGCCGCCACCGGCGTCAATCTGCTTTACGGCAAGCATCTGCTGATGCCGATCATCGGCCAGTCGGCGTTCGCGACCCTCACCGAATGGGGCAAGCTGGTCCATCATTACGTGGCGTTTGCCTTCATGGCCGGCCTCGTCCTGATTTTCGTGCTGTGGGTCCGCCACAACCTCTGGGACCGTTATGACTGGGGCTGGATCAAGAAGGGGGGCGGGCTGTTGTTCCCGACCGAGCATCCGCCGGCGGAAAAGTTCAATTTCGGTCAGAAGACCGTGTTCTGGGCGGTGATGATCGGCGGCGTCGTGCTGTCGTTTACCGGCCTGAACCTGATGTTCCCCTTCGCCCTGTTCGACGTTCAGCAGATGCAATGGGTGCAGGCGATCCATGGCACCGTCTCGCAGATCCTGTGCCTGATGATGGTGGCGCACATCTACATTGGCACGGTGGGCATGGAGGAGTCCTTCCACGCCATGTCGACAGGCTACGTCGACGAGAACTGGGCCAAGGAGCACCACCGCGCCTGGTATGAGCGGCTGCTGCGCCGCCGGGCGAAAGCGCCGCGCCCGCCGGCGGCGGTTCGGCCGGCCCCCGCCGAGTAAAGCCCGGCCCCGTGCCGTCCCTCGGTTCGGCGGCGTGCCGACCTTCCGGCCGGCGGCGCCAACCGGGGACTAAAGGCGGACGTTGCCCGTGGAATACCGCTCCGCTGCGGAGTCGTCGACCACGCTGACGACAATGGCGGCCACCACGGCAATGCCGACCATCGCCAGGAATGCCACGACTATCGATTTCACCGCCTGCGAGCCTTCCTTAAGGGTTTCGACGTTGATACCACAATTGGCGCCGGGTCTGAAGCGACACTGGTGGCGCGCGGCCGCTGTCAGTCCCCCGGATTGGTGGCGTCGGCCGAACTGGTGAGGATGCGCAGGTAATCGACCAGCGCCTCGCGCTCCACGGCGTCCGGGACCCGTTGCAGGGGCATGCGGGTTCCCGGCAGGAATCGCTCCGGCCCCTGTTCGAGGAGCCGCGTCAGGCTGGCCGCGTCCCAGGTCACGGGCGCGTTGCGCAATGCGGGCGAATAGGCGTAGCCCGTAACGGCCCCGGCCCGCCGTCCGAACAAGCCGGCGAAGTGGGGGCCAGCCCGCTGCGGGCCATTGATGTCGAGGGCGTGGCACGGCGCGCAGGCCCGGTAGGTGCGTGCCCCGGGGTGAGAACTCGTCAGCCAGGGCTGCGCTTCTGCCTGCAACGCTCCCGGGGCGCCGATGGCGGTGCAGTTCGCCATGTCCCAAACGCGCACCGTGCCATCGCGGCCCGCCGCCAGCACCAGGGAACCGCTGCCGCCGTGCGCGAGCGCCCAGACCGGTTGCCCGTGCGTCGGACACCTGTGGACGAGCGTGCCGCTGGCCAACGCCCACAGCCGGATCTCGCCATCGCGGCCAGCCGAGACGGCGTGGCGGCCGTCGGCAAGGAGGCTGATCGCCAGGATCGGCCCCCCCTCATCCCGCAGCACCGCGGTCTGCCGCCCGTTCGCCACCTGCCAGACACGGATGGTGCCATCGATCCCCGCCGACACCAGGTGTCGGCCATCGGGCGAACGGACGAGATGGGTGATCGGCAGGTCGTGCCCGCCGAGGTCAGCGATCTGCTGGCCCGTTGCCAGCGACCAGGCGCGGAGCCTTCCCGCCTTGTCGCCCGTGAACAGCGTCTGCCCATCGTCGCCGAAGGCGAGGGCGTTGGCCGCCGCCGGCAGGGTCAGACGCTGCCGCTCGCCGCCCGTCGCCACATCGTAAATGCGAACGCTGTCATCCCAACTGGCGGTCGCGATCAGCTCACCTGCCGGCGATCCTGCCAAGGCGACGACTTTCGCCTGGCTTCCGGTCAGGCGATGGCGGACGCGGCGCGTCGATAAGTCCCAAATCAGCGTGACGCCGTCATCGCCGCCGGTCGCGGCCCGTGTGCCTGTGCCAAGAAAAATGACCGCGTTGACCGGACCGTCATGCCCGGTCAGCCGCGCCAGCAACGATTGGGTTTTCAGATCCCAGAGGCCAGCGGCGTAATCGAAGCTGCCGGTGAGCACGGTGCTGCCGTCGGGGGAGACGGCGAGCGCACGCACGATGCCACCGTGGCCGACGAGATCGCCGCGCGGCCGGCCCTGCGGCAGGGCGGCGATCAACAGGGCGGCCAACAGGCCCACCGTGGCGAGGCGGGCACGGTGCCCGCGCCGGCTCATCGGAAGCTGCTGAACGGAAAGAAGTCGACGGGCGTTCCGGGTTCGACGCGGGTTACCTCCTCGCCCAGTTCGATCAGCCCGTCGCTGTCGACGAGGGAGGTCAGAATGCCCGAACCCTCCCGCGGGAAGCGGCGGAGCACCGCCCTGCCACCGTCATCGTCGGCAAGGGACGCACGCAGCCACTCCCGCCGCCCGGCCTTCTTGGTGAAGCTGAAATCGGCGGCGACGCGAAAGCTCCGCACGTCCGTATCGGCGCAGCCGGCGAGCCGCAGGATCATCGGCCGGGCAATGCGCAGCATGACGACGACCATCGCCACCGGGTTGCCGGGCAGGCCGAGGAACGGCACGCCGGCAACATCGCCAAAGCCGATCGGCCGCCCCGGCTTGATCGCCAGTTGCCAAAGGTGCAATCGCCCGAGGCCGGTCACCACGGCCTTGACGTGATCCTCCTCGCCGACGGACATGCCACCGGAGGTGACGATCAGGTCGTGGCCGGCCGCCGCTGCCGTCAGCGCATTGTGAAGCGCCGCCGGATGGTCCTCGACGATGCCGAGATCGGTGACCTGGCAGCCGAAGTCGTCGAGCAGGGCGATCAGCCCGAAGCGATTGGCGTCGTGAATCTCGCCCGGCGCCAGCGGCGCCTCCGGCGGTCGCAATTCGTCACCGGTGGAGAATACGGCGACGCGCAGTCGGCGGAAGACGCGCAGCCGCGGCCGGCCGCAGGCGGCGGCAAGCGCCAGGTCCCAGGGCCGCAGGCGGCGCCCGCGGTGCAGCACCCTGGTGCCGGCCCGCACATCCTCGCCGGCGCGGCGGCGGTTGGCGCCGGCGCGGACGCCGGCCGGAATGACGACGGCGGCATCGGCGACGGCGCAGTCCTCCTGCATCACCACCGTATCGCAGCCTGCCGGTATCGGCGCGCCGGTAAAGATCCGCACCGCCGCGCCCGGCGGGACCGTGCCGGGAAACGGATGCCCGGCGGCGGCGCGCCCGGCCACGGCAAGGCGCGACGGCAGCGGCGCCGCGATGCTGCCATCGCCGGTGATGGCGGAACCATCGATGGCGTAGCCATCCACCGCCGCGTTGTCGCAAGGGGGAATGTCGGCGGCCGCGATCAGGTCCTCGGCCAGCACGCGGTCGCGGGCGTCCCTTAAGTCAACCTCCTCCTCGCCGACGCTGACATCGAAACGATCGGCGATAGCATCCAGCGCCTGCGCGAGCGTCGTTGCCGGCGCCCGGCCAGCGACGCTATCGCCGTTCAGCGGCGCAGCCATCACGGCTGCCGGTCGGCGTTGCCGGGGGCGCCGTTCCTGGGGGCG
>JALOTH010000085.1 GCA_025458035.1 Rhodospirillales bacterium
CAAGGGCCAGGACATGGCCGAGGAATTCGGCTACACGCCGCTGCCGCCGGCGCTGATCGAACGGGTCCGCGCCGCGATCCCGAACATCCAGTAGCGCTCCCCCACCCCACGGCCGAGGATGGCCTTGGCCGGTCGCCGGCCGCACCGCCGAACCACAGTGGCGAGCAATTTGCGGCCGCCGGGCACTTTGCTGCTTTGCAAACCGCCAGCTAATGCCTACCTTCGCCGTGGGATAACCTGGGACGAGGAAACCATGACGCCGGCCCCATCAACGCAGCAGCGTAGCTTTCGTGTCCTTCTTGCCACGCCGCGGGGCTTCTGCGCCGGTGTCGAACGGGCGATCGAGATCGTCGAGCGGGCCATCACCCTGTACGGACCGCCCGTGTATGTGCGCCATGAGATCGTGCACAACAAGAAGGTCGTCGAGTCGCTGCGCGCCAAGGGCGCCGTTTTCGTCGAGGAGCTGGATGAGGTGCCCGACGGCGCGGTGACGATTTTCAGCGCGCACGGCGTGTCCACGGCCATCGAAAGCGAGGCACGGCGGCGCGATCTGCCGGTCATCGATGCCACCTGCCCGCTGGTGACCAAGGTGCACAAGGAAGGACGCAACCACACCCGCAAGGGCCGCGAGGTGATCCTCATCGGTCACGCCGGCCACCCCGAGGTCGAAGGCACCACCGGGCGCATTCCCGGCGGCGTGCACCTCGTCTCCCACGTCGGCGATGTGGACAGCCTGCAAGTCCGCGACCCGGACAACGTCGCCTACGTGACGCAGACGACGCTGAGCGTCGATGATACCCGTGACATCATCGAGGCACTGCGCCAGCGATTTCCCGCCATCGTCGGCCCGGACGTCAAGGATATCTGCTATGCGACGCAGAACCGCCAACAGGCGGTGCGCGACCTCGCCGGGCGCGTCGATCTGCTGCTCGTCGTCGGCGCCCAGAACAGTTCCAATTCCAACCGGCTGCGGGAAATCGGCACCGAAACCGGCGTGCCCAGCTATCTGATTGACGACGCGTCGGGCCTCGATCCGGCGTGGCTCGATGGCACCACCACCGTCGGCGTCACTGCCGGCGCCTCCGCGCCCGAGGAACTGGTGCAGGAGCTGATCTGCCGCCTCGGCGACTTCGGCACCGTGCAGGTCGAGGAACTGGCCGGCGCCGAGGAACACATGCAGTTCAAGTTGCCGCGGGTGCTGACGGCGGCCGCCACCGTCTGAACCGCCCTCCCCCGTTCACCGCTGCCGGAGCCGAAACGTGGCGATCCCGTTGAGTCAACAGCTGCGCGTTGGCAGCTATATCGTCTGGAAGACGTTAAGGGGTGTTGAGAAGTATCCGCTGGTGCTGATGCTCGAACCCCTGTTCCGCTGCAACCTCGCCTGTCCCGGCTGCGGCAAGATCGACTATGACGACGACATCCTGAACAAGCGATTGAGCGTCGAGGACTGCCTGACCGCCGTCGACGAATGCGGCGCGCCGATCGTCTCCATTCCCGGCGGCGAGCCGCTGCTGCACAAGGAGATCGACCGCATCGTCGCTGGCATCGTCGCCCGCAAGAAATTCGTCTACCTGTGCACCAACGGCCTGCTGCTGGAAAAGCGCCTGGACCTGTTCAAGCCCTCGAAGTTCCTCACGTTTTCGGTACACCTCGATGGCCTTGAGGATCAGCACGACCGCGCGGTGGCGCAGCCGGGGACGTTCAAGCGCGCCGTTTCGGCAATCCGGGCGGCGCGCGCCCGCGGTTTTCGCGTCAACGTCAACTGCACCCTGTTCAACCACATGGGCGCGGACGAGGTGGCGCGGTTTTTCGACTTCTGCATGACCGAACTGGACGTCGAAGGCATCACCGTGTCGCCGGGCTATGCCTATGAGCGGGCGCCCAGCCAGCAGCATTTCCTCAACCGCACCCGCACCAAACAGCTGTTTCGCGACGTCTTCAAGCGGCAGGGCGCCGTCCGCTGGCGGTTCAGCCAGTCCTCGCTGTTCATGGATTTCCTCGCCGGCAACCGGACCTACCGCTGCACGCCCTGGGGCAACCCGACGCGCAACGTCTTCGGCTGGCAGCGGCCGTGCTACCTGCTCGGCGAGGGTTACGCGCAGAGCTTTCGCGAGCTGATGGAAAGCACCGACTGGGACCGCTACGGCACCGGCAACTACGAGAAGTGCGCCGATTGCATGGTCCATTGCGGCTACGAGCCGACGGCGGTCAGCGACACCATCCGCCGCCCCTGGCGCGCCCTGGCGGTGGCGCTGCGTGGTCCGCGCACCGACGGCGCCATGGCCCCCGAAATTCCGCTCGACGGGCAGCGGCCGGCGGAGTTCGTGTTCGACGCCCTCGTCCAGTCGCTGAAGTCAGGGGCGCCCGAGGGCACCGCTGGCGGCAAGCGCCCGCAGCCGGGCCAGCGCCCGGCGGCTACCCCGGAACAGGGTGAGCACGGCCGCCAGCCGGCGGGGGTCGCGGAGTAGCGCCGCGGCGAAGGCGAGCGGCCGGACCTCGCCCCGCTCATCGAGGCTGGCGAGCAGCCATCCCGGCAGCGCGTCACCAGCAGCATCGCTGACGGCGCGCACGGCAAGGAACGGCACCCCCGCTTCCCAGGCGATCCGCGCGACGGCGTGGCTTTCGGTGTCGACGGCGATGGCGCCGGTGCCCGCCGCCAGCGCGGATTTCGCCGCCGGCGAGCCCACCACCGCATCGATGCCCAGCAGCGGCGCCGTCAACGCATCGGGGCTGGTCGAAAGCACGCGCCGCCGCCACGCTTCATCGGTGCGCCAGCGCTCGCCGCCGAGGCCGATCACCGTCTCCGGAACAATCAGCGCGCCGGCCGTCAGCTCCGGCGACAGGGCGCCGGCGAAACCGAAGCTGACCAAGCCACGGCAGCCCGCGGCCAACGCTTCGCGCGCCGCCCGCGCAGCGGCGATGGGTCCGGCTCCGCTGCGGATGTCATAGCCGCGATCGCCCTCACGCCGCAGGCATGCGGCCTCCCGCTTCAGTCCGGTGATGACGCCGACGCGTGGCCGGCTCACCGGCCCCTACAGTCCGTAGGGCGTGCGCCGGCGATCGCCGTGCCGAAGATTGCGGTAGCGGGCGAGCGCCCACAGCGGGAAATACGCGCTGTAGCCATAGTACTTAAGGTAGAACACCCGCGGGAAGCCGACGGCGTTGTAGTGATCCTCCCGCCATTGGCCGCCGTCCCGCGGCGCCCTGAGCAGGTAATCGACGCCGCGGCGGACCGCTTCGCTGTCCACCTCGCCCGCCGCCATCAGGCCAAGCAGCGCCCAGGCCGTTTGCGACGGCAGGCTGGTCCCGAATGGTTTGGCGCGCCGCTCCGGCCAGTAGGTTTCGCAACTCTCGCCCCAGCCGCCGTCGGCGCGCTGCTGACTTTCCAGCCACGCCACCGCCCGCCGGACGTACGGCGCCTGCATGTCCTCGCCGACGGCATTGAGAGCGCACAGGACGGACCAGGTGCCGTAGACGTAGTTGGTCCCCCAGCGGCCGAACCAGGAGCCATTGGCTTCCTGACGTTCCTGCAAGAACCGCAGCGCCCGGGCGACGACGGGGTGGCTGGTGCCGTAGCCCAGTTGCGAGAGCATGCCAAGACAGCGCGCGGTCACATCGTCGGTGGGCGGGTCCAGCAAGGCGCCGTGGTCGGCGAACGGGATGTGATCGAGCAGGTAGTATTCATTGTCGGCATCGAAGGCGCCCCAGCCGCCATTGCGGCTTTGCATGCCGAGGATCCAGCCGGCGCCGCGGGCGATGGCGTTGCGATGCGCCTCGGCGTTCGCCCGGTGCAGTGCCATGACGACGACGGCGGTGTCGTCGACATCGGGGTAGTGGTCGTTGCGGTACTGGAAGGCCCAGCCGCCGGGGGCGACGTGGCCGCGGTTGGCGCCCCAGTCGCCGACGACGGTGAGGATCTGCCGCTCCTTGAGCCAGGCGGCGGCGCGGCCGATCATGCCGCCGGTGCCGCTGACGCCGGCTTCCAGGAGGGCATGCATGGCGAGGCCGGTATCCCACACCGGCGACACGCAAGGCTGGCAATAGGCCTCGGTCTCCCGCTGCACGATCAGCCGCTCGATCGCCTGGCGGCACAGCACGCAATCGGGATGATCGGCCGGCTGACCGAGGCTGCGGAAGGCCATCAGCGCAAACGCCATCGCCGGATAGATGCCGCCGAGCCCGTCGACACCGTTGAGCCGTTCGCGGATGAACGCAAGCGCAGCATCGATCGCGTTGCGCTGCAGCGGGCGGGGCGCCAGCGGTTCGGCGGCGCGCAGGGCGCTGTCGACACGCAACAGCGCCTCGCCGAGCCAGTGTCCGGTCGGGTTCACCTGATAGTGGTGCTGATGATCGGGAGGCGAGACGAACGCCTCGCGAATGTCGATGCCACGCGGGTTTTTCGCCCGCGGCTTCAGCGCGTAGAGAATGAACAGCGGCACCATGACGGTGCGCGACCAGTAGGAAACCTTGTCGATGTGGAAGGGCGCCCATTTCGGCAGCAGCATCGCCTCGACGGGGATCACCGGCACCGCCCGCCACGGCACCTGCCCAAACAACGCCAGCATGATGCGGCAGAAGACATTGGCCCGGGCGGCACCGCCCCGCGCCAGGATGGCATTGCGCGCCCGCATCATGTGCGGCGCGTCGGCCGGATCGCCGGCCAGCTTCAGCGCATAGTAGGCTTTCACGGTGGCGCTGAGATCGCAGTCGCCGCCGGGAAACAGCGGCCAGCCGCCGTCGGCGCCCTGCGTGCGCCGCAGGTAGCCCGCGATCTTCTGTTCGCTGCGGTCGTCGATCTCGCCGAGGAAGTGGTTCAGGAAGATGTATTCACTGGGGATCGTGGCGTCGGCTTCAAGCTCGAAGACCCAGTGGCCATCGGCGGCCTGCTGTGCCGCCAGCCACGCCGATGCCTCCCGGATGGTGGCATCGAGCGGAGTCTCGATCGTTTCCGTCTGGGGGAGTCGCCGTGCAACGTTCCCGGTCCGCATCCGCATTCAGTTCTCCCCTTATTATCGTTGGCACCCAACGCCGCTCCGACCCGCCCAGCCTCCAAACGAGACCAAAAATCGGTTGCATTGTGCATGCGCAAAATCACTCCCACTTGTCAAGTGGCTGCGATGAGTCGCCTTGCCTGTCGTGCCGCAGTGTTGCCGGAGCGCACGCTTCCTTCGATGGTCGCCGGCAGTCCCGTGTCCGTCCAGTCGCCGGCGAGCAGCAGGTTGGCGAAGGCGGTCTGGCAGCGCGGCCGGCGCGCCACCTGCGCCGGCGTCTGCGCGAAGGTCGCCCGCTTTTCCTTGACCACGCGGGCCGCCACCGGCGAGACGGCGCCGAGGTCGAGAACGTCGGCGACTTCCGTCCACATCCGCCGCAAAAGGTCGTCGGCCGGTTCCTCCACCGCGCCGCGGGCGGCGCTCACGGTGACGGAAACGACATCGCCGCGCACGAAGATCCACTGGCTCAGACCGCCAATGACACCGATGAACCGCTGGCCGCCGAGGGCGCCCGGCAGGCGGAAATGGCCGTTGACGATGGGCCGCGCATCGGTGGGCGCGTCGAGGCCGGGAACGAGCCGGGCGGCACCGGCAGCCGGCACGGCGACGATCACGAGGTCGCCCAGCCGCAGCGATACGTCCTCACCGTCGGCGAAGGTGAGGCCGACGACGCGCTCGTTAGCGATCGCCAAACGCTGCACGCGGGTATGCAGCCGAAGCCGGCCACCGGCGCGGCGCAGCGTCGCCAGCGCCGGATCGACGAACGTCTCGCTCAGCCCCTCCCTGGCGATGCGCGGCCGGCAAGCCGCCTCGCCGCGGGCGAACGTTTCGTTCAGCACCGGCCAGAGCAAGTGCGCCGCCGCCGCGTCCGCTTCCGTGTTCAGAACGCCGACCGCCAGCGGTTCCCAAAAGCGGGTGAAGGCGGCGCCGTTCGGCCCCAGTGTCTGCGCCACCGTCGCTTCGGCCGGCGCCCACGCCAGCTTCAGCCCGCGCGCGTAATCCGAGGGCCGGCTGCCGGGAACCCGCCGCCGGGGATCGAAGATCCACCACGGCACCCATCCGCTGTTCGGCCTGACCGTCCACCGTTCGCCCGTCGCGAGGTCGACGAACGGAAATTCCGCGCGGTCGGGGCCGGCCAGCCCGTCGCCGCCGCCGGTCGCCGCGAGGTAGGCGATGACGCTGCGATTGCCGCTGAGCAGCAGGTGGTTGCCATTGTCGATGCGGCAGCCCAGTTCGCCATCGAAGTAGGAGCGGCAGCGGCCGCCGGCATGGCCCGCCGCCTCATAAACGGTCACCGGCACCCCGGCCCGCGCCAGATCGACCGCCGCGGCAAGACCGGCCACGCCGGCGCCGACGACGTGGATCGCCGCGGTCACCTCATCTCGCCCCATGGCGCAGCGCCACCCACAACTTCTCGGCGGACGAAACGTGCACCGGTTCCGCCCACCGCTGCCAGCCGCGCTGGCGCAAACGCTCGAAGGTCAGGTGGTAGACCTCCATCATCATCCGCGCCGGCCGCACCTGCCGGCGATCGCACCGCTCGGCGATCGCCCGCGCCTCGGCAAACCGCTGTTCCGCCAGCCGGGAAAGCTGCTCGCAGACGCCGGCAATGCCGCGATGACGGATGATCGCCTCGGCCTCGCCGGCGGTCTCGACGCCGTTCGCGACGAGCAGGTCGAGGGGCAGGTAAAGGCGGTCGCGGGCGGCGTCCTCCTTCACGTCGCGCAGGATGTTGGTCAGTTGCAGGGCTTCGCCGAGGGCCCCGGCCAGGCCGTCGCCAACGCTCTCCGGCAGTCCGAAGATCCGCACCGACAGCCGGCCGACGGCGCAGGCGACGCGGTCGCAGTACTGCCGCAGGGCCTCCAGATCCGGGATACGCAACCGTGCGGTGGCATCCGTTTCGACGCCATCGATGACGTCGAAGAAATCGCGGCGGCGCAGTCCGAACTGCCGCACCGGCGTCACCAGCGCGCGGCCGATGCTGCGATAGGGCGCGCCGCGGTAGATGCGCTCGATCTCCTCCCGCCAGTCCCGCAGTTCCTGTCGCTTGCCCGCCGCCTCGCCCGGTTCGTCGGCAATGTCATCGACGGCGCGGCAGAAGGCATAAACGCCGAACATCGCCGACCGCTTCGCCGGCGGCAGCCACCGCATCGCCCAGTAGAACGAGGTTCCGGCGCGGCGCACGAGGGTTTCCACCTGCCGGCGATCGTCGGCGGTCGCCGTGGCGGTCGGTGCCGGTTCCGCCGCCGCCGTGTCGACAGCGCTGGCGCTTGCCGCAATCGCGTGGCCGCTGTGCATCAGGTTCCGCATCGCTCCGCCCCCGTTTTCGCGGTCTTAGAACCAGGTCGACACGGCGCCGCGGCCCACGCACCACGCGTATTCGAGCTTGGTCAGCTGGATGCGGGCAGCGAGGGGATCGCGGCGGCGCAAGTGTCGCACCAACGCCCAGGCGATGTCGATGATGGCGGCCGACTCCATCGCCAGACGCTGGCTGCTCAATCCCCGCGGCAGCGGAGCCGCTTCCGCCAGCAACGCCTCGACGTGGTTCAGCACACGGTCGAAGACCCGCCTGAGGGCCGGCGTCGACTGCGGCGAGGCGAGATCGTCGACGCTGGCGCCTTCCGCCTGCAACCACTGCATCGGCAGATAAACCCGATCGAGGTCGAGATAATCGTTACGGCAGTCCTGCAAGTGATTGATGACCTGCAGCGCGTTGCACAGGGCATCGGCGGCACCGTAGCCGAACCGGCTGCCGCCGTGCAGGTCCAACAGGAAGCGCCCCACCGGAGCCGCCGATTTGAGGCAGTAGTCCATCAGGTCCGGCCAGTCGAGGTAGCGCCGCTTGAAGGCGTCCTGCTTGAAGGCGGCGATGAGGTCGAGGCAGTGCCGTTCGCCGATGCCGGTGGCGGCCAGGCACGTCGCCATGGCATGCGCCTTGGCATAGGCGGGGTTGCCGCTGCACTCGCCCTGCAGGGCGCGGGCAAAGCCGTCGAGGCGGGCGATCTTGATCTCGGCGGGCAGCAGGGGACTGTCGGCGATGTCGTCAATCGCCCGCGCGAAGGCATAAAACACGGCGACGTGCGGGCGCAGCGGCGCCGGCAGCAGCCACGAGCCGACCGGGAAGTTCTCGTAGGCGGCGTCCTTGCCCGATGGCGCCTCGACGCTGTTGGCCGCGACTTCGCTCATCGCCCGGTGCCCGCTGTCATCCTGCCCGCCGTCATCGCCGGTCCCGCGGCACGGCCGCTCAGGCGCTGCCCTTGACGCGCTTTCGCATTTCTTCGAGCAAGGCGGCGACGGTGCCGCCGCGATTCTGGATGACGGAGGCGAACTCCGATCGCTGCGTCTGCCCCATGCTCACGCCCTCGACGAAAACGTCGACGATCTGCCAGCGGCCGTCTTCGTTGCGGACGCGCCAGCCCACCTGCACGGGATTGCCGCCGGCGCGCACGATGCGGGTTTCCACCAGTTCATCCTTGCCGCCCTCGATCGGGCGCGCGCCGATCACCTCCAGGCGCTCGCCCGCATAGCGGCTGAAGCGATCGACGTAGGTGACGATGATCAGGCTCTCGAACAGCTTGAGATACTCGTCCCGCTCCTCCGGGGTGGCCGCCCGCCAATAGCGGCCGAGCACCCACTGGCCGATGGTGGCGATGGCAAAGTTCTCCCGCAGCAGATCGCGGGCACGGCGCTCGCGCTCCTCGCTCGCGATATTGGGCTGGGTCAGCGCCTGGATCGCCTGCTCCGACAGACTGCTGATGAAGGCGGCCGCCGTCGGCGGCGCAGGTGACGCGGCGGCAAGACGGCCGGCGCCGGGAAACGCCAGCGCGGCCCCCAAAGCCAGCATCAGGACAAGACCGCGTGTCAGAACGTATCGCCGCGAACGCATCATCGGTAACCCCTTACCGGGTCGCTGGGCCTTCGTGCAGCGGGGCGCCGCCCGGTTTCCCGATAGAAACTGCTGAATGCTGCACGGAAATCAAGGCTTCGCTGTGTCGGCGAGGGCAGGCGCCGCCGCGCCCGCGGTCCGGGAGGATCGACCGCAGCATTGGCGTTGCTCGCCCGACCGCCACGGCGCGGCGCCAGCCAAAAAAAAAACCGCCCCAACGGGGCGGCGTGAGTTGGATAGGGAGGAGGTCAAAGAGAACCAGGGGCTGGGGCGCTGAGCGGCCCCGGTCTGGTTCGCTAGGACGCTCGCGGGACAGGGTCATTTATACCCATTTGGGTGACGGCTCGCAAGCGAAAATTGCCGATCAGTCACATTTCTTTTTTTAGGGTTTTGTTACGGCCAAGCGAACACGCGTTCCAGAGCCCAGCGCACCGCAAAGTCGCCGGAAATGCTGTGTTTCACTGCGTTGAGCGGAGTGTGACACACCCCTGTCGCCAACACAACGGGCCAGTCACCCTCGCCGGCGTCGCCGCACGATCCGCCCTTTTACACGATACGATACCCTATGCGGCAATTCGGGTAACGGCCTGTTGCGGCGGTGACACAGTCGAGGCAGCGCCTCGCCGCCGCGAACAGCCGATTTCGCGCCTGTCCAGCGGGGACGACGGTGACGGCAGCGATCCTCATCGCCCTTCCTCGGCGCCCGACAGGCCGCATGTGTCCGCCGCGGCACAGTGAGCAGGCGGCGACCCGCCGGCGGTCGTTCCGCCTTGCGCAATCGAAAAGCGAGACGCAAAAATTTGTCATATTACTTGTCACCACACTTTGTATGCCGGGGATCATCTCGGCCTGCGCCCCGAATGTCACAGTGCCGCCAAGGGCGCCCCGACCACCATCGCCGCTCGTTGGCCTGAGTTTCAAATATGTTATACCATAACACGAATGCCCCGCGCCGTGCCGAACAGTGGCTAAACCCGTGACGGGGATGACGATGGCAACCCTTAGGGAGAGAGTGCGATGAGGCGAATGGCGATGCGTGCAACGTTGGCCGGGGTGGTCCTGTCGGCAACCCAGCTGCCGGCGCGTGCCGATGCGTTGAACGACTGGCTGACCGGGGACTACGCCACCGGCGACTGGGGCGGCATCCGCACGCAGCTGGAGGACTGGGGCATCACCTTCGAGGGCGCCTACACCACCGATATCATGGCGGTGCGCAACGGCAACGCCGGTTCCGGCGACGGCTGGGACTACGCCGGGCGCATCGACTTCGGCGTCGACCTCGATTTCGAGAAACTGGCCAGCATCCCAGGCTTCAGCATCTACGCCAGCGGCGCCTGGTCCTCCGGACAGGATCTGTCGGAGCGCAAGGTCGGCAACATCTTCGCCGTCCAGCAGGTCTACACCGGCCGCGAAATCCGCCTGTCCGAACTCTACGCCCAGCAGCGGCTGCTCGACGATCAGCTCACGGTCAAGCTCGGCCGCCTGACCACCGAAGCCGACTTCCTCGCCTCCGACATCTACGCCAACTACGTCAACGGCGGCATCAACGGCGTGCCGGGGAACGTTCCCGGCGGCAACTTCGGCTTCACCACGGCGCCGTTCGCGCAGTGGGGCGTCGTCGCGGCGGTGGAACCCATCGAGCATCTGCGCCTCGCCGTCGGCGTCTACAATGCCGACGAAAAAACCATCGACGATAAGCGCAACGGCACCCGCTTCACCCTCGATCCGGAAGACGGTGTGTTCGCCATCGGCGAAGCCAGCTACGCTTGGCACCAGCCCGAGGCGCCGGCAGAGGAGGGCGGCGAGCCGGCCATCCCCGAAGGCCTGCCGGGCCTCGCCAAGGTCGGCATCTTCGGCGAGAGCGGCAATCGCGAGGACTTGAAGGACGGCCGCGACAAGGACGGCAACGCCGGGTTCTACCTATCGCTGGAACAGATGGTCTATCGCGAGCCGGAGACGCTCGACCAGGGTCTGACGCCGTGGGCGGTCGCCGCCTTCCTGCCGCGCCAGGCGATCAACGAGGTGCCCGTGTTCTTCGGCGCCGGCCTCGTCTACAAGGGCTTGATTCCGAGCCGCGATGAGGACCACACCGCCATCGGCTTCTTCTACGGCAAGCTGTCCGGCGACCTCGATCCCAGCGGATCGGAGAAGATCCTGGAAATCAACCACACGGTGCAGCTCACCCCCTGGTTCTATGTCCGCCCGGACCTGCAATTGGTGTTCGACCCGGCGGGCGTCGGCAGCGCCGATACGGCTATTGTGTTTGGCGGCGAAATCGGCATCACCTTCTGATTGAGGCGTAACGTCGTGGGAGAGCGTGTTGGCGGTGACGGCCGAGGACGATCGCGCGGCGAGCGGGCGGCAGCGTCGGCGCGTTCTGGCGGCCGGCCGCACCGCAGACGCCGATGCGCCAGCTCCCGGCCTGCGCTTCGCCTCCGTCAGTCACGCCTACGACGGCGTGCCGGTGCTGCGCGACATCTCCATCGCCGTCGGCGCCGGCGAAATCGTCTGCCTGCTCGGCCCGTCGGGATGTGGCAAGACGACGCTGCTCCGGCTCGCCGCCGGTCTTGAGCGCCTGCAGACCGGCCGCGTCGAGATCGGCGGGCGCGTCGTCGCTGACGCCCGCACCGGCACCGTCCTGCCACCGGAACGGCGGCGCGTGGGCCTGATGTTTCAGGACTACGCGCTGTTTCCGCACCTGACCGTTGGCCACAATATCGCCTTCGGCATCGCCGGCACCGCCGGCGGCGAGGCGTGGGTGCAGGCCGCCCTCGCCCGGATGGGCTTGAGCGACTTCTCCAGCGCCTACCCGCACACGCTGTCCGGCGGCCAGCAGCAGCGCTGTGCCCTGCTACGGGCGCTGGCGCCACATCCGGATGTGCTGCTGCTCGATGAACCGTTTTCCGGCCTCGATATGGCGCTGCGGGCACAGGTCCGCGACGAAACCGCGGCGTTCCTGCATGAGACCGGCATCGCGACGCTGATCGTCACCCACGATCCGGAAGAGGCGATGAGCATTGCCGACCGGCTGGCGGTGATGGCCGAGGGCGAGGTCATCCAGCAAGGAACGCCCGCGGACGTCTACCTCGCGCCGGTCAACCCCTTCGTCGCCGGACTGTTCGGTCCCCTCAACGCGCTAACGGGCCGGGTCGACAGCGGCCGGGTCGATACGCAGCTGGGACCGTTCGCGGCAGGCGAGTGGCCCGACGGCGCCTCGGTGACCGTACTGATCCGCCCCGAGAACATTGCCATCGATCCCGCCGGCGGCGGCGCGAAGGTGATGTCCAGCCGGCTGCTGGGCGGCCTCAGCGCAATCACCGTCGTCCATGAGGGCAGCGGGTTGACGCTGCGCGCCACCGTCGCCGGGATCATGCTGCCGCCCGCCGGCAGCCGTGTCGGCGTCGCCCTCGATAGCGCGAGAGCATTCGTCTTCGCCGCGCCCTGAGCCTGGCCGGCGCGTCCTTCGCCGGTTGAGCGTCGACGGCCCCCGGCATCACCACCGCGGCGCCGTCAGTGGTGCTGCGGCGCGCCGACCGCCGCAACGGCGGCGCTGGCCAGCGGCACCGGCGGCACGAAGGCGCTCAAATCGTCGGCGGTGATCGGCCATTTCCGCTGCCCGTCCTGCAGGTAGGCGCCGATCGCCCGTGCCGCGCGCCGGCCCGCGCCCATCGCCAGGATCACCGTGGCGCCGCCGGTGACGATATCGCCGCCGGCAAAAACGCCTTTCAGGTTGGTTGCCTGTGTCACCTCGTCGGTAACGATGTAGCCCCGCTTGTTCAGCGCCAAGCCCGGCGTCGCCTGCGCGACGATGGGATTGGCGTTGGTGCCGAGCGCGTAGACGACCATATCGCAGTCGAGCTCGACGAATTCATCGAGCGGCACCGGCTTGCGCCGGCCGTTCTCATCCGCCTCGCCCAGCGCCATCTTCTGCACCTTGATGCCGCTGACGTTGCCATCGGCGTCGGTGAAGATCTCGACGGGCGTGTGCAGGAAGAAGAAGTCGATCCCCTCCTCCTTGGCGTGGCGCAATTC
>JALOTH010000193.1 GCA_025458035.1 Rhodospirillales bacterium
CGGCACGCTGGCAACGATCCGCGAGCCGGTGAAGGCCGCCGGCCTGACGCGCACGGCGCTGATCCTCGTCGGCCGCACCCTCGCCGGCACGGACTTCGCCGACAGCCGTTTGTACGCGACCGATCATCACCACGTTTTGCGGCCGAAGGCGGAGCCCGGCGGTTGAGGCTCACGGCGCCGCCCGCAGCCAATCGACGGCCGCCCGCACGCTGTCGACCCGTGTGCCGTCCGGTTTCGCCGGCCGGCGCACCATCAGCACCGGCAGATCGAGGGCGCGCGCCGCCGCCAGCTTCGCCTCGGTCGTCCCGCCGGAGTTCTTCGTCACCAGCAGGTCGATGCAGTGTCGGCGCATCAACGCCAACTCGTCGTCGATCGTAAACGGCGGCCGTGCCACCACCACGCCATAGTCTTCGAGGGGCAGTGCGGCGGCGGGCGGCACGAACAGCCGGACCAGAAGCCACGCATCCCGCACACCGGTGAATGCCGCCAACTCGCCGGGGCCGATGGTCAGAAAGGCCCGCCGGCCGAGGCGCGGCAGCCGCCAAGCCGCCTCGGTGAAATCAGCGGCTTCCGTCCATCGGTCGCCAATCTCCGGCTGCCACTCGGGCCGCACCAGCATCAGGCGTGGCAGTCCGACGGCGCAACAGGCGTGATGTGCGTGACGGGAGATGGTTGCCGCGAAGGGGTGGGTGGCATCGATGACATGGCTGATCTCGGCTTCACGGAGGAAGCGGATCAGGCCGGCAGCGCCACCGAAACCGCCAACACGCAGCGCACCGGGCAGCAACGGTGGCGTCGGCAGGCGTCCGGCGAGCGAGGTGATGAGATCGAACCCGCCGGTGCCGCCGGCATCGACGGCACGCGCAAGGTCGGCGGCTTCGCGGGTGCCGCCCAGAATGAGGAGCCGGCGGCTGTTGACGGTCACCGCGGCCGTGCCTCCCTTGCCTCGCTCTGCGGTTGCTGACGGTCGTGCTGGTGCGCCCGTCTTCTTTACAACGTGACAGCCTTCCTTGCTTACAGCCTCCGCTGGCTCGCGCGCAAACCCCGCGCAGCCCCTGCCGGCGCGCTACCGGGATCGGCGCCGCCTCGCCAGGATCAGGGTGGCGAGACCGGTGGCCAGCAGCCAAGCCCCGGCGGGCAGCGGCACTGGCGTGACGTCGGGACCGATTTCCCGGGTGATCTTGGTCAGCAGGACTGCGCCGAAGTCGTCGAAATCATTGGCGACGAAAACCTGACCACCGCCATAGATGACGAACTGCTGATAATAGGGCAGGACCTCGGGATCATCGAGGATCGCGAGGCCGTTGATGACATCGATGCCAGCGGCGATCGCGGCGTCGCGGCCCGCCGTGCCGGTGAGGCCGGCATTTCTCGGCCCGTCGCCGGAGATGTCGACAACCTGCTTGGCGCTGGTGAAGTCGTTCACGCGGTAATCAAAGAGCGGATTGGTGACGATCGCGGTGAGCACGTCCTGTGGCGCGGTCTGCGCAAAGCGGCCGAAGTTCGGCCGGGCGGTAGCGGCAATCAGATCGGCGAAGTCATCGGCGGTGTCGCTGGTGATGCGCGTCCAGCCGACGCCAAGGGCCTGATGCTTTGGCCCCGCCCAGTAGATCAAGGTTGCGGCGATCGAGCCGGTTGGATTGGCGGCGATCGCCGCTTTCACTTCGGGGGAGCGAAAGGCATCGACGTAACCCTGTTTTTGCAGCAAGAACTCATCGGCGTAGATGCTTCCGGACGTATCAACAAGCAGATACAGCTCGACACCCACCGCCACCGCCGCCTGTCCGCTGGTGGAAAACAGACATAAGAGTCCAGATGCCGCGATCAGTCTTTTCCAGCCCTTGACCATAACTCCTGTCCCTATCCCGATATTTGACGTTTTTCATTGCCGCATCAGCAAACTTGCAACGAACATCCGGTTCCCGCCTCGCCCTTCCGCCGTGCCGTCACCAGCCCGGTTCGCGGGAAAGGCGCGATGCCGCGAGTGCCGATCAACCGGATTCTTTTATATCTCAGATTGTATACAATTTCAAAATAAAACTTAATAGTGTATTAAGAGCGCGATCCCACCGCGGAGCGTGGCCCCGGTGGCGACGTCCGTCCGCGAAAGTGGTGGGAAATGCCAACGCTCTCGGTCAGCGCCGGGCCGAGCCGTCGGAAGCCGCGACCCGCCTATACCGGCGGCTTGAACGTCCCGGTTGTCTTCAGCCGGCGGCGCGGGCGAGGTTGAGGGCGAGCAGGCGCTTGAGGATCTCGTCGTCCGCAAGGTCCGCCGGCCAGCCGTAGGCGGCGGCCACCGCCGCCTCGAGATCGCGGTGCGCGTGGTCGAGCCACGCCGGCCGCGGGCCGACACTCTCCTAAGCTGAACGTTTAATGTTAGGCCACCAAATCCGCCCCTGAAGCCGGATCGCGGCCGCCACATCGTCCCCCACCTGTGGCAATGGCCCGCCATCAAGCACGATGTCAGTGACCAGGATGGAGAGGTCCACCTCCTTTTCGAACTCCGGGCCAATGCGCGCCACGGTCACCCGAACGTCCCACACATCGCGATCAAAGAGCCGAAGGGGATATTCCATGATCCGTTTCACTGGCCCCTGGACCGAATAAACGGTTGGCAATTCATCCTCGACAGGCACGATGGCAGCCATTCCTTTCATGCGGATGGTAACCGCGCCATCGTTGTCGACAGCCGAGGGTTCCGCCTCGCGGAACGCCGCGTAACCCGGCGCACCCGGCGTGATCCGGATATGCTCCGGGATAACTACCGAAAAGCGATGTGCAATGCCTGCGAGAATAACGCTGTGCACCGATCCCGCCGCGTAGAAGCCGCGGTTGACGGCGAACAGCGCATCAAGCCAAGTCACCTCCAGCATGCCGCCGATCGTCCCCTCGATCATTGCCTGCAGCCGATCGGGCGCCATCATGACGCGGTCGATGCGAATGTCGTGCTCCTCGCCGTCCGCGGTGAAGGGCCACAGGGCGGTCAACTCCTGTTGGCCGTCTCTCTCGGTTACAAGCATGGCGAGACCGCCGCGTGGCGCTGGCCATGTCCATAGGGTGCCTTGCGGCTCCCCAGGAGGCAGGGGAAACGGGATCATCGTCCTATTGGCAGCACAACCGACAGCCGGCCGCGCCTGAGGCAACGCGACAGGAACAATCGCGGCCAAATCGGCTCCGAACGGATCGAACCACCATGAACTTTTGAAATCGTCCCCGCTCCTGATCTCTGAAATACCGACTAAGGCTGTCGTCACCGCCTTTTCCCTTCCATTTGCCAATTTATTACACTGAACGCTTTATCCATACACCTGTTCCTTACGCGTTCGTGAATCGCGAAAGGTTGAGGGCGAGTAGGCGCTTGAGGATCTCGTCGTCCGCAAGGTCCGCCGGCCAGCCGTAGGCGACGGCCACCGCCGCGTCGAGGTCACGGTGCGCGTGGTCGAGCCACGCCGGCCGCTCGTTATAGAGGTTGGTCAGCGTGCGCTTCTTCAGGATCGCGGCGGCGGCCTCGCTCACGGGAAGGATGCGGTCGGGATAACCCGGCACTACTTCCGGCTCGCGGCGGACGAGGTCGGGCGGATTGAGCCAGTTTTCGCGCAGCTCGTTCAGCCGCTTCGCCGCCTCGGCGATGGCCACGGCGCGCGGATCGCCGGCATACTCGGCCGCCGGAATATCCGGCGTCAGCCCCTCGGGGAACGGGAACGTCTCGAACGTCGTCGTCGGCGTGTAACGCGGATCATTCCCGACACCGAGCCACGTGCAAAGCCGCAACGCCCACAGCTCGTGAAACCGC
>JALOTH010000194.1 GCA_025458035.1 Rhodospirillales bacterium
TATATCAAGGACAATTTGGGGATGTGCAAGGAATATTCATTCAGGACAACGGGGGGCTTGGCTTTAACAACTTCCTGATCGAGAACAATATAATTTGGAATGGTTCCAGCCATGGCATCACAATCGAGCGGGAGTGGGGCAGTGGGTTAACTATTAGGAACAATACGGTTATTTCACCGCCCAACAAAATATCGGCAATATCTGTGTATCATCCCGGCGGGGAAAATTTAATTGTTGAAAATAACGTGACAACATCGCTACGTATTGCGAGTGGCAGCCCTGCTATCGTTTCCAAAAACGTTATCGTACAGAATCAGGAACCCGGCACTGGGAATTTCTATGATGCTTTGTTCCTTAACGCGTTCGATGTAAGATCGCCGCAGGATCTCTTGCCGGTTCCGGGCAGCGCCGTGGACTTCGGCAAGGGCATCGGCGCGCAGGGGCTGCTCGCCTCCCTCGACAAGCCGCCGGTCTACATCCAGGCCTCGACGTCACCGGTGGGGCTGGATTCCTTCAAGGTCACCCTCTCCGCCCCCGCCTACCCGGGCGGCGAGCTGCCCGCCGGCCCCGTCACCTACCGCTGGGACTTCAGCGACGGCACCAGCGCCACCGGCCAGACGGTGACCCACGAGTTTCAGACCCCGGGTCAGCGGCAGGTCGCGGTCACCGTGACGACGGTTGACCGGCAGGTGGCGGTGAAAACGCCGCTGCTGGTGGACGTCGCCTTCGATAACGCCCTGGTCAATCTCGGCGGCTCGGGCGGCACCCTCGCCTGGGTCGGCACACCCAGCTACGCGGCGGGCAAGACCGGCGCCGCGGCGAGTTTCAAGGCCGGCACGCCGGACCTCGTCACGCTGTCCAACGCCAATGGCGAACTGGCGGGCATGGAGCAATTGACCCTGTCGTTCGATTTCCGCAGCGACGGACTGACCGCCGCCCGCCCGCTGTGGGTGCACACCGCCTACGGCATCGCCTTCGACAGCAACGGCACCATCAACCTTTTTCTCAATACCGGCGGCGGCTTCGGTACGGTCGTCGCGGTCAAGGCACCGCAGGCCTTTGACGGCAAGTGGCACACCCTCAGCGCCTCCTATGACAGCGTCACCGGCGCCGCCACGCTGTTCCTCGACGGAGCGGCCATCGGCAGCAAGGGCGGTCTGTCGGGGCGGGTGGTTCCCAGCACCCGCCCGTTGACCGTCGGCGCCGACAACTGGGGGAAAACCTTCAACGGGCAGATCGATAACCTTCACATCTACCGAGCCATCGTGCCGCCCGCCCAGGAGCCGAAAGTCCTCGATGGCCTGCGCCAACGCAAGGGCGCCGGCCTGTTCGGCGATGACGGCGCCAATCAGCTGGCCGGCGCCGGCGGCGATGACACGCTGGTTGGCGGCCTCGGCGCCGACCATCTGAAGGGGGATGCCGGCAACGACACCTTCCTGTATCGGACGGCCGCCGAGTCGACACCGGCGGCCCTCGACACCATCGCCGGCTTCGACGGCGCCGGCGCCGCCACCGGCGACGTGATCGATGTCAGCGCGCTGGGCTCGCTCAGCTGGATCGGCGCGGCGTCCTTCAGCGGCGGCAGGCAGCTGCGCGTGCAGCAGTCGGGGAGCGATGTCCTGGCGCAGATTGACAGCAACGGCGACCGCGTCGCCGACTGGCAGGTGCTGATCCAGAACGCCAGCGCGAGCCAGTTCACCGCCGCCGACTTCATCGTCGCGGGGGCCAGCTCACCCCCCCCGCCGCCGCCAGCCCCCACACCCGAACCGACACCCGCTCCGGCGCCGGCCCCGACACCGCAGCCCGGCTCCGGCCCGACGACGGGCAATGACTCGCTCACCGGCACCGCCGGCAGTGATGTCATCGATGCCCTCGCCGGCAACGACACGGTCGAGGGCCTCGGCGGCCACGATGTCCTGACCGGCGGTGCCGGCAATGATCGCCTGTTCGGCGGCGATGGCAACGACACTCTGATCGGCGGCGCCGGCGATGATCTCCTCGATGGCGGTGCGGGCACCGATTCAGTCAGCTTCGCCGGCTCCGCCAGCGCCGTCGTTGTCAATCTCCTCCTCGGCACGGCAACCGGCGACGGCAACGACACCCTGGTCGGCGTCGAAAACGTGACCGGCTCGGCCCACGCCGACAAGATCACCGGCGATGCCGGCAACAACTGGATCTCCGGCGGCCTCGGCGATGACACGCTCGAAGGCGGCTTTGGTCTGGATACCGTCAGCTTTGCCGACGCCGCGCAAGGGGTCTCGGTCAACCTCCTCTGGGCCACCGCCACCGGGCAAGGCAACGACGTGTTGCGAGGGTTCGAGACCGTCAACGGTTCCAATTTCAACGACACGATCACCGGCGATGGCGGCAGCAACATGCTGATCGGCGGACGCGGCGACGACGTGCTCGATGGTGGTGTCGGTAACGACACGCTGCTCGGCGGCGCCGGCAATGACACACTGATCGGCGGCAGCGGCATTGACGTCGTCCACTACGGTGCGGCACCGGCGGGCGTGACCGTCAATCTCACAATCGGCACGGCGAGCGGCGACGGTTCCGACACCTTGATCAGTATCGAGAGCGTCACCGGTTCGAAGTATGGCGACCTGTTGATCGGCGATCTTGGCAACAACACGCTGACCGGGGATGCGGGGAACGACACGCTCGACGGCGGCGACGGCAACGATAACCTCAACGGCGGCGCCGGCGAGGACCTGCTCATCAGCGGCCGCGGCCGTGACATTCTCTACGGCGGCGAGGGCGCCGATCGCTTCCGCTTCCAACTGGGCGACAGCAGCGACGATATTCGCGATTTCGAGGCCGGCATCGACAAAATCGAGCTGAGTGGCTTCGGGATTTCAAGTTGGGATCAGCTGGCAGGAAAGATGTTCGAAAGCCGGGGAATAACGACGATCTTCCTCTCCGGCAGCGACGTGTTGAAGCTGACGGGCGTGACTTTGGCCTCGCTGAGCGCCGATGATTTCATTTTTCACGCCACTGCCGGTGTCGACGACCTCTTGCTGTAGGCTGCCGCCGGCGTCCATGCCACCCACCACGGCTGCGCGCTGACAAGCGGGCCCGCCGGGATCAGTTCCGGCGGGCGCAGCGGCACATGGCGCCGGGCCGCCGTACCGCCGTACCGCTGTACCGCCGTACAAGGAATTTCTCTTTTTCGCCGAAGTTTGTTATCTGCTACAACCCTACGGACACGGCACGGGGCGGTGCGCGATCCCATGGCGATATCGACATCGGAGATGACCAGCGGGCCGCAGCGGATGCCCTTCGTCAGCGTCATCATCCCGCATCTCAATCAGCCGGGGTTCCTCGATCGCTGCCTGACCGCGCTCGCCGGCCAGAGTTATGGCGGCGATCGGTTCGAGGTCATCGTCGTCGACAACGGCTCCCATGAGTTGCCACAGTGGGCCAGTGAGCGCGGGGCAACGCTGCTGCGCGAGGCGGTTCCGGGGCCAGGGCCGGCGCGCAACCGCGGTGTCGCCGCCTCGCGAGGCGAGGTGCTCGCCTTCATCGACGCCGACTGCCTCGCCGCGCCCGACTGGTTGCGGGCAATGGTGGCGGCGCTGCTGGCGGCCGGCGAGGGAGCCATCGTCGGCGGCGATGTGCGCGTCGGCTGCGCCGATCCGGCACGGCTGACCCTCATCGAAGCCTACGAGACGGTGTTCGCCTTCCGCCAGCGGGAATACATCGAGAAGAAGGGGTTTTCCGGAGCGGGCAATCTGATGGTGTGGCGCCGCGATTATGACCGCATCGGCCCGTTCGCCGGCATCGAGGTGGCCGAGGACCGCGTCTGGGGGCGGCAAGCGGGCGCCTTGGGCTACCGCGTCGTCTACGCCGCCGATGCCGTCGTTACCCATCCGGCGCGCGCCTCGCTGGACGAGATCGCGGAGAAATGGCGCCGGCAGACCGATCATGACCACGCCGAGTGGCGGGCCGCCGGCCGCAGCACGGCGGCTTGGTGCGCGCGCGCGCTCGCCGTCGCCCTCTCACCACTGCCCGACCTGCGGCGCATCCTGCGCAGCGAGCGCATGTCCGGGGCGCGGAACCGCGCCCTCGCGGCAATCGCCCTCGTGCGCATCCGCCTGTGGCGCGCCGCGCGCATGCTGCGCGTCGCCGCCGCCAGCACGGACGCGAGCGGCGCCCACGCCTGGAACCGGTAAAGGGAGTGCCGACGGCATGGACACGCTGAGTGCCGAGGCGCCGCCGCCCGCCGCGCCGTTTTCCGCCGCAAGGTGCCTGACAGCGACCCCGGTGATCATCGTCGGCTATGACAATGCGCGCGATATCGTGGCGTGCCTGACCGCGCTGTCGCGGCTGCGGGAGGAG